>NZ_CP077097.1:1680000-1990000 GCF_014269225.2 Pseudomonas anuradhapurensis
GGGTTGCCCTGCTCGTCGCGGTACAGCCGGGCGCGGCTTTCGATATAGCGCGAGACGCCGTTTTCCAGCTGTACCTGGTAGGTGATCTGGTAGTTGCCGGCAGGGCCTTCGCGCAGGCTGCGGTAGGTCTGGCGCATCGCGTTGCGCTCTTGCTCCGGCACCCCTTCGAAGAATGCGTCGAACGATTCGTGAAAGGGGATCGGCGGCAGGCCATGCAGCTGCGCGGCGCGGGCCGAGCCGTAGAGCATGCCACTGGGTATATGCCAATCCCAGGTGCCCAGCTGTGCCGAGTCCAGGGCCAGGTCCAGGCGCTCCTGGCTTTCCTTCAGCGCCTGTTCGGCGCGCTTGCGTTCGGTGGTGTCCATGAAGGTGCTGAGGAGGAAGGTCACGCCTTCCAGCTCTATGCCCTGGGTGCTGAGTATGCCGTCATGCACCTTGCCGCTGATGGCGCGGAACTGGACTTCCAGGTTCAACGGGCCGTTGCTGGTGCGAGTCGATTCCAGCAATTGGTGGCGCTGTTCGGGGTTGACCCACAGGCCCAGTTCCAGGCTGGTCTTGCCGATCACCTGGCTGCCGGGCCAGCCGAACATGTTTTCGAAGTGCTGGTTGACTTCGAAAATCATGCCGTCGTGGCGGCGGGTCAGCAGAATGGCGTTGGGGCTGAGGTGGAACAGGGTGGCGAAGCGCTTTTCCGAGTTGATCAGCGCGGTTTCCCGTTCGCGTTGGCGGGTGATCTCGCGGATGACCCCGATCATCTGCGGCCGGCCGTGCTGGTCATGGGTCAGGCTGCCGTTGATCTCCAGCCAGTGCAGGCTGCCGTCTGGCCAGCGGATGCGGTGGCGCATGGCTTTTTCCGCCGGCTCGCCGTTGACCACGGCCTGGAACAGCTGGCGGGTGCGGGCGCGGTCTTCTTCTGGCAGCAAATCGAGATAGTCTATATCGCTGGGTAGTGGCTTGTGCGGGTCGAAGCCGAACAGCGCCTGGGTACCGCGCGACCAGCTCACCCGGCCGGTCTGTATGTCCCATAGCCAGGCGCCCAGGCGCGCTCCGTTGAGCGCTGCCAGCAATTGCGGGGCGTTCTGCCAGGCCTGTTCCGACTCCTGTGGATCGGCCGCAGGGATGCGCGGCAGGCGCGGAAAGCGGTTCGCTGATTTGGGCATCGGTACCAGACCTTTGGCGTATGACGCGTCCTTTGGAGGTGGAAAACCGGGCTGACAGCCAGTCAGGCGGGCCCCGCGTGGCTGTCGAGCAGGGCCATGAATGCCCTGGCGGCGTTCGATAGCGTGCGCTCCGTGTGCAAAATGTAGCCTAGCTGGCGCGACAGCTGTATGCCCGGCAAACTGATGCGTGCAACCTGTTCATCGAGCATGGTGCGCGGCAGCACGCTCCAGGCCAAACCGATCGAGACCATCATCTTGATGGTTTCCAGGTAATTGGTGCTCATGGCGATATTGGGAGTCAGGCCCTGGCTTTCGAACAGGCGCTGCACGATATGGTGGGTGAACGTATTGCCGCCCGGGAATACTGCCGGGTGGCGCGCGACGTCGGCCAGGCTCACCGCATGGTTGGCGGCCAGTGGGTGTTCAGGGGCGGCGACGAAATCCAGGGCGTCGTCCCACACCGGCACGGCCTTGACCAGGTGGTGCGGTTCGGGTGCCAGGGTGATTACGGCAATCTCGGCGCGGCCATGCAGGATTTCGTCGTAGGCCTGTTCCGAATCCATGAACTGGATATCCAGCGCCACGGCTGGGTATTGGCGCGTGAAGGCCCGCAACAGCGGCGGCAGGCGGTGCAGGCCGATATGGTGGCTGGTGGCCAGGGTCAGGCGGCCGCTCACTGCGCCGGTGAGGTTGGTCAACGCTCGGCGGGTGTCGTCCAGGACATTGAGGATCTGGTAGGCGCGCGGCAGCAAGGCGCGGCCAGCCTCGGTCAGGGTGACCTCGCGGCCCAGCCGGTCGAACAGGCGCACCTCCAGTTGCTGCTCCAGCCCGGCGATGCGCTTGCTGACCGCTGGCTGGGTCAGGAACAGGCGTTCGGCTGCCCCGGAAAAGCTTCCAGTTTCGGCGATGGCGATGAAGGCGCTGAGGTTGGCCAGGTCCATGGTTTGAATTCCTGTTGGTTATCCAAAGCATAAAAATTATGAATTTGAGTTATTCAATCTAAACCCCTAGCATCGACCGCACAAGCCAAGGGGTCTTTGGCATAGAAAGACGCTGATGAGGAACAGTCTGATGGCTGGCAAAACGCTCTACGACAAACTCTGGGAAGCCCATGAGGTCAAGCGCCGCGATGACGGCTCGTCCTTGATCTACATCGACCGCCACATCATCCACGAAGTGACGTCGCCCCAGGCCTTCGAAGGCCTGCGCCTGGCCAACCGCAAGCCTTGGCGCATCGACGCCAACATCGCCACGCCGGATCACAACGTGCCGACCACGCCCGAGCGCAAGGGGGGGATCGAGGCCATCGTCGACCAGGTGTCGCGCCTGCAGGTACAGACCCTCGACGAAAACTGTGACGAATACGGCATCGTCGAATTCAAGATGAACGACGAGCGCCAGGGCATCGTCCACGTCATCAGCCCGGAGCAGGGTGCCACCTTGCCGGGCATGACCGTGGTCTGCGGCGATTCGCACACCTCCACCCATGGCGCTTTCGGCGCCTTGGCCCACGGTATCGGTACTTCCGAAGTCGAGCACGTGCTGGCGACCCAGTGCCTGGTCGCCAAGAAGATGAAGAACATGCTGGTGCGCGTGGAAGGCCAGTTGCCTGCCGGCGTTACCGCCAAGGACATCGTCCTGGCGGTGATCGGCAAGATCGGCACCGCCGGTGGTAACGGCCACGCCATGGAATTTGCCGGCAGCGCCATCCGCGAACTGTCGATGGAAGGCCGCATGACCATTTGCAACATGTCCATCGAGGCCGGTGCCCGCGTAGGCCTGGTAGCGGTGGACGACACAACCGTTGCCTATGTCGAAGGCCGCCCGTACGCGCCCAAGGGTGAGCAGTGGAAACAGGCGGTCGCAGCCTGGAAAGGCCTGGTTTCCGACGCTGACGCGGTGTTCGACACCGTGGTCGAGCTCGACGCTGCGCAAATCAAGCCGCAGGTCAGCTGGGGCACTTCGCCGGAGATGGTCCTGGCCGTCGACCAGCGCGTGCCGGACCCAGCTGCCGAGCCGGACCTGATCAAGCGTGGTTCGATCGAGCGTGCCCTCAAATACATGGGCCTGGCCGCCAACCAGGCGATCACCGACATCAAGCTCGACCGCGTGTTCATCGGCTCGTGCACCAACTCGCGCATCGAAGACCTGCGCGCCGCGGCCGCGATCGCCAAGGGCCGCAAGGTCGCTGCCAACGTCAAGCAGGCGCTGGTGGTGCCGGGCTCGGGCCTGGTCAAGGCCCAGGCCGAACGCGAAGGCCTGGACAAGATCTTCCTCGAAGCCGGTTTCGAATGGCGTGAACCAGGCTGCTCGATGTGCCTGGCGATGAACCCGGACCGCCTGGAGAGCGGCGAGCACTGCGCGTCCACCTCCAACCGCAACTTCGAAGGCCGTCAGGGCGCCGGTGGCCGTACCCACCTGGTCAGCCCGGCCATGGCCGCCGCCGCCGCGGTGACCGGCCACTTCATCGATGTCCGCGAGTTGATCCAAGGGAGCGCAGCATGAAAGCCTTTACCCAGCACACTGGCCTCGTCGCCCCGTTGGACCGTGCCAACGTCGACACCGACCAGATCATCCCCAAGCAGTTCCTGAAGTCGATCAAGCGCACCGGCTTCGGCCCCAACCTGTTCGACGAGTGGCGTTACCTGGATGTGGGCCAGCCCTACCAGGACAACAGCAAGCGCCCGTTGAACAAAGAGTTCGTGCTCAACCACGAACGTTACCAGGGTGCCAGCGTATTGCTGGCGCGGGAGAACTTCGGTTGCGGCTCGAGCCGTGAGCACGCGCCGTGGGCGCTGGACGAGTACGGCTTCCGCAGCGTGATCGCGCCGAGCTTTGCCGACATCTTCTTCAATAACAGCTTCAAGAACGGCTTGCTGCCGATCATCCTCAGTGATGAGGAAGTCGACGAGCTGTTCAAGCAGGTCGAAGCCAACCAGGGCTACCAGCTGGTCATCGACCTGCAGGCGCAGGCCGTGACCCGCCCGGATGGCAAGGTGCTGCACTTCGAGATCGACGCGTTCCGCAAGCACTGCCTGCTCAACGGCCTGGACGATATCGGCCTGACCTTGCAGGACAGCGATGCGATCAAGGCCTTCGAAAGCAAGCATCGCGCAGCGCAGCCTTGGCTGTTCCGTGATGCCTGATTGTTTGTAGGTGGCAGTACCGGCCTCTTCGCGGGCACGCCCGCTCCCACAGAGAGCAGCGCTGTACCTGTGGGAGCGGGCGTGCCCGCGAAAGGGCCGGTACAGGCAGCGAGAAACCAAAAGGATCGAGACATGACCAGCACCACCCACACCGATGTGGTCCAACGCCAGTTCGGCGAACAGGCCAGCGCCTACCTCAGCAGCGCCGTACACGCCCAGGGCAGCGAATTCGCCCTGCTGCAGGCCGCGCTGGCGGGGCAGGGCCATGCCCGCGTGCTGGACCTGGGCTGCGGTGCCGGCCATGTCAGCTTCCACGTCGCCCCGCTGGTTGCCGAAGTGGTCGCCTACGACCTCTCGCAAGCCATGCTCGACGTGGTCGCCAGTGCCGCTGCCGAGCGCGGCCTGGCCAATATCACCACCGAACGCGGCGCCGCCGAACGCCTGCCGTTCGCCGACGCCTCGTTCGACTTCGTCTTCAGCCGCTACTCGGCCCACCACTGGAGCGACCTGGGCCTGGCCCTGCGCGAAGTGCGCCGGGTGCTCAAGCCGGGCGGCGTGGCGGCCTTCATCGACGTCATGTCGCCCGGTAGCCCGTTGCTCGATACCTACCTGCAAACGGTGGAAGTGCTGCGCGACACCAGCCACGTACGCGACTACTCCGCCGCCGAATGGCAGCGCCAGGTCAGCGAGGCCGGCCTGCACGTGCGCAGCCACACCCGCCAGCCGCTGCGCCTGGAGTTCGGCAGCTGGGTCGAGCGCATGCGCACCCCCGAGCCGATGCGCGTGGCCATCCGCCAGTTGCAGCAAGCCATGGGCGCAGAAGTACGGCAGTATTACCAGATCGAGGCCGATGGTTCGTTCAGCACGGATGTGCTGGTGTTGTGGGCCGAGCGTTAAGAACTTTTCGGTGTGGCCCGCTTGGCCGCACCGCGTGAATGGATAGAGGAAAGCATGAGCAAGCAGATTCTGATTCTCCCAGGTGACGGTATCGGCCCGGAAATCATGGCCGAGGCGGTCAAGGTGCTGGAGCTGGCCAACGACAAGTTCCAGCTCGGTTTCAGCCTGGCCCACGACGTCATCGGTGGCGCCGCCATCGACAAGCACGGCGTGCCACTGGCCGACGAGACCCTGGAGCGTGCGCGCAAGGCCGATGCCGTGCTGCTGGGCGCCGTAGGCGGGCCGAAGTGGGACAAGATCGAGCGTGACATCCGCCCGGAGCGCGGCCTGCTGAAGATCCGTTCGCAACTGGGCCTGTTCGCCAACCTGCGCCCGGCCATCCTCTATCCGCAACTGGCCGATGCCTCGTCGCTCAAGCCGGAAATCGTCTCCGGCCTGGACATCCTCATCGTCCGTGAGCTGACTGGCGGCATCTACTTCGGTGCGCCGCGTGGCCAGCGCGAGCTACAAGGCGGCGAGCGCCAGGCCTACGACACCCTGCCGTACAGCGAAAGCGAAGTGCGCCGCATTGCCCGGGTCGGCTTCGACATGGCCCGTGTGCGCGGCAAGAAGCTGTGCTCGGTGGACAAGGCCAACGTCCTGGCGTCCAGCCAGCTGTGGCGCGAAGTGGTCGAGGACGTGGCCAAGGACTACCCGGACGTGGAACTGAGCCACATGTACGTCGACAATGCTGCCATGCAGCTGGTGCGAGCACCCAAGCAGTTCGACGTGATGGTGACCGACAACATGTTCGGTGACATTCTGTCGGATGAAGCTTCCATGCTGACCGGTTCCATCGGCATGCTGCCTTCGGCGTCGCTGGATGCCGACAACAAGGGCATGTACGAACCTTGCCACGGCTCGGCGCCAGACATCGCCGGCCTGGGTATCGCCAACCCGTTGGCGACCATCCTCTCGGTGTCGATGATGCTGCGCTACAGCTTCAATCAGGTGGCTGCCGCCGAAGCGATCGAGAAGGCCGTGAGCGTGGTTCTGGACCAGGGCCTGCGCACCGGCGACATTTTCTCGGAAGGCTGCCGCAAGGTGGGTACGCAGGAAATGGGCGACGCAGTAGTCGCAGCGCTGCGGAATCTGTAATCTCTCTGGCCCGCCACCCCAAATTCCCGGTGGCGGCCCACTTTTAGCAAAGGTGTAGTTGCGATGAAACGTGTAGGTCTGATCGGTTGGCGCGGTATGGTCGGTTCCGTGCTCATGCAGCGGATGCTGGAGGAGCAGGATTTCGACCTTATCGAGCCGGTGTTCTTCACCACCTCCAACGTCGGTGGCCAAGGCCCGAACGTGGGCAAGGATACTGCTCCACTCAAGGACGCTTATTCGATCGAAGAACTCAAGACCCTCGACGTGATCCTGACCTGCCAGGGCGGCGACTACACCAACGAGGTCTTCCCCAAGCTGCGTGAAGCCGGCTGGCAGGGCTACTGGATCGATGCCGCTTCGTCCCTGCGCATGCAGGATGACGCGGTGATCATCCTCGACCCGGTCAACCGCAAGGTCATCGACCAGCAACTGGACGCGGGCACCAAGAACTACATCGGCGGCAACTGCACCGTCAGCCTGATGCTGATGGGCCTGGGTGGCCTGTTCGAAGCCGGCCTGGTCGAGTGGATGAGCGCCATGACCTACCAGGCGGCCTCGGGTGCTGGCGCGCAGAACATGCGTGAGCTGATCAAGCAGATGGGCGCTACCCACGCCGCGGTGGCCGATGACCTGGCCAACCCGGCCAGCGCCATCCTCGACATCGACCGCAAGGTTGCCGAAACCATGCGTAGCGAAGCGTTCCCGACCGAGAACTTCGGTGTGCCGCTGGCTGGTAGCCTGATCCCGTGGATCGACAAGGAGCTGCCGAACGGCCAGAGCCGCGAAGAGTGGAAGGCCCAGGCCGAGACCAACAAGATCCTCGGGCGCTTCAAGAGCCCGATCCCGGTGGACGGCATCTGCGTGCGCATCGGCGCCATGCGTTGCCATAGCCAGGCGCTGACCATCAAGCTGAACAAGGATGTGCCGCTCGCCGACATCGAAGGCATGATCAGCCAGCACAACCCTTGGGTGAAACTGGTGCCGAACCAGCGGGAGATCAGCATGCAGGAGCTGACCCCGACCAAGGTGACCGGGACCTTGAATATTCCGGTTGGCCGCTTGCGCAAGCTGAACATGGGGTCGCAGTACCTCGGTGCGTTCACCGTCGGTGACCAGCTGCTGTGGGGCGCGGCCGAACCGCTGCGTCGCATGCTGCGGATCCTGCTGGAGCGTTGATCGTTCTGGTGTGACCGAAAACCCGTGCTGGCGACAGTGCGGGTTTTTTTTTGCAGCTGATTGTGGGGTGGGTAGGGCGGCAAGTGTATGGCGCGACATGGTTGGCGCCTGTGAGATCGAGCGCCGCCCGCGCGGCTCATCGCGAGCTGCGCTCGCTCCTACGTTTATTTCGGGCCAGTAACGCCTGTGGCAGGCGCGCGCGACCGCCTGGTTGGTACGACGCGATGGCACGCCATGCGCCAAAGGGGGCCGCGCGCAAATCCCACAGAAATGATTGGCCCGAAACAAACGTAGGAGCGAGCGCAGCTCGCGATGAGCCGCGCGGGCGGCGCTCGATCTCACAGGCGCCGAAAACCCCGCGACCCACCCATACCGGCGATCACGCGTTCAGCCCGCATACCCACGATACGCCAGCAAAGACAAACATCGACAATCCAAGTAAAGTGCCGCCCCCGCCGTTTTCAGCAAAAGGATTCCTTCCATGACAAACCCTTTGGACATCGCCGTCGTCGGCGCCACCGGCAGCGTCGGTGAAGCCCTGGTACAGATCCTCGAAGAACTGGCCTTCCCGGTCGGCACGCTGCACCTGCTGGCCAGCATGGAGTCCGCCGGTAACAGCGTGATGTTCGCCGGCAAGAAGCTGAAAGTACGCGAAGTGGACAGCTTCGACTTCGCCCAGGTCAAACTCGCCTTCTTCGCCACCGGCGCCGCCGTCAGCCGCAGTTTTGCCGGCAAGGCGCTGCAGGCGGGTTGTACGGTTATCGACCTGTCCGGCGGCCTGGACGACGCCCTGGCCCTGGTGCCCGAAGCCAACGCCGAACGCCTGGCCGGCCTGGCGCTGCCTGCGCGTATCGTCAGCCCGTGCTCGGCCGCCGTTGCCCTGGCTGTGGCGCTGGCACCGCTCAAAGGCCTGCTGGATATCGAGCGAGTGCAGGTGATGGCGGCGCTGGCGGTGTCCGCACAGGGCCGCGAAGCCGTCACTGAGCTGGCCCGGCAAACCGCCGAGCTGCTCAATGCCCGGCCGCTGGAGCCACGCTTCTTCGATCGTCAGGTCGCATTCAACCTGCTGGCCCAGGTGGGTGCTGCCGATGAACAGGGCCA
Source organism: Pseudomonas anuradhapurensis (assembly GCF_014269225.2). Lineage (NCBI taxonomy): Bacteria > Pseudomonadati > Pseudomonadota > Gammaproteobacteria > Pseudomonadales > Pseudomonadaceae > Pseudomonas > Pseudomonas anuradhapurensis. The sequence continues at coordinate 1,688,618 of NZ_CP077097.1, forward strand.
TACCGCGCTGGAGCGGCGCCTGGTCAGCGAGCTGCGTGTGCTACTGGGCATGCCTGAACTGAAGATTTCCGTGAGCTGTGTTCAAGTCCCGGTGTTTTTTGGCGATAGCTTCAGTGTGGCGGTGCAGAGCCGTCGCCCGGTCGACCTGGAGGCGATTCAACAGGCACTCGAGGCCGCCGACAGTGTCGAACTGGTGGAACGCGACGATTATCCGACCCCGGTTGGTGACGCAGTGGGCCAAGACGTGGTCTATGTTGGTCGTGTACGGCATGGTGTTGATGAAGACCAGCAGCTCAACCTCTGGCTGACCACCGACAACGTGCGCAAAGGCGCCGCGCTGAACGCCGTGCAAGTGGCGCAATTGTTGATTAAACACATGCCGTAAAAGATACTGGCGAGCAATTTTGTCCTGCTCCGCATGCAGGTTTCAGGACGCTTCATACAAGGGAAGAGGTCATGCTTCGAATTCGCAAACTGGTTCTGGCCATGGCTGCAGCATCGGCGCTGTCATCAGGCATGGCGAATGCCCTGGGCCTGGGGGAGTTGACCCTCAAGTCGGCACAGAACCAGCCGCTGGACGCCGAGATCGAGCTGCTGGACGTGCGCGACCTCACCGCCGCCGAAGTGGCGCCGAGCCTGGCGCCGCCGGAAGAGTTCAGCAAGGCCGGGGTGGCGCTGCCGCCTTACCTCGAAGACCTGACCTTCACGCCGGTGATTAACCCCAACGGCAGGAGTGTGCTGCGGGTAACCTCCAGCCAGCCGCTGCCCGGGCCGGTGGTCAAGTTCCTGGTCCAGGTGATGTGGCCGCAGGGCCGTCTGCTGCGTGACTACAGTGTGCTGCTAGACCAGGCCAAGGCCCAGGGCGACAAGCCGGCGGCAGGCAATGTCGCACCGGCGGTGACCAGTGCCGGCAGCTACACCACCCAACGTCGTGACACCTTGTGGCAGATTGCCGCGCGCAACACCCAGGGTGGCTCGATCCAGCAGACCATGATCGCGATCCAGGCGCTGAACCCGGACGCCTTCATCGGCAACAACATCAACCAGCTGAAGGTGGGCCAGGTGCTGCGCCTGCCCGACCAGCAGCAGATCCAGAGTATTGCGCAGGGCGAGGCGACCCGTGAGGTGGCCGAGCAGTATGCGGCCTGGCGTGAAGGCCGCCGTCTGGGCCCACGTGCCCGCCAGCTGGATGCCACCCGTCGCGGTGCCGCCGATGCAGCGCCGGCGCGCATTGCCCAGGGCGACAACCTGCGCCTGGTCAGCCCGGGCACCCAGGCCGGCGCCGACCAGGCCAAGGCACTCAGCGACAAGCTGGCCGTGGCCGAGGAAAGCCTGGATACCAGCCGTCGCGACAACGAAGAGCTCAAGAGCCGCATGGCCGACCTGCAGAGCCAGCTGGACAAGCTGCAGCGTCTGATCGAGCTGAAGAACAACCAGTTGGCCCAGCTGGAGGCCCAGGGCGCAGCTGCCCCGGCCCAGCCTGCAGCCGATGCGCAACCCGTGGTCAAGCCTGCACCTGCCGCCGTGGATACGGCGCCCGAGCCGGCGCCAGCCACCGAGGCAGCAGTCAATGAGCAGCCTGGCGGTGTGCTGGACGAAATCACCGGCAACCCGCTGCTGCTGGGGCTGATTGCCGGCAGTGCATTCCTCGTGCTGCTGCTTCTGCTGTTGCTGCTGGCGCGCAAGCGCAAGGCCCAGCAGGAAGCCGAAAAACATCTGCGCATGGCGCGCGCACTGGAAGAAGAGCAGGGCGCAGGCTTCGACAACGACAGCGCAAGCCTCGAGGGCGTCGAGGTCTCGGCGCCGAGCGTGACCCTGTCGCCAGCCGTGGTCGCCGCTTCGGCCGCCGCCGCAGCAGCAGCGGAAAAACCGCCGACAGCGGCCGTCGAAGCGCAGCCCGAGGCGCAAGCCGACCCGTACGCCGCGCTGCTGGAGGAAGTTGGGCAATGCCTGGCCGCCGGCCGCCTGAACCGTGCTGCCGACCTGCTGGAGCCCGCTGTGGCCGCCGCGCCGCAGCGTGATGACCTGCGCCTGCAACTGATGGATGTGTACGCCCGCCAGGGTGACCAGAGCGCCTTCGCCGAGCAGGAGCGCAAGCTGCCGACCAGCGAGCAGAACACTGCCGCAGTTGCCAGCTTGAAGGAACGCTACCCGGCCATGCTCGGCCTGGCTGCTGCCGGCCTCGGTGCTGCGGCCCTGGCTGCCGAGATGGACGAACAGTATGTGCAGGGCTTGCTGCAGGATCAGCCTGAAACCCCAGCGGCTGCCGATCTCGGGCTGGACGACCTGCCGACCCTCGAGCCGGAGTTGGCGGTCGAGCCGGAGGCCGTCGCGCCAGCGCAGCCTGAAGCAGCACCCGAGCCGGAAGCCGAGCTGGATGCCTTCGATGAAGTGCCGACCCTCGATGTGCCGGGCCTGGACGAACAGGACCTGGACAGTGCCTTCGACCTGAGCCTGGGTGATGACCTGCCCGAGGATGGCCCGCTGGCCGCGCCAGTGCTGGATGAGCCGGTACTGGATGAGCCTCTGCCGCCAGAGGTTCCGGCAGCAGAAGAGCCGTTTGCCGTCGATGCCGAGCTGCAGGCCGATGCCGACGCCGATTTCGAGGCCATGCTGGCCCAAGCCGAAGCGCAACCCACGGTCGACCTGGCCGATTTCGACCTCGATGTCAGCGAGCCGGTTGCCCCGGCTGCCCCGGCGGCGGCCGACGAGCCCACGGTGGATGTCGCTGCGGAACTGGCCGCCTTCGACAGCGTGCCGGCGTTCGACCCATTGTCCGAATTCGACCTGCCGTCCGACTTCGACCTGTCGTTGTCGCTGGAAGACGATTCGCCGGCAGCCAAGAGCTTTGCCTCCGAGCTGGACGACGTCAACGCCGAGCTGGACAAGCTGTCGCAGAGCCTCGAGTCCCCCTCGCTGGAGCCGCACTTCACCAGCGAAGACGCGGCTGCCCAGCCAGAGCCCGAGCCACTGGACGACCTCGACTTCGACTTCTTCTCCGGCAGCGACGAAGTGGCCACCAAGCTTGACCTGGCCCGTGCCTATATCGACATGGGCGATCACCAGGGGGCGCGTGACATCCTCGACGAAGTGGTCAAGGATGGCGATGAAAGCCAGCGCCAGGAAGCCGAGGACATGCTTTCCCGGTTGATCTGAAGCAGGCAGGGCTGGTGCCTTCGCGGGCCAGCCAAGGCAATGCAGATCCAACGGCAGCCCTGCACGGCTGCCGTTGTCGTTATAATCCCCGCCATTACGTACACCCCACAGGTTTCATGCTCTTGGACATCATCGACACCGCCGCCGCCGAGTCTGCGGCCGAAGGCTACTCTCGCATCGCCCTGGGCGTGGAATACAAAGGCGCGCGCTACCGCGGCTGGCAGCGCCAGGCCAGCGGTGTGCCGAGTGTCCAGCAGGCGCTCGAACAAGCCCTGTCCAAGGTGGCCAACGAGCCGATCTCGGTCATCTGCGCCGGGCGCACCGACGCCGGCGTACACGGTTGCGGGCAGGTCGTGCATTTCGACACCCGCGCCGTGCGCGACGAGCGCGCCTGGACCATGGGCACCAACTTCAACCTGCCGCATGACATCAGTGTGGTCTGGTCGCGGCCGATGCCGGCCGACTTCCACGCCCGTTTCAAGGCCTGTGCCCGGCGTTACCGCTACGTCATCTACAACGACCCGATCCGCCCGGCGCACCTGGCCGAGGAGGTCACCTGGAACCATCGCCCGCTGGATGTCGAACGCATGGCGCAAGCCGCGCAGTACCTGCTTGGCACCCATGATTTCAGCGCCTTCCGTGCCAGCCAGTGCCAGGCCAAGTCGCCGATCAAGCATATCTACCATCTGCGCGTTACCCGCCATGGCCAGATGATCGTGCTGGATGTGCGCGCCACCGCCTTCCTGCACCACATGGTGCGCAACATTGCCGGCGTCCTGATGACCATCGGTGCCGGCGAACGCCCGGTGGCCTGGGCGCGTGAGGTGCTGGAGGGGCGCAATCGCCGCGCAGGCGGGGTCACGGCGCACCCGTACGGGCTCTACCTGGTGCAGGTGGAGTACCCCGAGGAGTATGCCCTGCCCAAACGTTACATCGGCCCACACTTTTTGACCGGCTACGAGGCACTGGCTGACTGACGGGCCAAACGTCATTTGTTAACATCCGGCCTTTCACTGCCACCAGCAGGGTTCGCTGTCCATGAGCAACGTTCGCAGCAAGATCTGCGGTATTACCCGCATCGAAGACGCACTGGCCGCTGCCGAGGCCGGGGCTGATGCCATCGGCCTGGTGTTCTACGCCAGGAGCCCACGCGCGGTGGACGTGCGTCAGGCACGGGCGATCATCGCCGCACTGCCACCGTTCGTGACCACGGTGGGGCTGTTCGTCAACGCCACACGCTGCGAGCTGAACGAGATTCTCGAAGCGGTGCCGCTGGACCTGCTACAGTTCCACGGCGATGAAACCCCGCAGGACTGCGAAGGCTACCAGCGCCCCTGGATAAAGGCCCTGCGGGTGCGCCCGGGCGACGACCTGGAGGCGGCTTGCCGGCTATACGCCGGCGCCCGCGGCATTCTGCTGGACACATACGTACCTGGCGTACCCGGAGGTACCGGTGAGGCATTCGACTGGTCGCTGGTACCGGCGCGCCTGAGCAAGCCGGTCATCCTGGCCGGTGGGCTGTCGGCCGACAATGTCGGCCAGGCCATCGCCCAGGTGCGGCCATACGCGGTGGATGTCAGTGGCGGCGTGGAGCAGGCCAAGGGCATCAAGGATGCGGCGAAGATCGAAGCCTTCGTGCGGGCGGTGAAACAGGCGTGATGGCAGATGTGACGGCTGGCTGCGCGCCATCGTCCATAGCTTTCGCAGCCCTGTTGGGCAGCCGCCTGCGCCTGAGGCGGCAGAACGACACATTAGCGGTGGAGTGGCGCGCCGGAAGCCCCGGCGGTCGGTCCATCATCGTTTCATACAAGATTGTGAGCTCAAGGGCAGGGCCGGCGATAGCGGCCGCTGCCTGCCGATACTGGAGAAAGAAAGCATGAGCAACTGGTTAGTCGACAAACTGATCCCTTCGATCATGCGTTCCGAGGTGAAGAAGAGCTCGGTGCCTGAAGGCCTGTGGCACAAGTGCCCGGCCTGCGAGGCCGTGCTGTATCGTCCGGAGCTGGAAAAGACCCTGGATGTCTGCCCCAAGTGCAACCACCACATGCGCATCGGCGCACGTGCGCGCATCGACATCTTCCTCGACGCCGATGGCCGTGCCGAACTGGGCGCCGACCTGGAGCCGGTCGACCGCCTGAAGTTCCGTGATGGCAAGAAGTACAAGGACCGCCTGGCCGGTGCCCAGAAGCAGACCGGCGAGAAAGACGCGCTGATCTCCATGAGCGGCACCCTGATGGGCATGCCGATCGTGGTCAGTGCCTTCGAGTTCTCGTTCATGGGTGGCTCGATGGGCGCTATCGTCGGCGAGCGTTTCGTGCGCGCCGCCAACTACGCTCTGGAACACCGCTGCCCGATGGTCTGCTTCTCCGCCTCGGGTGGTGCGCGCATGCAGGAAGCCCTGATCTCGCTGATGCAGATGGCCAAGACCTCGGCCGTGCTGGCGCGCCTGCGTGAAGAAGGCATCCCGTTCATCTCGGTACTGACCGACCCGGTGTACGGTGGCGTATCCGCCAGCCTGGCGATGCTCGGCGACGTGATCGTCGGCGAGCCAAAGGCCCTGATCGGTTTCGCCGGCCCACGCGTGATCGAGCAGACCGTACGCGAGAAACTGCCGGAAGGCTTCCAGCGCAGCGAGTTCCTGCTGGAGCACGGCGCCATCGACCTGATCATCCCGCGTGGTGAGCTGCGTCCGCGTCTGGCCCGCCTGCTGGCGCAGATGACTGGCCAGAAAACCCCGGAGCAGGCGCGTGAGGCGGCTGCCGTCGCGTGATGAAACAACGATCCCTGGGCGAATGGCTCGCCTACCTCGAGCAGTTGCACCCCACGGCCATCGACATGGGCCTGGAGCGGTCGCAGAAGGTGCTTGCCCGGCTGGCGCTGGGCAAGCTGGCGCCACGCGTGGTAACGGTGACCGGTACCAACGGCAAGGGCTCGACCTGCGCCTTCGTGGCGTCGCTGCTGCGTGCCCAGGGGTTGAGGGTCGGCGTATACAGCTCGCCGCACCTGTTGCGTTACAACGAGCGGGTGCTGATCGATGGCCAGGAAGCCAGCGATCAGCGCCTGTGTGACGCCTTCGCCGCTGTCGAAGCGGCGCGGGGCGATATTTCGCTGACCTATTTCGAAATGGGCACCCTGGCCGCGTTCTGGTTGTTCTACCAGTCGCAACTGGACGCGGTGGTGCTGGAAGTCGGCCTGGGTGGGCGCCTGGACACCGTCAACGTGGTGGATGCCGACCTGGCCCTGGTGACCAGCATCGGCGTCGACCATGTCGACTACCTGGGCGATACCCGCGAGCAGGTGGCCTTTGAAAAGGCCGGGATCTTCCGCCAGGGCAAGCCTGCCCTGTGTGGTGACCTGGATCCGCCCCAGCCGCTGCTGGACAAGGCCGCCGAGCTGGCTGCGCCATTGTTCCTGCGCGGGCGCGATTTCGACCTGGCCAGCGCCGATGGCCACTGGAGCTGGCGTGGGACAGCCGCGACGGGGGAGGCGGTAGCGTTGCCCGACCTGCCATTGCTCGACCTGCCGATGGAGAACGCCGCGCTCGCCCTGCAGGCCTACCTGCTGATGGGGCTGCCATGGGACGCCGGGCAGATTCGCCAGGCGCTGCTGGATACCCGTATCACCGGGCGCCTCGATCGCCGGCTGCTGAGCTGGCAGGGGCGGCCGGTGGAGCTGTTGCTGGATGTGGGGCACAACCCGCACGCCGCAGAATACCTGGCGCGACGCCTGGCCGCCCGCCCGCTGAAGGGGCGCCGCCTGGCGGTGTTCGGACTGCTCGCCGACAAGGACCTGGACGGCGTTGTCGCGCCGCTGCAGGGCCTGGTCGATGACTGGGCGGTGGCGCCGCTGGACACCCCGCGCAGCCGCCCGGCTGCCGAGCTGGCTGCGGCCTTGACGAACCTCGGCGCCGCGGTGAAGTCTTATGCCAGCGTCGACGCCGCCCTCGAGGGGCAATGCGCGCAGGCGACGGCAGATGACCAGATCCTGCTGTTCGGTTCGTTTTTCTGTGTTGCCCAGGCGCTGGAATGGCTGGAGCGGCACGCCCAGGAGGGTGGAGTAGATGGCAGTGCTGGATAAAGGGATGAAACAGCGCATGGTGGGTGCGTTGGTGCTGGTGGCGCTGGCGGTGATTTTCCTGCCGATGCTGTTCACCCGCGAGGACGAGATGCGCCAGGTGCACGTCGAGGCCCCGCAGGCACCGGCCATGCCAAACCTGCCGGAAGTGAAGGTGGAACCGGTCGCCGTGCCGGAGCCACAGGCCATTGCGCAAGAGCCACAACAGCCCCCGGTGGTGGTAGAAGAATCCACTGCACCGGCGAGCCCGCCCAGCCAGCCGATCACGCCGTCGCCGCAGGCCCAGGCTCAGGCGCAGGCTCAGCCGCCCAAGGCCCAGGCTCCTGCACCAAAGGTCGAGCCCAAGCCGGAGCCCAAGCCGGCAGTCGCTTCGGCCTCGGCCGCCACCGTGGCCAAACCGGAAGCGCCCTCGAAGATCGACGTCAATGGCCTGCCGGTCAGTTGGTCCATCCAGCTGGCCAGCCTGTCCAACCGCGCCGGTGCCGAGAAGCTGCAGCAAACCTTGCGTAGCCAGGGTTACAACGCCTATGTCCGCTCGGCGGGTGGCATGAACCGGGTGTACGTGGGGCCGTTGATCGAGCGCGCCGAGGCCGAGCGCATGCGCGATGCGATCAACCGCCAGAACAGCCTCAAGGGCTTTGTGGTGCGTTTCCAGCCCGAGCGCAGCTGATACTGGCTGACTCGGTCCGTGTAGGAGCGGCCTCGTGTCGCGATCGGGCCGCGCCGCGGCCCCTCGGTTATTGCTATGGCCGAAATTGCTGGGGCCGCGGCGCGGCCCGATCGCGACAAGGCCGCTCCTGCAGAAGTCGTGCGTTTCGCTTTGGCGCGCAATCCTTGTCGGCGCTGGCTTGCCGGCGATGAAGCCAACGCCAATCGACCTGACATTCCGCTTACCCAACCCCTCGCCGCTCTGGTAAAATGCGCCGCCTCAAACGTCTGCAGGCAGCACCGTGGCATTTACCCTGGTTGATTGGGCGATCATCGCGATCATCGCCGTCTCCACACTGATCAGTCTCAAGCGCGGCTTCGTCAAGGAAGCCATGTCCTTGCTCATCTGGATCATTGCCGGTGCGGTTGCCTGGATGTTCGGCGGTTCGCTCTCGGTATATCTTGAAAGCTACATCCAGACGCCGTCGATGCGTGTCATCGCCGGCTGCGCCATTCTGTTCGTCGCCACCTTGCTGGTAGGCGCCATGATCAACTTCCTCATCGGCGAGCTGATCCGCGTGACCGGGTTGTCCGGCACCGATCGTTTCCTGGGCATGGCCTTCGGCGCCGCGCGCGGGGCCTTGCTGGTGGTGGTGGCCATCGGGCTGATCAGCCTGGGGCCGGTTCAACAGGACACCTGGTGGCAGGAATCACGCCTGATACCACAATTTCTCTTGGTTGCCGACTGGTCGAAAAACCTGATCCTGGGTTTTACCGGCCAGTGGACACCCAGTGGGCTGATCGGCACTCCGGCTGATCTTCCGTTCAAGGAACAGTTGCTCGGGCCGGCAAAGCCCTGAGCGCTATTCACTCAAGTTTCGTCAAAGTAGGGGTTGCGTCGCATGTGTGGCATCGTCGGTATCGTCGGTAAGTCGAACGTCAATCAGGCGCTGTATGACGCGCTTACGGTCCTCCAGCACCGCGGCCAGGACGCTGCCGGTATCGTGACCAGCCATGACGGCCGGTTGTTCCTGCGCAAGGATAATGGCCTGGTGCGCGATGTCTTCCAGCAGCGCCACATGCAGCGCCTGGTCGGCAACATCGGCATCGGCCACGTGCGCTATCCGACGGCGGGCAGCTCGACCTCGGCCGAGGCACAGCCGTTCTACGTCAACTCGCCGTACGGCATCACCCTGGCACACAACGGCAACCTGACCAACGTCGAGCAGTTGGCCAAGGAGATCTACGAGTCCGACCTGCGTCACGTCAACACCAACTCCGACTCGGAAGTGCTGCTGAACGTGTTCGCCCATGAGCTGGCCGTACGCGGCAAGCTGCAGCCGACCGAAGAAGACGTGTTCGCCGCCGTGTCCCACGTGCACAGCCGCTGCGTCGGCGGTTACGCCGTGGTGGCGATGATCACCGGCTACGGCATCGTCGGTTTCCGCGACCCCAACGGCATCCGCCCGGTGGTGTTCGGCCAGCGTCATACCGACGAAGGCGTGGAGTACATGATCGCCTCGGAAAGCGTGGCCCTGGACGTGCTCGGCTTCACCCTGATCCGCGACCTGGCACCCGGCGAAGCGGTGTACATCACCGAAGAAGGCCAGCTGTACACTAAGCAGTGCGCCGACGCGCCGAAACTGCAGCCGTGCATCTTCGAGCACGTCTACCTGGCCCGCCCGGACTCGATCATGGACGGCGTGTCGGTGTACAAGGCGCGCCTGCGCATGGGTGAGAAGCTGGCCGAGAAGATCCAGCGCGAGCGCCCGGACCACGATATCGACGTGGTCATCCCGATTCCGGATACCAGCCGCACTGCGGCCCTGGAGCTGGCCAATCACCTGGGCGTGAAATTCCGCGAAGGTTTCGTCAAGAACCGCTACATCGGCCGTACCTTCATCATGCCCGGCCAGGCCGCGCGCAAGAAGTCGGTACGCCAGAAGCTCAACGCCATCGAGCTGGAGTTCCGCGGCAAGAACGTGATGCTGGTGGACGACTCGATCGTGCGCGGCACCACCTGCAAGCAGATCATCCAGATGGCCCGCGAAGCCGGCGCCAAGAACGTCTACTTCTGCTCCGCAGCCCCTGCGGTGCGCTACCCCAACGTCTACGGCATCGACATGCCGAGCGCTCACGAACTGATCGCCCACAACCGCACCACCGAACAGGTGGCCGAGTTGATCGGCGCCGACTGGCTGGTCTACCAGGACCTGCCGGACCTGATCGAGTCGGTCGGTGGCGGCAAGATCAAGATCGAGCACTTCGACTGCGCGGTGTTCAACGGTGAATATGTCACTGGCGACATCGACGAGGCCTACCTCGACCGCATCGAGCAAGCCCGCAATGACCTGGCCAAGGTCAAGAACCAGGCAGTCAGCGCGATCATCGACCTGTACAACAACTGATTCGGGAGCGACGGCATGACGGATCAATGGGATGCCGGGCGGCTGGACAGTGACCTCGAGGGTGTCGGTTTCGACACCCTTGCGGTGCGCGCCGGTCAGCACCGTACACCGGAGGCCGAGCACAGCGAAGCGCTGTTCCTGACCTCCAGCTATGTGTTCCGCACGGCTGCCGACGCCGCCGCGCGCTTTGCCGGCGAAACGCCGGGCAACGTCTACTCGCGTTATACCAACCCGTCGGTGCGCGCCTTCGAGGAGCGCCTGGCGGCCATGGAAGGCGCCGAACAGGCCGTGGGCACGTCCACCGGCATGGCCGCGATCCTCGCCGTGGTGATGTCGCTGTGCAGCGCCGGTGACCACGTGCTGGTGTCGCAAAGCGTGTTCGGTTCGACCATCAGCCTGTTCGAGAAGTACTTCAAGCGCTTTGGCTTGCAGGTGGACTACGTGCCGCTGGTCGACCTGGCCGGCTGGGAAAAGGCCATCAAGGCCAACACCAAGCTGCTGATCGTCGAGTCGCCGTCCAACCCGCTGGCCGAGCTGGTCGATATCGCTGCCCTCAGCGAGATCGCCCACGCCCACGGTGCCATGCTGGTGGTGGACAACTGCTTCAGCACCCCGGCGCTGCAGCAACCGCTGAAGCTCGGTGCCGACATCGTGTTCCACTCGGCCACCAAGTTCATCGACGGCCAGGGCCGCTGCATGGGCGGCGTGGTTGCCGGGCGTGCCGAGCAGATGAAGGAGGTGGTCGGTTTCCTGCGTACCGCAGGCCCGACCCTCAGCCCGTTCAACGCCTGGATCTTCACCAAGGGCCTGGAAACCCTGCGCCTGCGCATGCGTGCGCACTGCGAAAGTGCCCAGGCACTGGCCGAATGGCTGGAGCAGCAGGAGGGTGTGGAGAAGGTGCATTACGCCGGCCTGCCGAGCCACCCGCAGCACGAGCTGGCCAAGCGCCAGATGAGTGGCTTCGGTGCGGTGGTCAGTTTCGAGGTCAAGGGCGGCAAAGAGGGCGCCTGGCGCTTCATCGACGCTACCCGGGTGATCTCCATCACCACCAACCTCGGTGACAGCAAGACCACCATTGCCCACCCGGCCACCACCTCCCACGGCCGTCTGACGCCGCAGGAGCGTGAAGCCGCGGGTATCCGCGACAGCCTGATCCGTGTTGCCGTGGGCCTGGAAGACGTGGCCGACCTGCAGGCCGACCTGGCGCGCGGGCTGGCGGCCCTGTGATCGAGATCGGCGGCGCTGCGCCCGGCCATAATGGCCGGGTCGCCCTGGTCACCGGTGCCGCGCGCGGCATCGGCCTGGGCATTGCCGCCTGGCTGATCTGCGAAGGCTGGCAGGTGGTGCTCAGTGACCTCGACCGGCCGCGTGGCGCCAAGGTGGCCAAGGCTTTGGGTGATAACGCCTGGTTCGTTACCATGGACGTTGCCGACGAGGCCCAGGTCAGTGCCGGGGTATCCGAGGTGCTGGGACAGTTTGGCCGCCTGGACGCATTGGTGTGCAACGCGGCCATTGCCAACCCGCACAACCACACCCTGGAAAGCCTGAGCCTGGCGCAGTGGAACCGCGTGCTGGCGGTCAACCTCAGTGGCCCGATGCTGTTGGCCAAGCACTGTGCGCCGTACCTGCGTGCGCACAACGGGGCGATCGTCAACCTGACCTCTACCCGGGCGCGGCAGTCCGAGCCCGACACCGAGGCCTACGCAGCCAGCAAGGGCGGCCTGGTGGCGTTGACCCATGCCCTGGCCATGAGCCTCGGCCCGGAGATCCGCGTCAATGCGGTGAGCCCGGGCTGGATCGACGCCCGCGACCCGTCGCAGCGCCGTGCCGAACCGTTGACCGAGGCCGACCATGCCCAGCATCCGACCGGCAGGGTAGGGACGGTGGAAGACGTCGCGGCCATGGTGGCCTGGCTGTTGTCACGCCAGGCGGCATTCGTTACCGGCCAGGAGTTCGTGGTCGATGGCGGCATGACCCGCAAGATGATCTACACCTGAGCATTCTGCATATCCTGTATTGGCCTCTTCGCGGGCACGCCCGCTCCCACAGGTATTTCACATAGGTCAAGATCGGTGGAGATCCTGTGGGAGCGGGCAAGCCCGTGAAGAGGTCGGTGCAGCCAACCGACCTTTTTTGAAAAAAATCCAACGGGGCTATTGACTTAGCTTCACCACCTGCGTAAATTTCGCGGCCTCAGCGAAGCAAACGCAACAAGCAACATCGCGAGGGTGATTAGCTCAGCCGGGAGAGCATCTGCCTTACAAGCAGAGGGTCGGCGGTTCGATCCCGTCATCACCCACCACTTCCTGAGAAGTTCCTGGTGCTCGAGGTTTCGCAAGAAGCCGATAGCCAGAGAGGAGCGCACTGCGCAGCGGTAGTTCAGTCGGTTAGAATACCGGCCTGTCACGCCGGGGGTCGCGGGTTCGAGTCCCGTCCGCTGCGCCATTTTTCAATAACAGATGGGTGCCTGGCACCGGTCTGAAGTCGCAAGGCAAGCTGCCTTGGACTGATCCCAGTTTCAATCGGGCGCAAGCCTGAACGATACGCAGCGGTAGTTCAGTCGGTTAGAATACCGGCCTGTCACGCCGGGGGTCGCGGGTTCGAGTCCCGTCCGCTGCGCCATCTTCGTTTCAAGGTCCCTTGAACACCTTGAAGCAAATACAAGAAAAGCGATCCAGTCATCGCTTTTTTTGTGCCTGTCCTGAGGCCATTGAGCCGGAAGGGTAGACCCAGGTTTCAATCGGGCGCAAGCCTGAATGATACGCAGCGGTAGTTCAGTCGGTTAGAATACCGGCCTGTCACGCCGGGGGTCGCGGGTTCGAGTCCCGTCCGCTGCGCCATCTTCACTTCAAGGCCCCTTGAACGCCTCGAAGTACGATAAAGCGACCTCATGGTCGCTTTTTTCGTTTCTACGCCTGGCCATCGCCGGCCTTGCCCCAGATTTACACGAATCTGACAGACTCTTCACCGATCAGCGGTTCCTGTGCCAGCCTCGTGTGTTGCACAATAGGCACCTTTCTGACTTACCCGGAATACGCAATGACCAGATCTTCCGTCTTTGGTGCGCTCGGGCTGGCCCTGGTGCTGGCGGGCGTGACCGGTTGTTCCTCGAAAAAAGCCGCCGTCTACGAGCACGAGAATTTCGATGACTCGGGCACCTTTTCGCGCAGCTTCCCAGTGAGCGATGCCGGCTCTTGCGAGGCCGCCCGGCGCGCCTTGCTCAGCCAGGGCTACATCATCACCAGCAGCGGTGCCAACCAGGTGATGGGCAACAAGAGTTTCCAGCAGAACAGCGAGAATCACCTGCAGATCAGCTTCAACGTTACCTGTGCGCCGGATGTGAGCGACGAGCAGCGCTCGACCATGTTCGCCAACGCCCTGCAGGACCGCTATGCCCTGAAAAAGTCCAACACCTCGGCCAGCCTGGGCGTTGGCGTGCTGGGTTCTGTGTCGATGCCGATCGGCTCCAGCGACGACTCCATGGTCAAGGTGGCCAGCGAGACGGTGACGGCGGCGCAGTTCTATGATCGCTATTTCGCCCTGGTGGAGAGCTATCTGCCCAAGCCCAAGCCGCAGCAGGAAAGCAAGGCCAAGGTCGAGGAGCCCGCGCCGAAGGCCGAAGCGCCCGCGCCTGCCCTGGGGCTGCCGGAGCAGGCTGCGGTGGCACCGGTGGCACCAGCCCCGGCAGCGGCACCCTTGGTGGAAGCGGCGCCAGCCCCGGCTGCCGTTACCCCAGCCAATGAGGCAGTAGCGGCACCGGTGGTGGATGACAGCCAGGGCTCGCAGCCGGTGGCGCCGCCGGCGGAGGCGGCTCCTATTGAAGTACAGCAGCAAGCGCAGCCTGCCGAGGCCGTTTCGCCCGCCCTCTGATTTTTAGCCTGTACCGGCCTCTCGCGGGGCTTGCCCGCTTCCACAGATAATGCGCAAGTTCCAGAGCCTATGGAGATCCTGTGGGAGCGGGCAAGCCCGCGAAGAGGCCGGCACAGGGCGAACACATCCCCTGTTACAGACACCCGGTGATTATGTCCTGAACACCTGCTACGTTTACCACTCATAAGATTGTCATCATTCCTTCACTCCACCTGCTTAGGTTGAAGGCGACACCGATAAAATCATGAGATGAGAGGACGCAGGTCGATGGACGAATATCAGGAAGAACTTCTCGAATACCAGGCTTATGAACTGGACACTCCGGAACCGGCTGACGACGCTACCGAGCTCTAGCCCACCCGCCGCTGGCTGCGGCGGAACTCCCCCGGCGTAAGGCCCGTCCAGCGCTTGAAAGCGCGCTGGAATGCCTCGGCCGATGCAAACCCCAACAGATAGGCGATCTCGCCGAAGGCCAGTTCCGTATCGCGGATGTAGGTCTCGGCCAAGTCGCGCCGTGTTTCGTTGAGCAGGTCGCGAAAACGCGTGCCTTCCTCGGCCAGCTTGCGGCGCAAGGTCCAGGTCGGCAGTTGCAGGTGCCGCGCCACTTCTTCCAGGTCCGGTTCGCGACCGCCATTGAGCATCGGGCCCAGCAGGTGGGTGATGCGCTCACCCAGGCTGCGTACGCGCGTGCGTTGCAGCATCTCCGCCTCGCACAATTGCAACAGGTGCTGCCAGGTGCTTGGGCAGTGTCGGGGGTTGGCCAGCTGCAGCGTGGCGCGGCTCAGGCGCAATTGATTGCGTTCGGCGGCAAATTGCACAGGTGTGCCGCACAACGGCTGGTAACGCTCGGCGTAGGCGGGGGCGGCAAATTCGATTTCCAGGCGTTCTGCCTGGACCGGTGTGCCGGCAAGGTCGCTCAGCTGGGCCAACCAGCCCGCGAGCAGGGAATCGACGACGAACCGGTTGTAGGCGTTGTAGGGGCTGATCGAGTAGAAGCGCAGCCAGGCGCCCTGGGCATCTTCATGAAAACTGGAATGGCCACGGTAGTTGGCCGCATACAGCGGTTCGAAGCGCAGCAGGGTACGTGCCGCCTCGCCCACGGAGGGCGCCTGGGCGGCGGTGACCCCGGCCAGTCCGGCATGCGCCAGACGGCTCAGGCGCCCCATGTGCAGGCCCAGCGCAGCCTCGCCGCACAGTTCGATGGCGGCGTGGCCCAGGTGCATGTAGCGCGGTATCGACAAGCGTGCATTGGCCTCGCCCAGGCGAGCCGCATCCAGGCCATAGCGCTGCAACAGCGGCTCAGGGGCGTGGCCAAGCTCGCGCAGGGCCTCGCTCAGCGGCTGGACAAAACCGACCGAAAGGTCGCCCAGGCGCACACGGGGGCGGGCCATCGGCCTACAGCCACAGGTTCAGCAGGCGGGCGCCAGGGCTGGGCGTTCCCACCAGCAGTTCGCCAGCCTGGTGGGCAAAGCCCTGGCCGTCGCTGCCCTGTTCCCAGAACTGCCCACGCATGAACACGCTCATGCTGCTGACATTGGCACCGGCGGCCTTGGTCAGGTGCTGCCAGGCAGCCTGTTCGCTGACTTCGCCGCGCTGCAAGGGCAACCTGGCGCTGGCGTCCTGGTGGCGATTGCCACGCCAGGGTGCCTGCCAGCTGCCCTTGCCGCTGAGGAACACCGGGTTGGCGATCAGTTCCACTGCCTGGCGGGCCAGTTGCTGGTGGTTTTCCGGGTACCAGCTGTCGCTGCCCACCAGTACCCCCAGGCGCCCGGCGGGGGTTTGCACGACCTGCAAAGGCTGCTGGCGGCCATCGTGGACATAGCGGCGCATTTCGCTGTCAGGGAACTGTTGACGCTGTGGCTGGCCCAGCAGCGAGCCGTCGCCGGCGAACACCATGCTGCTGTTGAACAGCGGGCCGCTGCCGGCATGCAGTACGCCCTGCTTCACATAGGGGGCGGGCAGCACGATCGAGCCGGCTACCAGGGTCACGTTGAATTCCTTGGCCAGGCCACCGAACAGTTGCTGGTAATCCGTGGCCATCTGTTCGGCCTTCATGCGCAGGTGTGCGTCGGCGCGGCGGTCGTCGCCGTCAGCACCGAGCATGGCCAGGCCATAGCGCAGCGGGTTGCTCAGCTCCAGCCATTGCAGGGCTTCACGGCTTTGCGTGACCTGGTACAGCTCGTTCTTTTCGCCGCGCGCCCACAGCCAGGTACCGATGTGCTCGGGCAGCACCACCACCGTGCGCGGGCCGACCAGGCCCTGGGCCCGGGCCTGCTCCAGGTAGGCCGCGAGCTTGCGGTGCAGGCGTTGCAGGTTCTGGTAGTCGCCCGGGTACAGCAGCGGCTCGACGCCGAGCAGGTTGCCGTGCTCACCGGGTACGCCATGGTTCAGCGCCAGTTCGATGCGCAGGTCGGACAGGTAATGGCCTTCCGGGCGCTGCTGGGTCCAGAAACCGTAGCCACAGAGTGCGGCGGCCATCACCAGCGCCAGGGTGCTTGCCAGGAGTTTTCGCATCAAACTTCAGCTTTCACCTAAAAATGAACCGGCCGTGCAGAAATCAAGGACATGACGCAGCCTGATTCATCAGCTCTGGAGTCCCTGTTGCACTGCGTTTGCAGTATCGCGACTGGATCATACCAAAGCTGCCGGGCAGTTAGGCGCATTCTCTGCTGCGCGACAGGCCGGGTGTCACGGTTGGCACATAAGGCGCTGGCGCTCGTAGTTGACCGCCGTGTCCCGTTCCGGCAGGTCGTAGTGGGCCGCGCACTGGCGCTCACCCCATTTGATGGTCAGGCTGCCCTGGTCCTGCTCCAGCAGCACCAAGGCTTTACCGCTCGGGTCGGAAATCGCCAACTGCCGGCCTTCGGTGTTTTCGACCGAAGCCCCGAACGGTATCAACTGGCCGCGCTCGTCGAACAGCTCGAACTGCACCCGACGCCCGCTCTTGCCGGTGTAGCGGCCAAGCACCACGGCGCCGCGGCGAGGCACCAGCTGCTGGGTGGCGTTGTCGATCTCGATGTCGCCACCCAGGTCGCGCGTGTCCAGGCTGATCCAGTTGACCCGATAGGGTTGGGCACTGGGGATCACCGCATAGCCATTGCGCCCGGTTTCCACGCCGCTGTAGTTGCTGATCTTCGCACCTTTCACACCTGGTACTTCGGCCAGGGCGAAGGTTTCGCCGAGTGTCTGGCCAAGGTTGATACCGCCCTGGTGGGCAACCACGGCGCCGGCAATATTCAGGTTCTGCGAGTCGTAGCCGCGCCCCTGGCTATAGCCCAGGCTGATGTCGGCGACCGAGGTGCGGGTGTTCAGGTTGGCCGAGGCCGAGCTGCCACTGGTGCGGCTGTGACCACCCTGGATCGAGTAGAAGGTGTCACTGCTCTCCGACAGGTAGCCGTTGATGCCGGCCTGGGTGGTGTCGTTGCCCTTCTGCGTGCTGGCGGTGACGAACGCCCGCGGTGCGCGGGCGCGGCTGCCGAGCGGGAACGACACCGACAGGTTGAACTGGGTGTCCTGCCCCGCAGGGCCTGAGGTTCCCAGCTCCTTGGTGCGGCTGACGTCAAGGTTGTAGGAGATATCGCCCCAGTTGTTGCTGTAGCCGGCGGACAGGCTCTGCGAACCACCGCGGTTCCAGTAGCGCTGGTCGGTGGCCGTCAGGTACAGGCTGCCGAGTGCGCGGTCGCGGCCCAGGCTCTGGTTGATGGTCAGGTCGGTGCGGGTCTTGGAGTTGCCGCTGCGCTTGATCGCGTCGCTGCTCTGGTCCTCGATATGCTGGGTGAGGGTGCGGAAGCCCTCGGTGGAGTAGCGGTAGGCGGCCAGGGTGAAGTTGGTATCGGTGCCGGTGAAGGTCTTGGCGTACAGCGCCCGCAGGCTGTTGCCCTGGGTGGTCTGGCCCTGGGCCTTGCTCGAGGAATGGGTGACATCGAGCGAAAAGGCGCCCAGCAGCGTGTTCAGGCCGCTGCCCACGGCCAGCGCCTTGTAGTCGTCGGTGGCTTGCAGGCCAACGACGCCGGTCACGGTGTTGGTCAGGCCGTAGGCCAGTGTCGTGCTGAGCATCTGCGGCGTCGCCAGGCCCTCGCTGTTGCTGTTGTAGCGCCCGGCGGACAGGCTGTACTTGACCTGGCCGCCACGGACCATCAGCGGCAGGCTGGAAAACGCCTGCACGCTGACCCGGCGGCGACCGTCGGCCTCGATGATGGTGATTTCCAGGTCGCCGTTGGAGCCGCTGGGGTAGATGTCGCTGATCTCGAACGGGCCGGGCGGTACGTTGGCGGTGTACAGCAGGTAGCTGTTCTGGCGGATCTCGACCCTGGCGCTGGTCTGCGCCACGCCCCGCACCACGGGTGCGTAGCCGCGCTCGCTGTCGGCGCGCATGCCTTCGTCCGAAGCCAGCTTCAGGCCCCGGTAGCGCACGCTGTCGAACAGGTCGCTGTCGCTGAAGATGTCGCCGGCGCTGAACTGGCCCTTGAGCGTGGTCACGTCGTGCTGCAGGTAGCTGCGGTTGCTCTTGAAGCTGTCCGGGCGCCCGGTGCCGCTGCTGAAGTTCGACTCGTTGCGCAAGCGCCAGCTGCCCAGGTTGATGCCGTTGCGCAGGCTCAGATTGTTGTTGATGCGGGTCTCGGCATCACCGGCGCTGCGGCTGGTGTTGAACTGATAGTTGACGAATGCCGCAGACACCCCGGCGTCCCACAGTTGCGGGTCGACGTAGCCGCGCAGGCCGCGCTTCATGGCGACCTGCGGGATGCTGGCAGACAGGCGCAGGTGACCCGAGTCATAGCTCAGGCTGGCCTGGTCGATCAGCGTCGGCAGGTCGTGGCAGGCCTGTGCGGTATCCAGGCGCCCCTGGGCCCTGAGCTTGTCCATGTCGATGCCCAACTGCTCGAGCAGTTCCAGGGTCAGGCATGCTTCCACGCGCCCGGTATTGGGGTTGCGGTTGAAGTCGATGTCACGCCGGCCCACCAGTATCTCGTTGCTGTACAGGTCTACCCGATAGTTGCCCGGCAACACGTTGCTGGCTGATAGCAGTAATTGCAGGTCGACCGCCGATTGCGCACCTTGCAAGAAGGTGGTGTTGAAGCCCAGCAGCTGGGGATCGTCCTGCGCCGTCGCGAGGCCGGGCAGCGCGCTGCACAGCAGCAATGACAGGGCATTGAGCTTCCAGGCCGGGCGAGGCGTGCCGCCATTGAGCGCGCGCGCGCCTGCATCGGCACCGTCTACGGAGCGGGGGGCGATGGACAAAGACATACGAGGAACCTATTTCATGTCCCGGCACGGGCTGGGCACGGGAGGCCGCACACGACCGGGGCGCGCGAGGTGGGCGTTATGCGGTCACAAGCTGATGGCGGGTTCGGCAGGCTTGGCGCTACCTGGCTGGGCAGGGTTAAGCAGCACGGAATAGCCATGCTGGGCGCCATAGTCGTTGATGCTCTTGAAGGTGAGCGTCAGCGGGCCGTCCACTTGCGAAAGTGCCGAGCTGAAGGTCTTTTGTTCACCGGGGGCGATCATGCTCGAATCGACGCTGAACACGCTCTGGTTACCGCGTTTGATTTCGATGTCAGCCATCGACACGTGATACAGGCTGGGGTTGTTCACGCTCAGCTGCGCCTTGCCGGCGTGCCGGGTTACTTGCCAAACCAATTGTTCCGGTGCCAGCAGGGCGTTGCCGGGCAAGTTGGCCGGGCGGAAGAAAATCTTGATGCGTTGGCGCACCGCCAACTGCAAGGTATTGGCCTGGGTAGTGGCTTGCGGGATTTCCTGCACATTCAGCCAGACCACCGATTCGCGGTCGGTTGGCAGGCCCTGGCCCTCATAGAGAATGCGCAGCAGTTGTTCCTGCTTGGGCATCACCCTGGCCAAGGGAGGGGTAATGGCAAACGGCGCCTGCGCGCTGTCGCCGGCATCCACCCAGGACTGCACCAGGACTTCCTGGTTGCCATTGCGCACGGTGACATTGGCCTCCTTGTGAGCACCGTCGAACACGACGCGCGTAGCGCTCAGGGAGATGCTGGCGGTTGCCTGGGCAGCGACGAGCATGCCCAGCAACCCGAAAACGGGATACAGAGAACGACGCAACATGGTTGGGGTACCTTGCGGGACGAAGAAGTGGCGAGGCTGTTGAGCCTCGCGCAGGGGAGCAGCGGCGAATCGATTACTCGTACTGCAGGATGAACGGCAGGGTGGCGTCACCACGACCGGCGGTGGCAGTGCCGGCGGCGCCGGTGGTCACGTAGGCTGCGGAGAAGCTCAGGGTGGCATCGCCGCCCGCAGCGCCAGTGCCGTGCACGTCGCTCTGGATCTTGGCGGTAGCGGCCGAGCTCAGGTCGATCAGGTTGCCGTTCGGGTCGAGCAGGGCGATGCCGACGTTGGCCGCGGTGCCGGTGCCTTTGGTCAGGGCCAAGACCTTCTTGCCGGTGACCAGGCCCGAGCCGCCGCTGTTGGCGTCGAAGACCATCGCCACCTTGGTGCCGACGTTGCAGTTGACGTTGAGGTTGAAGTCCTTGCCGGTCACGCGGCCTGCGCTCGGGTTCTCGGCGGTGCCCATGTCCTTGATCGAGACGGTGCCCATGTCCACGGCGATTACGCGGTCGGCATTGGCGCCGTCGACCGAACAGGCGTCATTGTTGATCACGCCGGTGAAGGAAATCTTGCCGCTGCCACCGTTGACTGGCCCGGTAGGATCGGCAGCCAGGGCGCCGGCTGAAGCGGTAATCAGCGCGAGGGTCAGTGCGGCCAGGGAGAATTTATTCATATTGATGTCCACATGAAAATGAGTAAGTGCTGCAACTAAATGCACGCTCACAATAAGTCAGGTGGTTTCCCTGGCCCATCAGACGAATCTTAATGGTCGGCCAATCAAACTGGGTTAATTGAAGATATGACTTGCCAGGCAATAGGCCAATAATTCCTGGTCGCTGTTTACTTCAAGTTTGCGCATGGCGGAAACTTTCTGTGCACTGATGGTCTTGGTACTTCGGTGTTGGCTGCGGGCAATTTCGCTGACACTTTGGCCGGCCACGAACAGGCGCAGTATTTCGAATTCCTTGGGCGACAGGTTTTCTACCCGTTGGTCGATGGCGGTGTTGCAGGCCACCACCGAATGCCTCGCCGGTTCCGGCGCCCGGTAGGTGCTGTTGCGCGCCACGGCGTTGAGCGCCTTCTCGATTTCGCCGTGCAGCTGGCTCTTCTGGATGACACCGTCCACGCCCAGCTCCTGCAGCCGCGTGAGGATCAGCGGGTTGGAAATCATGGTCAGCACGAGAATGCGAACAGCGGGATAGTGGCGCTTGAGATAGTCGATCAGTTTCAACCCGTCACCGTAGGGTGAGTCTGCCGGCATGTTGTAGTCGGAAATGACCATGTCCACGGGTTGGCGTTCGAGCAGTTCGATCAGCCCTTGCGAGCAAACGGCTTCGCCGACCACGCAAAAGCGCGGGTCGCGTTCGACCAGTTCACGGACGCCGAGCAGTACGATGGGGTGATCGTCGGCGATGATGACCTTGAGTTTTTCCATAAATGACGACCCGTTAGCCGGTGCGGATGAGAGGGTGGTTTCCATGCGTTATCAGCGCTGTAGTTGATTCTATGCAAGGCTGTCGAGCATGGCCGACAACCTGTCCAGCACCTCGCGCATCCTAGCCGCCAGGGTAGCGTCGAGCGGCGAGTTGGCCAGCGCGTCCTCAAGTGCGCAGCACTGCTCGGACAGGGCTCTGGCCTGCACCGCACCGAGGGCCCCGGCGACGCTGTGCAGGCGCTCGCCAAGACGCCGATGGTCGCGCTGTTCGAGGGCCAGGCGCAACTGCTGCAGGTCTTCGTGCAGGGTGCTGATGAACAGCGCGCGCATGCTGGCGGGTACTTGCACGGTGTCGCCGGTGGCGGGCAGGGGCGAGCTGCCGTGGGTGTCCGCTTGCGCCTGGCTGGGACCATCGGCCAGGACCGGGCGGCACAGACGGAGCAGATAGCTGCGCAAGGCCTGCAGGCTCAACGGTTTGACCATCCAGGCATTCATGCCCACCTCGAGGCAGCGCTGGCCCTCTTCGCGCAGGGCATTGGCGGTAACGCCGATGATCGGCAGGCGGGCGTCGTGCTGGCGCAGGGTCCTGGCCAGTTCGTAGCCATTCATCAACGGCATGTTCACGTCGGTCAGGACCAGGTCGAACAGGCCTGGCTGCCAGCGTTGCATGGCCTGTTCGCCGTTGGCCGCGACGACCGTGGTGCAGCCCAGCGCCTCGAGCTGCTCCTGCAGGATCGCCTGGTTGATCGGATTGTCCTCGGCCACCAGCACATGCAGGCGCAGGGCGGCACGTTGCTGCTGGGTGGGGTCGTGGCCATCGGCCGCCCCGCCCTGGCGCACCAGGGCGATGGCCTGGGCGATGGCGCGCACGTCATGCAGGTCTACCCGCCAGCAGCCGTCGATGAATGCACCGGGGGCCGGGCCGTCGCTGCAGGCGCAGATCCGCTGGCCATGCCAGCTGGCAGCGTCCGGGCAGTCGAGCAGATCGACCAGCAGGGCCTGGGGGTTGTCCTGCTCGAGAGGGGGAATCGTCAGGGTGGCGGCGATGCCCAGGCGCTGCAGCCAGTCGACGCCATGCTGGGCAAGTTCCGGTATCGGCGCACGCACGTACACCGGGGTCGGGTCGGGCACCAGGCTCGGGCAGTCGCTCAGCGCCCCCTCGGCCAGCGGCAGGCTGACGGTGAGCGAGAAGCTGCTGCCCAGGCCCGGCTCGCTGACCACCTTGATCCGGCCGCCCATCATCTCGGCCAGCCAGCCGCAGATCGGCAGGCCCAGGCCTGCGCCGCTCTCGCTGGAGGCGTCGGCGACCTGGTAGAACAATTCGAACAACCTGGCTTGCTGTGCCTGGGAAATGCCGATGCCGGTATCGGCAACCTGGAACTGCAGGCTGACCTGGCTGGCGTCGAGCGCCAGCACGCGGGTGCGCAGCACCACCCGGCCGGTGTCGGTGAACTTGATGGCGTTGCTCAGCAGGTTGTTGAGGATCTGGCGGATGCGTATCGGGTCGCCGACCACCTGGGCCGGCAGGCGGGCGTCGTGGCAGGCATACAGCAGCAAGCCCTTGCGCTCGGCGAAGGCGCGATAGGTGCGCACGGTGTCCTCGAGCAACTCCAGCGGGCAGAACGTTACCGGCTCGAGCGCCATTTGCCCGGACTCGATCTTGGTCACGTCGAGCACGTCGCTGATCAGCTGGAACAGGGTTGCCGAGGAGCGCTGGATGGTGTGCAGGTAGCCTTGTTGGCGAGCATCCAGCTGCGTCAGGCCGAGCAGCTCGAGGGTGCCCAGCACGCCGTACAGCGGGGTGCGGATCTCGTGGCTCATGGTCGCCAGGAACAGGGTCTTGGCAGTGTTGGCGGCATCGGCGGCGCGGCGCGCCTCGTCCAGCGCCTGGGCGTCCTCGACGTGGCGGGTTACGTCGTTGAATGCATAAAGGCGCACGTCTTCGCCGTGGTAGCGGGTCGACACGAAACCCACCTGCAGGTGGCGGCCTGCGACCTGCAGGGAATGTTCGCCGCTGCTGGCCTCGTCCACCGTCGAGGCGAGGGTGCTGACCAGTTCGCGCGTGCCTTGCCATTGCTGCGCCCGCTGGTTCTCCAGCAACACTTCATGGTCGCTGCTACGCACCACGCACAGGCCGGTCGGGGCGGTATCGATGACCACCCGGCTGAAGGCCTCGCTCTCGGCGATGGTCTCGTGGGCGGCGCGTGCCGGCAGGACGACCTGGCGCTGATACCAGCGGATGGCCACCCGGCCCAGCCCGATCAGCACCAGGAAGGTGGCGGCGATGCTGGTCAGCGACCAGAACGCATAACGGAAGAAGTGCCGGTAGGTCACGGTGTAGACCGCGCTCCAGCCGCCGTTGGCCTGTTCGTGCAGGCGGAACACCAGGCCTTCGGCTTTGATGTTGAGGCCCTCGTGCACGCCCTCCAGGGAGGCAGGCGTGCCGATCAGCACCTCGCCGGACGGGGCGATGAGGTTGAAGTGGTCATACACGGTCCAGTCCATGATGCGTTCGAAATCGTCGATCTGCGCCAGGTCCACCAGCGACGCCACTTGCGTGCGCTGGCTGTCGGCCTTGGCCGGGTGCAGGATGACATTGGCGTAGGCCAGCACACGCGGCGGGGAGGCCTGGTCCGGCTGTTCGACATAGCTGCGCCAGATGATTGCGCCTCCCGGGCGCCAATCCTCGGCGTGCGGCTGGCGTGCCATGACCTGGCGGATGACGTCGATGAACGGTTCTTCCTCGGGCTTGCCGCGCCCGCGTCCTGCAGCGGGCACGGTGATGTCGTAACGGGCATCCGGCGAGAACAGGAACACCTGCGGCGAGCGGTAGGGTGAGGCTGACCAGAACATGCTGTAGAAACTGGCCAGGTTCGCTCCTTGGGTGTACACCTCCGACACGTCGCGGTCAGCGAAATGGCGCCGGTCGAGCTTGAGGCTGAACGGCATGGAGAATGGAAAGACCTCGCCCTTGTAAATGTCCGGCCCTTCTTCAGGCAGCGGCGTCAGCACGGGTTCCAGCGCGCGAGGGTAGTCCAGCAACTCCCCCTTGGCGCTGCGTTGCACGAGGGCCTGGAGGAAGGTTTCCTGTTCCTGGACATTCTCCATCAGGCGGGCGAAATGGATGCTGATCGTATCGCTGTGTTCTTCGACCAGGCGCTCGATCGACCACAAGCTGAAGCCCGCCAGCAGCAGTGCCAGGCCCAGCAGCACGGTCATGCCTTTGTTCAGGCGCAGGGAGCTGCGGGCCAGGTTTTCCAGCAGGGCGTTGTACTGTTTCATGCAAGGATCCGCAAGGCCATGGGGCGTCGATAACCAATGTAGATTACCTTGGATGCCCGCCCGGCGCCGTGAGTTACAACGGGTCAGTAGGCCGACGGCGGGCCGTCGCTGTTCAGCAGGCGC
This sequence comes from Pseudomonas anuradhapurensis, assembly GCF_014269225.2. NCBI lineage: Bacteria > Pseudomonadati > Pseudomonadota > Gammaproteobacteria > Pseudomonadales > Pseudomonadaceae > Pseudomonas > Pseudomonas anuradhapurensis. Next base: position 1,713,689 of record NZ_CP077097.1, read on the forward strand.
TGGAACTGTTCCGCCGACACGGCATGGGAAATCAGGAAGCCCTGCACCTGGTTGCAATCGACCTTGCGCAGCAGTTCGAGCTCCTGCGGCGTCTCCACCCCTTCGGCGACCACGGTGAGGCCGAGCTTGCGGCCCAGGGCGACGATGCTGGCCAGGGCCGAGGCCAGGCTTTCGCTTTCATCGCAACGCTGCACCAGCGCGCGGTCGATCTTGAGTTCGGTGAAGGGCGTCGAGACCAGGCTCATGTAGGAGCTGTAGCCTTTGCCGAAGTCGTCCTGGGACAGGCCGAAACCTTTCATGCGCAGGCGGCAGGCACCCGCATAGAAGTTGCTCAGTTGTTCGGGAATGGAGCATTCCATCAGCTCGAAGCAGAGCTTGCCGGGCACGCCCTGGTGGTGCAGGACGAATTCCAGCAGGCGATCGGCCAGGTCATGGCTGTTCAGCAGGTGGGTCGGCAGGTTGATCGACACCGGGATGTCATAGCCCCGTTCCCGCCAGCGCGCCTGGGCATCCATGGCTTGCTTGAGCATCACCCACAGCAGCCGTTCCTCCAGGCCGAAGGCATTGAGCGCTGGCAGGAAGGTGCCTGGCAGCAGCACGCCTTGCTCCGGATGCATCCAGCGCACCAGCGCCTCGGCCGCGACGATGCGGCCGTTGTGCAAGGACTTCTTGGGTTGGAACCAGGCCTGGAAGGCCCGGTTGTTCAAGGCATCGACCAAGGTCTGGCGGTCGAATTCGGGGCTGGCCGCCGTGGCCTGGGCCGGCGCCTGATGGTGCAGCTGCAATTGGTCGATCAGGCTGCGCAGTGCGCTGGGCTCGACGGGCTTGGAGATCAGCCCGAGCACGTCCACGCCGAGGTTCTTGGCCACCAGGCTGGCCGCCATCAGCATGCGCCGCGAGGCCGCGCTCATGATCGCCAGGCCTGGCTTGTGGCGCAGCCCGGCGAGGTGCTGGATGAACTGCACACCGTCCATGCCGGGCATCAGCAGGTCGGTCAGGACCAGGTCGAAGTCACGCTGGCGCAAGCGCTCCAGCGCTTCCTGACCATCCCGGGCCGCTTCCAGGTTGAAGCTGCCGAGTTCGCTGAACAGGTGTTGCAGGTACATATGCTGGAACGGGTGGTCTTCGACGATCAGGATGTTAAAGGGCTTCAAGACGGCTACCTCGATACGGGGCCAGGCAGTTGAACAGGGCTTGCAGGTTGAAGGGCTTGATCAGGCAGCGATCCATGCCGGCGGCCAGGCACAGTTCTTCCTCGCCGCGCAGGGCATTGGCGGTGGCGCCGACGATGGGCCGGGTGCAGCCCAGCCGGCGCAGGGCGCGGGCCAGTTCGTAGCCGTTCATGGCGGGCATGTTGACGTCGGTCAGCAGCAGGTCGAAATGCTCGCGCTGCCAGGCTTGCAGGGCCTGTTCGCCGTCGCTGGCCAAGGCCACGCTGCAGCCGAGCTGCTCGAGCTGGTCACGCAGGATCAACTGGTTGATGACGTTGTCCTCGGCCACCAGCACGTGCAGCCCCAGTGGCTCGGTCGAGGGGGCCGGCACGGCCTGGTCCCGGGGGCGGCGCAGGCCCTGGGCCTGGCCGACGGCCTGGTGCAGGGCGGCCAGGTCGTTGAGGTTGACCTGCCAGTGACCGGCTTCGTGCCGCGCCTCCCAGCAGTCCTGGGCGCTGGCCAGGATGCGTGGGCCCGGCCATTCGGCGACCAGCCAGCGCTCGACATTGCCGGGATGCAGTTCGACCAGCAGTTCGCCAGCCAGGGCGCTGCCCGCTGGCGGCGCGCCGACCTGGGCGCGTGCGCCCCAGCGGCACAGCCAGCCACTGATGGCTTCGGCCAGTTCGTGTACCGGCGATACCACGTGAATGCGTTCGGCCAGCAGGTTGAACGGGGCGCTGGCACGGCCTGACGCCTCCTCCAGGGGCAGGCTCAGGCTGAAGCTGCTGCCCAGCCCCAGCTCGCTGACCAGGCGCAGCTGGCCGTTCATCAGTTGCGTCAGGCGCTGGCAGATCGGCAGCCCGAGCCCGGTGCCGGGGATGGCCTGGGTGTACCCTTCGGTCTGGTAGAAGGCGTCGAAGATGAACGGTTGGTCCTGTTCGGCGATGCCCTTGCCGGTGTCCGACACCTGCCACAACAGGCAGGAGCGCTCGCCATCGCGGTTGAGCAGCCTGGCGCGCAGCACCACGCGCCCGCAATCGGTGAACTTGACCGCGTTGCTCAACAGGTTGTTGAGGATCTGGCGGATCCGGTTGACGTCGCCGATCAGGTGTTCCGGCAGGCGCGGGTCCAGGCAGCTGTAGAGCTGCAGGCCCTTGCTCGTGGCCGCCGCGCTGTAGCCCTGGATCACTTCGCGGACCAGGTCCGGGGCACTGAACTCGCTGAGTTCGAGGGCCAGTTGGCCGGCCTCGATCTTCGACACGTCCAGCACGTCGCAGATCAGCTGCAACAAGGTTGACGAGGAACCTTCGATGGCCCTCAGGTAATCGCGTTGCTGGGCGTCGAGCGTGGTACGCGAGAGCAGCTCCAGGGTGCCCAGCACGCCATACAACGGCGTGCGAATTTCATGGCTCATGGTCGCCAGGAACTGCGTCTTCGCTTCGTTGGCTGTGTCGGCCGCGCGCCGGGCGTCCTCCAGCGCGGCCTCGATCTGCTTGCGGGTGCTGATGTCGCTGAAGGCACACAGCAGCACCTGTTCACCCTTGTAGCGGGTGGGCGCGCAGCTCAGGTACAGGTGGCGCCCTTCGGCGCTCTCGAAGTAGTCGCTGCACTGGCCGTCGGGCCGCTCGAAGGCCTGCTCGATCCATTGCGCGCTGCGCAGGCTGCGGGCCTGGTCCTGACCCAGCCACTGCTGGGCCAGGTGGTTCTCCAGCACCACCTGGCCATCGCTGCGGCGCAGCACACACAGGGCGACGGGGGCGGTTTCGATGACGTCACGGCTGAACATCTCGCTTTCCACCAGTGCGCGGATGCGTTCGACGGTGGGGGTGAAGAAGCGCTGGTCGAAACGCTGGATCAGTACCCGTATCAAGCTGATGCTGAGCACGCAGAACAGCAAGGCACCGAGCAGTTGTTGCCACAGGCCGGCAAGGATGGCGGACAGGTCGATCGCGTAGACCAGTTGCCAGTCCGAGGACATCAATGGCTTGCTGATGACCAGGTGCTCAGGCAGCAATCCCTGGCCGGCGAAGCCGAAAAAGTCGTTGCCCACGGGCTGGCGCAGCGAGCGCTCCAGCGTCGGCTCCGGGCTGTTGGTGAATACCAGCATGCCGTCGGCGTTGAACATCATGAATTCGCCTGCGCTGGCATCCCGGAGCGCCGGCGCCACGGCCTGGCTGTCGATTTCCAGGCCCAGCCAGCCAGAATCCGGGTCACGTTCGTCCAGGCGCAGGAAGATGAACAGGCGTGAACGGTGCACATCGTGGTCGGCCAGCCACAACTCCTGGGCAGCGGTGGATCGTTCCCCCGCGGCACGCAGCTGCTCCAGCAACGCAGGCGAAGGCAACGCGGCCTGGGCATCAGCGTGGTACAGCCAGCGCATCGGGGCCTGAGCCGCGGTGTCGACATACAGCAGGTTGACCTGGCGGGCCTTGAGGTACGCGCACATGCGCTGGGTCAGCCACAGGCTCCAGCGCTTGTGCGGCTGGCTGCCCAGTTGCAGGTGCACTTCCTCGCCCGGCGCCAGTGGCACCCAATCGATGAGCGGATCCGTTTGGCGCACGGCCGCGAGGCTCAGGCTCTCCAGCAGTGCCTCACGGTTGGTGAAGAAGGTGTGGGCCTCGGCGATCGCGCTGCTCATGGCGCCGTGGCGCCGGGCGATGTCGGTGTTGAAGGTGAACGACAGGAAATTGTAGGCCGCGCCGAGAATGCCGGCCGACAGCACGATCGCCAGCAGCCGAAGCAGGCGGCGCGCTGCCTCGGGGTCGGAGAGGAGGGGGTTGATTTGTTGCAGGTAGGCTTTGAGTCGCATCCCGTGAATGTAGGGAGACCGCTGGCAACTGGACATCAGACGATCCTTAAAGGTCGCCTGGCCGGGGGCCTACTTGTAATACAGGTCAACCAGCGCCATGGCTTCGAATGGGCCGGGGATGGGCGCCGAGCGCCAGATCAGGTCGGCACGGAACGCGTTGCGGATCAAGCCCGGCACGGTCAGCTCCGTCAGCTTGAACCAGGTGTCGAAGGGCACCGGTTGGTTGCTGTCCTGCTGGGTCAGGGCGATGCCGACCGAGCTGTTGTTGCTGGGCACCAGCAGCTTGTCGATAACGCTGGCGCTGCCAGCGACGGGGGTGAAGCGAGCATTGATGGTGTAAGGTGTGTCGCAGGACCTGACCAGGTCGAGGCTGAAATCGGCCGAGCTGGCGACCTGGCCGACCTGTGCCGAGCTGGCAAGAGCGCGGCGAAAATTGACCACTGACGGCAAAATGGTCAACTCGGGAGAACAAGGGACAAAGCGGATGTTGTCCATGCCGGTGATGACATAGTTGAGGTTGCTGTCGGGCCTTGGGTTGAGTCCGTCCTTGCCATCTAGCTGGAACACGCGGTATTCGCTCAACGTGCTTGCTTGCCCGTTGGTTGGCGTTTTGCCGTACTTTCTGATGAACACGGTAAAGTTCAGGGTGAACCGGGCCTGCCAGCCCAGGCAGTTTGCCCAGGTGCAACCATAGCGTGAGTTGAAACCGGTGGTGACGGCGCCCGAAGCTTGTGTGATCTCCTGGGCCTTGTAGCGTATTCCGACCCGTATGCCCTTACCGATGTCGGCCTTGGCCGGGTTGATATAGAAATAGATGTCTTCCACGACGCCGGTTTGAGTGTCATCGATGCAAATGACCGAAACCGAGTGTGGTGCCGATTCCCAGATGATCGTGCCGTCGGGCGCGTCGGCCGGTACAGCCAGTGCGGTGCCCAGTGCCTCCTTCAATACCGCCTCCTTGGTCGGGTCCAGCTTGCAGGACAGGGCGTAACTGGTGGCGGGGCAACTGGCGGCGACGAGCAACAGGCCCAGCAGGTGTTTGCGGATCAAGGTCATGGGGTAGCTATCCTGTAGCGGTGTGTTCACGGCAGGGCGATGCGGTGGTGCCTCTGCAGGCCGATATCGGTGAGTTCGCTGAACGTCAGGTGGCTCTGCACGGGCAAGGGTGAAGGTGCTTCGAGGGTGAGCGATTGCCCCGGGCGCAGCAGGATATAGTCCGTGAGCTGTTGCGACTGCCCAGGGTTGTCGAGCCGCAGGTCCACCAGCGAAACATGGAAGGCACTCGGGTTATGCACTTCGATCCGGCCGGGCTGGGGCGTGCGCCATTGCAGGCCATCGGCTGCCGCACTGGCCGAGCCTGGCAGGCCGGCAGGGCGGTAGAACAGCTTCAGGCGCTGGCGGATGGCGAACTGCAGGGTGTCGGCCTGTTCGGGCTTGCGCGGGATCTCGAGAATGTTCAGCCAGAACAGTGACTCCCTGTCCTCGGGCAGGCCCTGGCCGGCGTACAGCACCCGCAGCAGCTGCTGGCCGTTGGCCGGTATCAAGGCTAACGGCGGGACAACCGCGAAGGGGGTATCGCGGCCCTCGTCGGGGCTGCTGACCCAGCTCTGCACGACCGTGTCGAGGCCGCTGCGATTGACCACGTTGATGTTCGTTTCCTTGGCCGAGCCCTGGTAGATCAGGCGTGTGCCTTCGATCTTGAGCTGGCACCAGGCCGTGGAGGCCAGGCTCATCAGCAGGAGTGCCGCCATGGCCGGGCGCGAGAGGGTATGAAGCAGGCGCGACATGGTCGGGAAGGGGCTCCGGTGAGGTTGGCTGGGAGGGGCCTGGCTATCCTAGACCGCTGCACCGCCGCCGGCTTTGAGACGTTTCTTAAACCGTCGCGTGGTTTATTTTGCGGGTTTGTGAACGACCTCACGCACGCAGCCAGGCCAGCCAACGCTCATCCGATAGTCTCAAGCGTGGGTATCGGGGAGTGGAAATCATGAGCGGCAAGCGATTCGCAGTGACTGTGGCAATGTGCCTGGCCCTGGTGGGCCAGGCCCAGGCAGGCGGCGTTGTCGCCTCAGGAGTTCTGCAATTCAGTGGCAGCATCGTCGAACCATCCTGCACCACCACGGTGGGCAGTGCCGGTTGGCGCATGGATAACTGTCCGGCGCTGGCGCGTGACAGCGTCATTGGCATCCAAGCGGTGGACGAGCAGGCGCTGCCGGCGCACGCGGTACGCATTGATCGTGGGCACAGCGTGGACCAGGCCTACAGGCTGGTCGATGAGCACGGCAAGCCGCTGACCCAAGGCCATTACGTGGTGGTCGTGACCTCACCTTGAGGGTGGCGCAGCCAGCCTTGAGTCAGCGCTGGCGCAATTGTCGCGGGGTGGCATTGAGCAGGCGCCGCATCAGCCGCCGCAGCGCCGTTGCGTCCTGGTAGCCGACCTGCGCCGAGACCGCTTCGACGGAATAGTCGCCAGACTCGAGCAGCGCCCGGGCCTTGTGCAACTGTACCCGCTGGATCAGCTGCCGGGTGGAGTGTCCCGTTGCCTTGCGCACATGGCGCGACAGGGTCCGCTCGGACATGCCGACGCTTGCCGCCAGGGCCGTGACGCTGGCCGGTTCCGGCAGCGACCTCTCGATCTCGGCAGTCAGGCGCGAGATCAGCGCATTGCCTTGGGCCAGCACGGCGGGGATGACAAAAGGCGCCTGCAGTTGCCGGCGGTCGAGCAGCAGCGCCTTGCCTACCGCGTCGGCGATTTCAGGTGACAGGCGCCGACGAAGCAGGTGCAGCATCAGGTCGGTTTGCGCGAAGGCGGCACCTGCCGTGGTCACTGGGTGATCGGCCAGCACCATGAAGTCCGGGTCTACGCGGCAACCGGGTGCCAGTTGCTGCAGATGCGCTGCCAGCCACCAGGAGGTGGTCACCCGTCGGCCGTCCAGCAGCCCGGCTGCCTGCAGCAGAAACACCGCCGAGCAGGATGCGGCAATTTCCTGGCCGCTGGCGATATGACTGCGCAGCGCAGCGAGAAAGGGCGCTGTCCATGGCTCGGCGAGGCGCTGCTCGAGCAGCTCGATGTCGCTGACGCCGATGCCCGGTATGACCCAGCAGGAATGGTCCGCGGCGCTTGCTTCGAGTGGTTGTACCGGCAGTTGCAGGCCATGGCCCAGCGCTACCGGACCCGGTTGCGGGCCGCAAACCCGCCAGCGTGGTGCGGCCAGGCCGAGCCGCCCGCTGACGGTGGCTGCGCTGGCGAGGATGTCCAGGGTGGCGGCGACGCTCGTCGCGAATGCCCCCGGTGTGACCAGGATGGTGAAATCGTACATTGTCGGATTATGCTCGAAACGGGACGGATCCGACACTTATGCACGCAACGGCTGGCAGGCCTAATGGCGCCTCCATTCATCATCAAGGTTTCCGCCATGCCCAACATTCTGATCAAGGTACCTGCCGGAGCTTTCAACGAGGCGCAACGCGAACAGCTGCTCAAGCGCGTCAGCGAGGCCGCCATCGCCCACGAACACATGGGTAGCGCGCTACCGCAGCGCGGCCTGTGCTGGGTACTCATCGAGCAGGTCCGTGGCGCTGACTGGCTGTGTGGCGGGGTGAACCTGCACGCCCAGGCCATTCCCTGCATCGTCACGGTAAAGGTGCCGGCCGGGGTCCTCGATGCACAGATGCGCAAGGATTATGTGCAGGGCCTGCACCAGGCCATCGAACACTGCGTGGGGCAGGCTGACGGGCGCATGCTGATGACGTCGATACAGCTGGTCGACGTCGCCGATGGCACCTGGGGCGCAAACGGCAACCTCTGGCATCTCGCCGATTTCACCCGCGCTGCCGGTTACGGCCATCTTGTCGCTCGCGCCCAGCCATGCGGCTAAAACCTGCGTACCGCCGTGCAGACGGGTTGGGCGATCCAGCCAGCCGGCACGGCGCTGTCAGGGGTGGGCTGGATAGTCGATGTAGCCTCGTTCGTCGCCACCAAAGAAGGTTGCTGGGTCGGGGGTGTTGAGTTGCAGGCCGTCGCGGATACGGCGTGGCAAGTCCGGGTTGGCCAGGAACGGTCGGCCGAAAGCCACCACGTCGGCACGGCCTTCGGCAATCGCTTGTTCGGCAGAAGCTGCGTCGTAGCCGCCTGCGATCACCAGGACACCTTCCCAGGCATCGCGCAGCTGCAAGATGATCTCGTCCCAGCGCGGGTCGAAGTTTTCGTCCTTGACGGTACCGACGACCGCGGGCTCGACCAGGTGCAGGTAGGCCAAGCCGTAGCGGTTCAGCGACTTGACGATGTAGCTGAACGTTTCGAAGGGGGTGTCATCGCCCATGCCCATGAACCGCCCCATCGGGGTGAGGCGCACACCGACGCGATCGGCGCCGATCTCTCGCGCCACGGCCTGGACCACCGCCAGCAGCAGGCGCGCCCGATTCTGGTACGAGCCGCCGTAAGGGTCGCTGCGCTGGTTGCTGTTGCTGTTGATGAACTGGTCGAGCAGGTAGCCGTTGCCGGCGTGGATCTCGACGCCATCCATGCCCGCCGCCATGGCATTGAGCGCAGCATTGCGGTAATCATCGATGATCGCCGCGATCTCTTCGACTTCCAGGGCGCGCGGGACCGGTACATCACCCCACACGCCATTGCCGTCGTGGTCGACGATGAACGTCTTGCCGGGCGCTGCGATTGCACTCGGTGCCACGGGCAGGCCATGGTCAGGCTGGAAGCTGGGGTGCGATACGCGCCCGACGTGCCACAGCTGCATGAAGATGCGGCCGTCCTGTGCGTGCACCTTGTCGCTCACCTGTTTCCAGGCTGCGATCTGTTCAGCCGTGTAGATGCCGGGGGTCCATGCATAACCTTGGCCCTGCCGGGAGATTTGCGTGGCTTCGGTGATGATCAACGCTGCGCTGGCGCGCTGGGCATAATATTCCGCTGCCATTGCCGTCGGGATATCGCCGGGTTGGCCCGCACGGGAGCGGGTCAAGGGGGCCATGGCAATACGGTGTGGCAGTTGCAAGGCGCCCACGCGAATGGGATTGAACAGGTGAGGGGCCATTACTCAGTTCCTTTGCAAGTGGTTTGAATGCGGTTGGCAAGTGCAGCGCTAGCGCGGCTGTTTGCTGGAGTCAGGTTAATGTCCGGCGCCCAGACTGATAATCAGCACAACCGGGGCAAGTGCATTGCGCAACTCGCAAAGCCCGGGAACCTTCAAAGCGCCGTTCGCGCTTTACCTCGGTAAACCCGCAGCACATCAGCCATGACCGACAATGCAATTTCGGCGGGGGTCCTGGAGCCGATATCCAGGCCGATGGGCATGTGCAGACGGGCGACATCCGCAGCCGACAAACCGCCGATCCGGCGCAATCGCTCCGCGCGTCTTTCCGAGGTCCGTTTCGAGCCCATGGCACCGATGTAGAAGGCAGGCGTGTGCACGGCCTCCATCAATGCGAGGTCGTCGATTCTAGGATCATGGGTCAGCGCAACGACCGCCGTCGCTTCGTGGCAACCGCCGTTGGCGATGTAGATCGAGGGCAGTAGCGGAATCACCGTCACGCCCTCCAGCGCCAGCGTGGCCACTTCTTCTCGCGGGTCGCATGCGATCACTTCAAAGCCCAGGGCCCGGGCGAACTGTGCACAGGCCTCGGCAACCGGTGACAGGCCTGCCAGCAGCAAGCGCAGTGCCGGGCCCAGGCTGATCTCCAGGCGGCTGCCAATACGCACCACGGTGTCGCTGCCGTCGGTGCGGCTGCGGGTGCTGAACAGGCCGCCTTCCAGGTCAATCACCCGGGTCAGCCGACGTTGACCGCGCAGCGCGTCGAGCAACTGGCGCAGGTGGGCGCGCCATTCGGCGCTCGGGCGCCTGTGCTCGACCAGTACGTCCAGGCTACCGCCACACGGCAGCTGCAGGCGACTTCGCTCCTCGGCACTGGCGCCGTAGCAGATGACCTGTGCTGGTGCGGCATGCTCGCCACGGCCGAGTGCTTCGAGAAATGCCTCCTCGACACAGCCGCCGGACAACGAGCCGCTGTGCGCGCCGGACTGGATGGCCACCAACATTGCGCCAGGCGCGCGCGGTGCCGAACCGAAGGTGGAAAGGACCGTGCATAACCACACGCTGTGTCCTTCGTCTGCCCAGGCCAGCGCCTGCTCCAGCACCGTCACATCAAGATGTTGCATCTGCCGTTACCTTTGCAAAACGCGGGTTCAAGTACCGCCGGTTCATGCCTTGCGGGCCAGCGGCAGCGCCAGCCGGCGCTGGCCGGTGGCATCCGCCACTGCGTTACCCAGGGCTGCGGCCATCGGGCCCTGGACGATTTCGGCTGCACCGAGGAAGGGTTGGCCAGGCTGGTCGATCAGGTGCACTTCCACGTGTTTCGGCAGTTGCGGGAAGCGCAGGATCGGATAGCCACTCCAGTCATAGCTGCGTACCCCACCGGGGTCATAACTGACCGCCTCGTAGAGCGTCCAGCTGCTCGACTGGACGATGCCACCCTCGACCTGGTTGCGCAGCCCATCGGGGTTGACGATCTGCCCGACGTCCACCGCCGTGACTACCCGCTGAATCGCGATCTCGCCGGTTTGCGGATGCACCTGGATTTCCACTGCCACCGCGCAGTAGCCCATGATGTTCTTGTAGCGGGCGAAGCCCAGGCCGATGCCCGTGCCCGGTGCAGGCGACCGCCGTGGCCAGGCGAACTCATCGCGGGCCCGTTCGACCACGGCGCGGGCCCTTGGGTCGGTGAGATGGCTGAGGCGGAACTCGACGGCATCCACGCCTGCCTGCGCCGCCAGTTCGTCCAGGCAGGCCTCGATGGCAAACACATTGATATGGGCACCCAGCGAGCGCATTGCCGAAGTGCGGAACGGCATTTCGCTGATGAAGTGCATGTCGATGTCGCTTGCGCCCGTCTGGTACAGCGGGATCGCGTTGCGGTCGCCATCCCCTTCTGGCTGGGCAATCGGCACCGATGGCGCCGAGGTGAACGGGCGGGCGAGCAGGCGCGCGGGCACCAGGCGGCCGGCGTTGGTGATGCGCTCGTTATGTGGCGTGGTCCATAGCTGGTACTTCCAGTGGTTGATGCGGCCGCTGCTGTCCAGGCCGGCTTCCAGTTCGGTGAGCATGGCCGAGCTGTACGGTTCCCACAGGTTTTCCTGTTCGCGCATCCATTGCACGCGCACCGGCACGCCTGGTACTCGCATGGCGATGAGCGCCGCGTCGGCTGCGGCATCATCGGCACCGTTGTGGCCGTAGCATCCGGAACCTTCGGCGTGGATGCAGCGCACAGCCGTCAGCGGTAGGCCGAGCATTTCGGCGATGCCCGCACGCAGCGGGAACACACCTTGGGTATGGGTCCAGACGGTCAACGTACCGTCCTTGAACCAGGCCAGCGAGCAGGAGGGGCCGATGGAACCGTGCATCAGGTATTGTTTGGTGACACGCGCCCGATAGGTCTTGCCACTTGAAGGCGTCGGCTGGCCTTCGTGCTGGATGGGGTAGCGCCTGGATTGCAGCTTGGGCAGCAGCTGGTGGATGACGGCCTGGTCCGGAATCACCTCGCCAGTGGTCCACGTTGCCGCCGCGTAGCCCGCCCGCATGGCCTTGATGGCCTGCCATTCATCCCTGGCCACCACGGCGAGATAGTTGCCGTCCTCGACCACCTTGACGATGCCCGGCAGGCGTTCAATCGCCTGTTTATCGAAACCGGTGAGCGTGCAGCCCGGCCTGGGTGGCCGGATCACCCGGGCATGGAGCATGTCCGGCAGGCGCATGTCCTGCACGAACGCCGCGCCACCGCTGACCTTGGCCGGAATATCCAGGCGTGGGATGGCGTGGCCGATGAGCTTGAACTGCGCAGGTGGAAGGTCCGGCGAGTTGGCCTTGGCATATTGATGCAGGTCCACGCCCGCTACCGCCTCGGCATAGCTCATGCGGGCGCCGGACGGGGCCGTGATCATCGCACCGCCTGTCTGCAGCGACGATACGTCCACGCCCCAGCGCCTGGCGGCCGACTCCATCAGCATCTGCCGCACCTGCGCGGCGGCATTGAACAGCGCCGTGCCGCTGTCGAAGATGGTATGGCTGCCGGCCGTGTAGCCTTCGTTCGGTGTCAGCGCCGTGTCCGCCGTAAGGAAGGTGACCGCCGCCGGCGAGACGTCCAGCCGCTCGGCCGCAATCTGCAACAGCGCGGTCTTCACCCCGGTGCCCAACTCCACTTTCCCGGTATACACGGTGATGCCTTCGACGCCGACCTTGATCCACGCGTCGAGGTAAGGGTTGGTGCGCAAGCTGCCGGGCAGATCCGGGGCGAGCACGACAGTACCGAGGGTATCCACCTCGGTATCGGCCAGCGCCTTGCGGGCGGCCGGCATCAGCGCGAATGCCATCAGCAGGCTGCCGCCCTGCAGGAACGCGCGGCGACCGAATTCAGTTGTGGACGACATGCAGGCCACCGTTTTCGACGACGCGGGTGATCGCTTCGATGATTCGAAGATGCGTGCCGCAGCGACACAGGTTGGTGGCCATGTGCGCGCGGATGGTGGCTGCGTCGGGCCGCGGATTCTGCTCCAGCAAGGCTTGGGCGCGCATGATCATCCCGGCGATGCAGTAGCCACACTGCGCGGCCTGGGTATCGATGAAGGCTTGTTGCAGCGGGCCTGGCCGTTCAGGCGTGCCCAGGCTCTCGACGGTGCGCACGTGGCGGCCTTGCATGCCAGCACACGGGGTCACGCAGGCGAATACCGGCTGGTCGTCGACGATGACGGTGCACGCGCCACACTGGCCCAGCCCGCAGCCATACTTGGCGCCGTTGAGTTCCAGGTGGTTGCGCAAGGCATAGAGCAGCGGCATGTCCGGGTCGATATCCAGGCTGTGCAGCTTGCCGTTGACTGTAAGGTTCACGTTGCTCATGGGGTCTCCTCGCGCAGAGCCTGAATAGTCGAATGCAAATCCGGCCACGGCCGATCTGGGGCGGCTTGGCCACGGACGAAGGCCGCCAGGGCGGCGAGCTGCTGGTCGTTCAGGCTGGCCGCGAAGGGCGGCATCGCCGGGCCGGGCTCACCGGGTGTGGAGGCAATGCCTTCCAGTACCGTCTTGATGAAGTTGCGTGGCGCAGGGGCTTGCACCGAGGACGTCGCCGTCAGCGCTGGCCGGCCGTCGATACTGCGCATCGGTGCGGCTGCACCGTGGCAGCCTGCGCAGGCGGCCTGGAACAGATCACCCCCGAGGCTGGACGATTCGGCCGAGGCCACAGCCTTTGTTTCGAGCGTGGCGGGTTGGTGGGGGGAGGCCGGCAAACTGAGCAGATATTCCGCCATGGCTTCGACGTCGCTCCGAGGCAGCCGCGCGAGTTCCTGGCTGACCGGGCGCATGGGGCCGGCCGCGGTGCCATGGCCGTCGACGACCTTGGCTTGCAGGTAATCCACCAGCTGGGCTTGGGTCCAGGGCGTTTCGCGGCTGGCCAGGCCGAGCAGGGAAGGGGCCGCCCAGCCGTCAACCACGCCACCGGCAAGCGCCTGGCCCGTTTTCTCGGCACCGAGCAGGTTCAAAGGGGTATGGCATCCGCCGCAGTGGCCCGCGCCTTCGACCAGGTAGCGGCCACGGTTCCACTGCGGCGACGCCTGCGCGGTCGGCACGAACGGCGCTGAATGCAGGAACAACAGGTTCCAGCCCGCGACCAGCGGGCGCAGGTTCATCGGGAACTTCATGCGGTTGGGGGTTGCCGGCTGGTACACCGGAGGCCCGCTCATCAGGTAGGCATAGGCGTCCGCCAGGTCCTGATCGTCGAGCAGCCGGTAATGCGTGTATGGGAAGGCTGGGTAGAGGAAATGCCCATCGCGGGAAATCCCGTCGCGCATGGCGCGCTGGAATGCTTCGAGTGGCCAGCTGCCGATACCGGTCTGCGCGTCAGGGGTGATGTTGGTGCTGTACAGCGTGCCAAACGGCGTCACCAGTGGCAGGCCGCCTGCCAGGTACTTGCCGCCAGGGCGCGTATGGCAGACCGCGCAGTCGCCGGCGGTGACGACCTGGGCACCGCGTGCGATCTGTGCGGGTTCGAATGCCATGGGCCGCTCGATCGGATCGATTGCCGGTCGCCACATCAACCCGAACGCTGCGGCTAGCCCACCCACGCCCAGCGCAATAGCTGCCAATGCCCAACGCTTCCTACGTGACATCGATACCCACCTCGTTCTCCGCCCTTGGCAACCAGCAACTCCCGGTATTGCCGGATGCCGATCAGTTCAGGGCGAGCCTAAAGGAGCACGGCTTGTGCGGGTATGGGTCGCTCGCGCAAGGCAGCTTTGCTCATTACGCAAGGCTGGCAGCGCGTGTTCGATAGCACGCCTGTTCAATCTCGAGGCCGGGCAGGTGGCTATGCTGCAGGCTGATGCAACCTCGACTGGTGATGCCACCAGCTTCCCTCTGGATATCTTCGACAGGGTCGGTCAATGGACAAGTTTCTCGCCTTGAGCATGTTCGTAGAAACGGTACGTTGCGGTGGCTACTCCGCCGCAGCCCGCAAGCTTGGCGTGGCAACATCGTCCGTGGCGCGTCAGGTGGCAGCACTGGAGGCGGAGCTGGGCACCACGCTCATTACCCGCAGCACCCGCCAGAACCGCCTGACCGACCTGGGCCAAGCCTATTTCGACAACGCGGTGGGCATTCTCGATGCGCTCGCTGCAGCCGATGGCATGGTCACCGACAGGGGCAGCGAAGCGAAAGGCAAGCTGCGGGTCAGCGTGCCGGTGGAGTTCGGCCGACGCTTGATCTCTCCCCACCTTGGTCGGTTTCTGGCGAGCCATCCAGAGCTGGAGGTCAGCCTCAACCTCAGCGACGAGCGCGTGGACCTTTACAAGGACCGTATCGACCTGACCGTGCGCCTGGGGTCGACCGTCTCCAGCGAGGACGTGATCTGCACCACCATCGGTCATTTCCAGCGTTGGCTGGTGGCCAGCCCGGGCTACCTGGAGCGACACGGTGCGCCGACGCAACCGAGCGAACTCACCCAGCATTCCTGCATGCGCTTCGATTACGGCGGGCCAATGCGCGACTGGCTGTTCGAGGTGGCTGACGAGACGGTACCCGTCGCGGTGCAGGGCCGGATGCAGAGCAACAATGCCGACATTCTCAGGCAGGCGGCGGTCGCCGGGCAGGGCGTTGCGCTGCTGGCCGACTGGCTGGTTGCCGAGGATGTGCAACAGGGCCGGCTCACCCGCTTGCTGCCTGAATATGAAGTGAACCCGGTGTCAGTCAACGCCTCGATCAATATCGTCTACCTGCCGATCAATCGCGCCTCGACGCGTATCAGGGCCTTTGCGCATTTCATGAAACAGCTGGTCAGTGTTGCCTAGCGACATTGCGCAACGCTCTATTGCGTGCTGTGTGGCTTCTGCCTGTGCAGCTGACGCCGTACGCTGGGCTGAACCACCTTACTCAGGGTCTGGACCATGCACATTCCCCCGCTCCTGGCGTTCGACTTTCTTGACCCTTGGAGCTGGGTAGCGCAGCGCCGGCTTGCGCTCGCGATGAGCCAGGTCGGGCAACCACTGAAGGTCACTTTTCAGCCGTGCCGCTCGCCGTTGAGCCGTGCCGCCGCTGGCATGGCCTACCACGACTTTCTCGAACGTCGCTTTGGCACCCAGGCGCTGATACAGCAGTCCCTGGTGGCTGCGGAAATGCGCCAGCTTGGCATTGAACCGGCGTTCAGCCAGATCGTCCGCCTGCCCGACACGCGCCCCGCGCTTGCCGCTGTACTGTGGCTGCAGCGTAGCGGGAAACCCGCTCATCACTTTGTGGAAAGTGTCTTCGAAGCCTTGTATTGCCATGGCCAGGACATCGGCGATCCGGCAGTCCTGAAACAGCTGCTGCTGCGAGAGCGAGTAGCTTTGAGCGAAGTCGTGCAATTCATGCACAGCGACACGTTCAGTGAGGAATTGCAGGCCAGCGAAGCCACGGCTGCGGCGTGGGCGGGGCGTGTGATTCCATCTTTGCGCATCAACGGTACGGTGGTATTCGGTGCGCAGACACCGAGTGTTCTGGCGCCGATGCTTGGCTTCTTCGGCGCTCAGCAAGAATGAAATGGCCATCAAGGCAATCAAGGACAGGGTATTGCCCAGTTTTGCAATCTTTGTTGCACGGTTAGGGATTGCAGTCAGGCTTTGCGTCGCTTCTGCGCAAATGCCTCCAGGGTAACCGTCCTGGCTGAATTAGTCGGCAGGTTGTAAGTCGCTCTCGGTAAATGGTTGCTAGGTTCTGTGTGAAAAGTCTTGAGACGAAGGTCAGGCAAGGCGAAAACAGCCGAGGAAGCGGAGTTTACGGGTTGTAAATGAGCATTCCGAGGCTGTTTTCAACGCAGCATCACCGAGTATCAAGGCTTTTCACACAGAGCCTAGGGGGCGAGCAGTTTTGCGTTTGGACTGTGTTCAGCACGCGATGTAGTCCTTGCGTGATTCACGAGCTGCCTATTAGTATGCGATCGCTCGGCAGGATCAGCCGAAATGTTTTTCCATCCGCGAAACAAGGAGGTGCCCTATGACCCGGTTTTCAATGATGTGTCTGCTAATAAACCGTCAACGAAATCCTGAAGGGGCCCCTTTTGCCCCGCGGAGAATCAAACATGTCCAATCTTTGCCCACCGGTGTTTCTTGTTAGCC
This sequence comes from Pseudomonas anuradhapurensis, assembly GCF_014269225.2. NCBI lineage: Bacteria > Pseudomonadati > Pseudomonadota > Gammaproteobacteria > Pseudomonadales > Pseudomonadaceae > Pseudomonas > Pseudomonas anuradhapurensis. The sequence goes on from NZ_CP077097.1 coordinate 1,730,289, forward strand.
TCAGCTCGCCAGAGGAAGAAGCACTCTGCCGCGCCCTACGGGTACGCGACGACCAAAGTGATTTTATTGCCAGCAATGCCGAATCGCTGGAACAGGCTGCCGATAGCCCGTGGTGTGAGCCGTTGGCCATACGGGCCATGCAGACTGGTGAGCTAGTCGGTTTCCTGATGCACGCCCTCGATCCGGATGAGAACAGCCGCTGGATCTACCGCCTGATGATTGACCGCAACCACCAGGGCCGCGGTTACGGGCGTGCTGCCCTACGAGCGCTCATGGCACATCTCCACACCTTGCCTGGAGGACCTGGCGTCGCCCTTGGTGTTGACCCCGAGAACATCGGCGCGCGACGTCTCTATGCTTCTGAAGGCTTTGTCGAGACCGGTGAAGTCATTGATGGCGAGTTGATCATGCGACGGATGTCTACGTGATCAAAGGCAGGGGCGCCGTGTCGCCCCTGCAACTTCGCAGAGCCATCCCCAACGGGTGCCTGACAAACAGGAGTTATAGATGAAGGAGAAAAGCATCGCCTCTCAGCGGGTACTTTTCATCGGACGCGAGCTATCCATCTCGGAAATTGCTGACCAAGCGTCAGTATGTTGTGCGGAGATTATTAGCGCGGCCGAAGATCTGGAGCTTGAGGTCGTCGGTCCATGGATTTTCGTTTCCCACAAGATGCCTAACAATTCCAACGACCGTTTTCGGATAGAATTCTGCCTGCCAGTGGAGGGTGACTTCGAAGAGCAGATCGAAGGGGTTCGCTATCAACTGCTACCGGCGTTACATTGCATCTATGAAGATTACCGAGGGCCACTCAGTGACCTCTTTTCCCATGGTTATGCGAAGCTCTTCGAAGGGGCTCGTGCAGCCGGCTGTAGACTAACCGACGAAAGCCGAGAGGTCTATCACAACTGGCAGGGACCAGATTCACTAGATAATCACATAGAACTCCAATTCGGCATCGTTTGAGCATGGCAAAGAATGCCTAGACCCTTCCTTGTGAACCTATTGATTGGACTGTTCAGGTGCCAGAACCCTGAACCGCTCTTAACGTCATAAATACGGAACGACGCATTTGGCCGATTGCTGCCGTCCGCGAGAGGCAGCTTTCGACCCTAAGCAGCCCTTCACGCGGAGGGCCACTATCAGCCAAAAGCAGACATGCGCACCTGGCAAAAGTAAGCTCTACAGACTTCAGGGATTCGAGAGCTGGAATGAGTAATTTGCTATCCATCACAAGCCACAAATCCAAGTACAGTCTCGGCTTCTACCCGACGTTTGCCGTTGACGGAGTACCTTTGGAGGTTTGGCTACCTCAGCACAATCGGGAAGCTGAGTTACACCTCGTATCAGCGCATTCAGGCTTGAGCGACGATGACGACACCTATTTGGTATGGGATCGGACCTATTCCACAGCGCCGGGCTGGGAGACTTTGGTCCCCCTGCTTGTTTGCTCTGATGACTTGGACCTGACATGTACCGTCATTGTTGCTGAGCAGCACGCCGATGAGCACCATGTCCAGTGGCGCCGATTTGGTTTGCTGAGGGATTTAATCACTTTGCAATGCCCTGCCGTTGATTGGTATGACTCAATACCGAGCCTGACTTTCGAGCGCTCCCGTTTCGAGAGTGTGCTGGATGCGTTCAGGAAACAAGAGAGCATCAAAATGGACTGGGACTAACGCGGGTTGCTGTCTGTGCGAGCGACCACACTCGACCCTTAGCTGCCATCGCCGAGGGCAGCAAGCGGCCAGAAGCGACCGGCCTCGAGTGAACAGACTATCCTAGAGGCTTGAAGGCGTATACGAAACTAGGGGGGATTCAGGTAGCCATTCGCAAGTGGTCGCCTCGCCCAAGATCGGGTACGTAAGACCAAGGGGCAGCTTCCTAACACGGCCAAATCAAATCTCAGACGCGGCTTTAACGGCGCGCTCATAGGAGGCAGAGCCGAATAAAAAAGGGCCAACATCAAGGATTATGCGAGGCTCTTCATATCCGTTTTCGTAAGCGAACTCCTCCCAGATGATCTCGTCACCAGAACTGCGAATGTGCACTGAGTATGCTCCGCAGCCGATGTCTCCACATTCAGGGCAAATGTAGATGATTACCCGATTGGACCTTGTCTCGGGCAGGCCGCTTCGGATCAGGCTATTGGCAAAGAGAAGATTTTGTTCTGGATATCCCGATACGAAACCACTCATATAGTCAGAGTGCCCACCGTCAGCGCTTACTAAAATTTCCAATAGAGAACGCTCGTCGATTCTAAAGTCGGCAAAATAACGCTCAACGCTGGTACAACCGTTCGATGCGCCTCCAGAGCGAATCGCATCCTGAAAAGTTATGGTGTTGCGGTGCATGCCTTGTTCCTTACTTCGATATGGTCACGATTACACACATTGGGCGTGACTCACGCAAGTGCAGAGGGCACCGACGACTGTCCGCTGAGACGCTTTTTAACTGCCGCGACGGGCTGCTATGGGTTGGATAGCGACGGTCTGCCCTCGACCGTCGCTTTTGGATGGTCAGACCTCCGTCTGCTCTGCCATCTCCAAGGCATCGTCGACCTCAATCCCCCAGATATCTGACGGTGCTTTCAAGCTTCGTATGGCCAAGCAGGAGTTGGACTGCCCTTAGATTCTTGGTCCTGCGATAGATGAATGAGGCCTTCGTTCGCCGCAGCGTGTGGGTGCCGTACATTGTTGGATCAAGGCCAATGGCTGTCACCCAGGCTTTCACTATTCGAGCGTATTGCCTGGTGGAGAGATGATCTGAACCGTGTAGCCGACTCAAACAGACAGTCCTCGCTAAGGAGGTGAGCCTGATGCGTCCAGGCTTCCAAAGCCATACGGGTTTGCTCGGTGATTTCAAATTGCACTGGATGCTGAGTTTTCTGCTGTATCACGATCGCTCGTGACGAAACATGCTCTCCATGGGCTACGTCCCGCACACGAAGCTTGGTTAAGTCGCTGGCTCGCAGCTTGCTGTCGATGGCAAAGTTGAACAACGCCAGATCCCTAGATTTCTCTGCGATCTGGAGCCTTACCCGGATGGCCCAGATATCTCTCAGTCAGAGCGGGGCTTTTGCCCGACTAGCTTTCCCTTGTTCCATGGCCGATGGGGGTAGGTAGCAGCGGTTTTCATGGGTTGTCCTCCGCGTTAGGGAGAACAAGGGTGAACTCGATACGGTGTACGGTCGCTAACCGACCCAGAGCAGGCATTTGGCGGGGTATACTGACGGCCAGCAGCGTAGGCAATCACCTGCTGGCTATGCACTTACGAGGGAATTGAAAAAGGTGACGGGATTCTCATGCCTGATTTGCCATTGGTATGGAGAGGAGCAGCACGAACGCATTGCTGCTGTGGATCACGCCATGGTTGCCGTTGAATTTCTCGCGATGCAAGCGAAGCAACAACAACAGATCATCCCTGACTGTCCAGTCTGCGAAGCCTGGTCATCGAAGGTGCTGCCGATCCACGATTTGCTCAGTACCTGCGGCGATGCCTTGCCGGATGACATCCGAACCCCTCTCGAGAGTCTCTGGGCTGCCTGCTGCACTTTGAAGACGCTTGAGATGCCCTGCCACGACAGAGGCATCTTCGAGCATGGCGCATGGCAAACAGTAAGAGCAGCTGCCCATGAGGCACTCACGGCCATGGAGTCAACCTTGATAAAACCGCTCCTGGTGGATCTTGTCCCTAAGTGATGCGTCGATAACTGCCGCCTGATCGAGAGCAGAGACAATACACGAAGGGCTGCGACGAGACAGGAGCAGACGTTCTACTACCAGTAGTGCGATGAAGAGAGACACAAGGATGGCTATACGGTCGGCCAATAACGCATGCAACCCCGCCTGGGTCTGGCTGGACGTCTGACCTGATCGAATGATTCACGGCACATAGGTCACCACAATCTGAGGAATGACTGTCATGAGCCCACTTAACAACGACGTGAGGGCCGCTTTCGTTGAGGCACTTAAGGAAATCTCGACGCAGATGTCGATTGCATACGAACAACTCGGTCCTGTACCAGAGGGCCATGTATTTGCTCAGGCAGGTTTGCAGAATGGCGCTGAAATCGTTCTGACTGGAGTAGCGTTCGAACACCTGCTTTACATGATTAAAGAACCACCGCTCGTCGTTTCTGAACAATTCATAAAAACTCTAGCTGGGATCGCAAGCGCCTTGAAGATGCCATTCACGATAGGACAGCGTTTACCCTGCTGAACGTCAGCTTTGGGTCGTTAGCGGTCATCCGCAACCAACCCTGTTCCGTCAAGCCTGCGGCGAACCCAATGCAGCCACAACTTCGTCTATGAAGTGCCTGAGCTTTGCGGAGGGGCGACGGTCCAAGGGGTAGATCAGATTGACAGGATACGTGGGCCCTTCGAATTCCTCGAAGAGTACGACCAGTTCGCCCCGTTGCACGTAAGGCATCAGTACGTCCTCGACGCACAGCGTGATGCCGAAATCCGCTAATGCGGCGTTCACCTTGGCCAGGGTGTTATTGACGTTCAGTCGACTCGTAATGGGGACCGTGAACGTCTGCCTGTTTTTGGTAAATCGCCAGACTCTGTCCGTCATGCGATCGGAGAACAGATAGCCCAGGCAATCATGGTCCACGAGTTGTTCGGGATGGAGCGGGGTGCCTTTGCGTGCCAGATAAGCGGGAGATGCGCAAGCAAACATCCTGAAAGGCCTCAAGCCGCGTTGCACCAATGCCGCGCTGTCGCCCAGTTGGGGTTTGCCCAACCGAAACACGACTTCGAATCCCTCTTCTACGATATTCACGAACCTGTCGGTCAACTCCAACTCGATTTCCGTTTCCGGGTATCGCGTCAGGTATTGGGTCAGGAACGGGATGAGTCGATGAGAGCCGTAATTATAGGGCGCGCTGATGCGGATTTTTCCGCGCGGTGTCGAGCTTGCTGACTGCGCCAGCTCATCGGCGTCTTCAACGTCGCTCAGGATAGCCTTGCAGCGCAAGTAATAGTCCCTGCCCACGGCGGTCAGGCTTTGTCGGCGAGTGGTGCGGGTGATCAGTTTAAGGCCTAGCTGAGATTCCAGATTGCTGACCTGTTTGGCAATCAGCTGCGGCGTCACGCCTAACACGGCGGCGGCTGCCGAGAAGGAGTCTGACTCAGCTGCTGCTACGAACGCCGCCATGCTTTTAAGCTTGTCCATATCCTCAATCTTTAGTTGTTAATGTTGTTTGAATTCGAGCATTTATCTTGAAGATCTTCCTGCTTAGCATCTCTGCGGTCAATCAATAGAAGCGCTGCGCGCTTTACTGAACGGAGAGTCTGGAATGGTGAACATTTCCCATGAAACGGTCGAAGATACGGAGCGCCGCTTGTTGCGCGTCATTACCCAAGCCCATGTGCGATTCTTCCCTGGCTCTTACACCTTTTTGGAGTTTCCGTTTTCATCGTTTCCTGATGCTGCCTGCCGCGATGCGCTGGCGCTCGTACGGGATGACCAGGTATGGAGTCAACTGGTCCCCTGTGGTGATGTCGAGCAAGAGCTGTTCGGTGTTTTCCGATTCCATTTTCCGCAAGGCGCCGACAACAGCGGTTTCGTGGGCTGGTTGGCAATGCGCCTGAAGCAGAAGTTTGGGACCGGCGTTTTTGTGACCTGTGGCCAGAATCGAGATGAGGGTGGGATCTTCGATTATTGGGGCGTCCCGGCCAGCCTGGCTTCAGATGTCTTTGCAGAGATCCAGGCTTTGGTGGACGGCCGAGCGGACGGGGAGGTGGGAGTTTTCTTGTAGCGGATGCGTTCGCGTATGCCGAGATCTTAGCTGTGCACCAGGATCATCAACTTGTCAGTTTCGATCATTGAGCCGGTTCAAACGGCTGTTTACTGTCGCAGGCAGACAAACGACGGGGGCCCATCGGCTGGTGAGGCGCCCGCATCCCGTGATCACGCCAATTGGGGACCTTTCCATGGCCGCCGACCGCTACCCGCACCTGCTTGCCCCGCTGGACCTGGGCTTCACCACCTTGCGCAACCGCACCCTGATGGGCTCGATGCACACCGGCCTGGAAGAGCGCCCTGGCGGCTTCGAGCGCATGGCCGCGTACTTTGCCGAACGCGCCCGGGGCGGCGTTGGGCTGATGGTCACGGGTGGCATCGCGCCCAACGATGAAGGCGGGGTGTATTCCGGCGCGGCCAAGCTCAGCACCGAGGAAGAAGCCGACAAGCACCGCATCGTCACCGAGGCGGTACACGCCGCCGGCGGCAAGATCTGCCTGCAGATCTTGCATGCCGGGCGTTATGCCTACAGCCCGCGGCAGGTCGCACCCAGCGCGATCCAGGCGCCGATCAACCCGTTCAAGCCCAGGGAGCTTGACGAAGCAGGGATCGAGAAGCAGATCGCCGACTTCGTCAATTGCGCCGCACTCGCCCAGCGGGCCGGCTACGATGGCGTCGAGATCATGGGTTCGGAAGGCTATTTCATCAACCAGTTCCTCGCCGCCCACACCAATCAGCGCACCGACCGTTGGGGCGGCAGCTATGAGAACCGCATGCGCCTGGCCGTGGAAATCGTCAGCCGGGTGCGTGCCGCGGTAGGGCCGAACTTCATCATCATCTTCCGCCTGTCGATGCTCGACCTGGTCGAGGGCGGCAGCAGCTGGGACGAGATCGAGCTGTTGGCCAAGGCCATCGAGCAGGCCGGCGCGACCCTGATCAACACCGGTATCGGCTGGCACGAGGCGCGCATCCCGACCATCGCCACCAAGGTACCGCGCGCGGCGTTCAGCAAGGTTACCGCCAAGCTGCGGGGCGTGGTCGGCATTCCGCTGATCACCACCAACCGCATCAACACCCCGGAAGTGGCCGAGGCGGTGCTGGCCGCGGGTGATGCCGACATGGTCTCGATGGCCCGGCCGTTCCTGGCCGACCCGGACTTCGTCAACAAGGCCGCCGCCGGGCGCAGCGACGAAATCAATACCTGCATCGGCTGCAACCAGGCCTGCCTGGACCATACCTTCGGCGGCAAGCTGACCAGCTGCCTGGTCAACCCGCGTGCCTGCCACGAGACCGAACTCAACTACCTGCCGGTGCGCGCGGTGAAGCGCATTGCCGTGGTTGGTGCTGGCCCGGCCGGCCTGGCCGCTGCGACGGTGGCAGCCGAGCGCGGCCACGCGGTGACCCTGTTCGATGCCGCCAGCGAGATCGGCGGGCAGTTCAATGTGGCCAAGCGGGTGCCGGGCAAGGAAGAATTTCATGAAACCCTGCGTTATTTCCGCAACAAGGTGAAAAGCTCAGGCGTGGACCTGCGCCTGAACACCCGCGTGGATGTGCAGGGCCTGGTCGCCGGAGGCTACGACGAGATCATCCTGGCCACCGGTATTGCCCCGCGCATGCCGGCCATCCCGGGTGTCGAGCATGCCAAGGTGCTCAGCTACCTGGATGTGCTGCTTGAACGCAAACCGGTCGGCAAGGCTGTCGCGGTGATTGGCGCGGGAGGTATCGGCTTCGACGTTTCCGAATACCTGGTGCATCAAGGTGTGGCCAGCAGCCAGGACCGCGAAGCGTTCTGGAAGGAATGGGGCATCGATTCCCAGCTGGAAGCACGCGGTGGCGTCGCCGGGGTCAAGGCCGAGCCCCATGCCCCGGCGCGGCAGGTATACCTGTTGCAGCGCAAGAAATCCAAGGTGGGCGACGGCCTGGGCAAGACCACCGGCTGGATTCACCGCACCGGGCTGAAGAACAAGCAGGTGCAGATGCTCAACAGTGTCGAGTATCTGGGCATCGACGATGCCGGCCTGCACATTCGCGTGGCGGGTGGTGAACCGCAGGTGTTGGCGGTGGACAACGTGGTGATCTGTGCCGGCCAGGAGCCGTTGCGCGAGCTGCAGGACGGGCTGGTGGCGGCGGGGCAGTCGGTGCACCTGATTGGCGGTGCGGATGTGGCGGCGGAGCTGGATGCCAAGCGGGCAATCAATCAAGGTTCGAGGTTGGCGGCCGAGCTCTGAATTTGCCGGGGGCCGCGTTGCGGCCCTTTCGCGACACAAGGCCGCTCCTACAGGGGCCCGGGGTTGTGCAAATCGCTGTAGGAGCGGCCTTGTGTCGCGAAAGAGGCGCGCAGCGCCCCCCGAGTTCACTGGTAAACTCGCTGCATGCCCCTCGACCTAGCCCAAGCCCCCCTGCACCCACTGAACCTGCCCTGGCTGGAAAACGCCAGGGTCGAAGCCGCCATCCTGCGCCTGGACCTGATCGACCCGCTGATCAGCGGCAACAAATGGTTCAAGCTGCGCCATCACTTGCAGCACGCCATGGCCAGCAAAGCTCCCGGGCTGATCAGCCTAGGTGGCAACCATTCCAACCATTTGCACGCGCTGGCCGCCGCCGGCAAACGCTTCGGTTTCGCCACCGCCGGGCTGCTGCGCGGGCACGCCCAGGACACGCCGACCGTACGTGACCTGCAGGCGCTGGGCATGCAGCTGCACTGGCTGGGCTACGGCGGCTACCGCGCGCGCAACCAACCCGGTTTCTGGCAACCCTGGCAGGCGCGCTATCCGGGTTGGCAGTGTATTGCCGAGGGTGGTGGCGGGCTGGCGGGGGCGCAAGGTTGTGCCCTGATCCTGCTGCAGGCCCGCGCCCAACTCGCCGCACTCGGCTGGGCCGACTATGACGCCTGGTGGCTGGCCGCTGGAACCGGGACGACCCTGGCCGGCCTGGTGCTGGCCGAGGAGGGGAGGCATATGGTGCATGGCGCACTGGCCGTACCCCGCGATCATGGCGTGGAGCAGGCGGTGAAGGAACTGGCGGGGACGCAGGGCTATCAGCTGCACGACGCCTGCCGTGGCGGCTTCGGCAAGTTCGATGATGAACTGCTGGCGTTCATCGCTGACTGCGAGCGGCACACCGGCGTGCCACTGGAAGCCCTGTATACCGGCAAGGCGCTGCTGGCCCTGCGGCAACAGGTCGAGGCCGGGCTGTTCGCGCCCGGCACTCGCCTGATCGTGGTGCACACCGGCGGCCTGCAAGGCCGGCGCGGTTACTTGTAAGGCAGCATGCGCAACAGCGTGTTGTCGCGCTTGACATAGTGATGGTACAGGCCGGCCACGGCATGGATGCCGATCAACCAGTAGCCCCAGCTGCCGACGCGTTCATGCCAGCCCTTGATGAACTTGGCCTGGTCCGGGTCGGGGCCGATCAGGTGCGGCAGCTCCAGGCCGAAGAACGGCACCGGTTTGTCGGCGGCGCTGAGGATCAGCCAGCCGGCCAGCGGCAGGCCGATCATCAGCAGGTACAGCGCCAGGTGCACCAGGTGCGCCAGCCCGGTCTGCCAGGCCGGCGGCTTTGGCGTGATCGGTGGTGTCGGGTTGCTCAGGCGGATGGCCAGGCGCAGCCAGACCAGCACGAACACGCTGAGCCCGAGCATGAAGTGCAGCTCTTTCATCAAGTTGCGTTCGACGCTGTCCTTGGGGAACAGGCCGCGGAATTCGATAAGGGCATAGACAGCAGCCAGTAGCACCAGCATCAGCCAGTGCAGGGCGATGGACAGGCGCGCGTAATGGCGCGCGGGGGTGGTTGAAACCATGATCGGTCCTCGTCATCAGGGTCGGGAAGGCGCTCTTGCTGGCGCTCAGGTACAACTGTAAAGGTTATGGGGAAGTGAATCTTTGCGCTGGGTCTGTGAAAATTGTGTCACCTGCGTGGGTCTTTTCGCGGGGTAAACCCGCCCCCGCGGGAACTTTACTGCTGCTGAAGGTGTCGCGGCACCTGTGCGCGCGGGTTTACCCGCGAAGAGGCCGGTCCAGCGGTTCATGCCTCTGGCGCAAGCGGCCAGCTGTCAGCCACCAGAAACACCCGCTCCGCTTCCTGCCAGGCGCCGTCAGCCTCGCGTTCCAGGCGCACCAGCAATTGCGCCGGTGCCTGCCGCTGCAGCAGGTGCAACCATGCTGCAAACTGCTCCACCTCCCAGCAGTCCGCCGCTTCGACCCGCGCCGGTGCCAGCCAGGCATGCCGCGGCAGCGGCTGCCAGCGCTCACCCTCGGCCAGTACCCAGTCGCGCCGCCGCAGCCAGCGCCCGCGCAGGTGCTGCGGGTTGGCGCCCTGCGGTGGCTCGGCCTGGCCTGGCCACGGGTAGAACAGATAACCCCCCAGCCACACATGCGCGTGCACCTGGCCGACGCCCAGCTGCGCCAGCACTTCGCGACTGTGCGCACTGTGCGACATGGGCAACTGGTGCCTCGCCAGGTGCGCCAGCTTGGTCCCCAGCCGGTCATGGCACCCCGGCCCCAGCCAGGTGGCAGGGTCCTGCCCGGCGTGCTCCGGCCCCAGGTACAGCTTGATCGCCAGTTCCAGGTGGTGCACGCCGTCGCGGTCGCGCAGCAGCACATCCAGCTCGCCCAAGGTGCGCCCGCCGTCGCGAATCGCCAGGTTCGCCGCCAGCACTTCGATGCCCGGCGCCTGACCCAGGGCGAATTGCCACAGGCGTTCGTAGTAATGGCCCAGGCGCCGGCTGCCCAGTTGCGCGAGCCACTCGCGCAATGGCCGGTCATCATCATCCAGGGCCCGCAACCAGCGTTCCAGGCCTTGCGGCTGGTCTGCCCACAGGCTGCCTGCCAGCGGGTGGCGCTGGGGGCAGGGCGGGGCGCTGAGCAACGGCGGCGACAACAGCGCCCAGGCCAGGTCGCGCACGGCGGGTCGGCGCAACTGTCGGGGCAGGTCGTGGAGCAAGGCGAATGGCGTCATCCTGCGAGCATAGCCGGTTTGCCGCTGCCCGGTGGTTTCGCCCATAATCGGCGCATTGTCACCCGCCGCAGAGCCTCGCAGGAGCCCCATGGAGCAATTTCGCAATATCGGTATCATCGGCCGCCTTGGCAGCTCGCAGGTGCTCGACACCATTCGCCGACTGAAAAAATTCCTCCTCGAGCGCCACCTGCACGTGATCCTCGAGGACACCATCGCCGAAGTGTTGCCCGGCCACGGCCTGCAAACTTCCACCCGCAAGCTGCTGGGCGAGGTCTGCGACCTGGTCATCGTGGTCGGCGGCGATGGCAGCCTGCTGGGCGCCGCCCGCGCCCTGGCCCGGCACAACATTCCGGTGCTCGGCATCAACCGCGGCAACCTGGGCTTCCTCACCGACATCCGCCCGGACGAACTGGAAGACAAGGTCGCCGAAGTGCTCGACGGCCACTACCTGGTGGAAAACCGCTTCCTGCTGCAGGCCGAGGTGCGCCGCCACAACGAAGCCATCGGCCAGGGCGACGCGCTGAACGACGTGGTGCTGCACCCGGGCAAGTCCACGCGCATGATCGAGTTCGAGATCTACATCGATGGCCAGTTCGTCTGCAGCCAGAAGGCCGACGGCCTGATCGTCGCCACGCCCACCGGCTCCACCGCCTACGCGCTGTCGGCTGGCGGGCCGATCATGCACCCCAAGCTCGACGCCATCGTCATCGTGCCGATGTACCCGCACACCCTGTCGGGCCGGCCGATCGTGGTCGATGGCAATAGCGAGCTGAAGATCGTGGTGTCCAAGGACCTGCAGATCTACCCGCAGGTGTCCTGTGACGGCCAGAACCACTTCACCTGCGCCCCCGGCGACACCATCACGGTGAGCAAGAAACCGCAGAAACTGCGCCTGATCCATCCGCTGGACCACAACTACTACGAGGTCTGTCGTACCAAGCTCGGCTGGGGCAGCCGCCTGGGAGGCAGGGACGACTGATGCTCGATCCGGCGCGAAGTTTCGACATCATCGGCGATGTGCATGGCTGTGCGCTGACCCTCGAACGCCTGCTCGACGCCCTCGGTTACAAGCGCCAGGCCGGCGTCTGGCGTCATCCGTGGCGCCAGGCGCTGTTCCTGGGCGACATCGTCGACCGCGGGCCACGCATTCGCGAGGCGCTGCATATCGTCCATGACATGGTCGAGGCCGGCCAGGCGTTCTGCATCATGGGCAACCACGAATACAACGCCCTGGGCTGGGTGACCCCGGCGCTGCCTGGCAGCGGCAAGGCCTATGTGCGCGAGCACACGCCACGACATGCCCGGCTGATCGACGAAACCCTGACCCAGTTCGCCCAGCACCCGGCGGACTGGCACGACTTCGTCAACTGGTTCTACGAGCTGCCGCTGTTCGTCGACGCCGGGCGTTTCCGCCTGGTGCACGCCTGCTGGGACCCACGCCTGATCGAGCCGCTGCGCCAGCAATACCCCGACGGCTGCATCGACCAGCACTTCATCCAGGCGTCGGCGGTGAACGGCAGCTTTGCGGCCAACGTGTGCAACCGGCTATTGCGCGGTACTGACATGCGCCTGCCGGACGGGCTGACCCTGACCGGCGGCGACGGCCTGACCCGGGCATTCTTCCGCACCAAGTTCTGGGAAGAAGACCCGCAAACCTACGGCGACATCGTGTTCCAGCCTGACGCCCTGCCAGCGGAAGTGGCCAATACCCCACTCAGCCACAGCCAGAAGAACGCCTTGCTGCGCTATGCCGAAGACGAGCCCATGCTGTTCGTCGGCCATTACTGGCGCAGTGGCCGCCCGGCACCGATCCGTGCCAACCTCGCCTGCCTGGACTACAGCGCCGTGCTCTACGGCAAGCTGGCCGCCTACCGGCTGGATGATGAAACCCGCATCGACCCGCACAAGTTCGTTTGGGTCGATGTCGACCGCCCACAGGCCAGCCAATGAACATTATCGAAGTGATGCGCCTGCCGCTGTCGGTCGACCTCAGCGGCTTCGTCCAGCTGCTGCAGCGCCTGCAGGTGCCGCACCGGGTCAGCGAGGAGGGTGAGGTCCAGGTGCTCTGGGCCCCCGACACCCTGGCCGCAGACGTTCGCGAACTCTACCAGCGCTACCCCGACGGCAACGCCGACCTGCCGGCCACCACCGATCCTGTGGGAGCGGGCGAGCCCGCGAAAGGGTCGTCCCTGGCGGAACAGGCCCGCGCCTGCAAGATCACCACCGTCACGCTGCTGCTGTGCTTCATCGTCGCCGGCCTCACCGGCCTGGGCGACAACTTCACCACCATCAGCTGGTTCACCTTCCTCGACTTCCGCGTGCAGGGCGACTACCTGTACTTCAGCCCGCTGGCGCAAAGCCTGGAACAAGGCCAGTGGTGGCGCCTGGTCTCGCCGATGCTGCTGCACTTCGGCGTGCTGCACCTGGCGATGAACAGCCTGTGGTACTGGGAACTGGGCAAACGCATCGAACTGCGCCAGGGCCCCTGGGCGCTGCTGGGCCTGACCGTGCTGTTCAGCCTGGTGTCCAACCTGGCCCAGCACTACACCAGCGGGCCGAGCCTGTTCGGCGGGTTGTCCGGTGTGCTGTACGGCCTGCTCGGGCACATCTGGTTGTACCAGTGGCTGGCGCCCAACCGTTACTTCAACCTGCCCAAGGGCGTGCTGGCCATGATGCTGATCTGGCTGGTGGTGTGCCTGACCGGCGTGGTCGGTACCCTGGGCCTGGGCCAGATCGCCAATGCCGCGCATGTCGGCGGGCTGCTCATCGGATGCCTGACCGGGCTCTTGGGCGGGGCGCTGGCCAGGCGTAAACTGTCGGCTTGAATCAGGAGACACTATGTCCACTTTCGCGCAAATGATCGAAAACATCACACCCGAGATCTACCAGAGCCTGAAACTGGCGGTGGAAATCGGCAAATGGTCCGATGGCCGCAAGCTCACCGCCGAGCAGAAGGAGCTGTCGCTGCAGGCGGTCATCGCCTGGGAGATGAAAAACCTGCCCGAAGACCAGCGCACCGGTTACATGGGCCCGCAGGAATGCGCGTCGAAGTCGGCACCGATTGCCAACATTCTGTTCAAGTCGGACTCGCTACATTGATCGAACTCGCACGTGGCTCGTTGAGCAAGATGGCGGTCAGCCTGCAGGCGCCGGTGGTGCAATACAGCTTCCGCCTGGGTGACACCCAGGTGCCGGTCAACCCGCTGATCGGCCAGCACCTGCGCCTGGAATACCTTGGCGCCATTCACTGCAGCCATTGCGGCAAACGCACCAAGACCAGTTTCAGCCAGGGCTACTGCTACCCGTGCATGACCCGGCTGGCCCAGTGCGACGTGTGCATCATGGCCCCGGAAAAATGCCACTACGACGCCGGCACCTGCCGCGAACCGTCGTGGGGCGAACAGTTCTGCATGACCGACCATGTGGTCTACCTGGCCAACTCGTCGGGGATCAAGGTCGGCATCACCCGTGCCACCCAGTTGCCTACCCGCTGGCTCGACCAGGGGGCCAGCCAGGCCCTGCCGATCCTGCGCGTGGCCAGCCGCCAGCAGTCCGGCCTGGTCGAAGATTTGCTGCGCAGCCAGGTGCCGGACCGCACCAACTGGCGCACCCTGCTCAAGGGCGATGCCGAGGAGCTCGACCTGGTCGCCATTCGTGAGCAGGTCTTCGACGCCTGCGCCGATGGCCTGCGCGAGCTGCAGGGGCGCTTCGGCCTGCAGGCGATCCAGCCACTGACCGATGCCGACGTGGTGCAGATCAAATACCCGGTCGAGGCCTACCCGAAGAAAATCGTCAGCTTCAACCTCGACAAGGACCCGGTGGCCGAAGGCACGCTGCTGGGCATCAAGGGCCAGTACCTGATCTTCGACACCGGTGTGATCAACATTCGCAAGTACACGGCCTACCAGTTGGCCGTGCTCCAGTAAAAAGGACCTGCACATGCGTACCGAACAACCGCAAGTGATCTACCTCAAGGATTACCAGGCGCCCGAGTACCTGATCGACGAGACGCACCTGACCTTCGAGCTGTTCGAGGACCACACCCTGGTCCACGCGCAACTGGTCATGCGCCGCAACCCGGCACGCGGTGCCGGCTTGCCGCCACTGGTACTCGACGGCCAGCAGCTGGAACTGCTGCGCGTTTCGCTGGACGACCAGGAGCTGGGTGCGGATGCCTACCGGCTGGATGCCGACAGCCTGACCGTGCAGCCCCAGGCCGAGCGCTTCACCCTCGATACCAGCGTCAAGATTCACCCCGAGCGCAACACTGCGCTGGAAGGCCTGTACAAGTCGGGCAAGATGTTCTGCACCCAGTGCGAGGCCGAGGGCTTCCGCAAGATCACCTACTACCTCGACCGCCCGGATGTGATGAGCACCTTCACCACCACGGTGATCGCCGAGCAGCACCGCTACCCGGTATTGCTGTCGAACGGCAACCCGACCGGCAGCGGGCCAGCGGAAGACGGCCGCCACTGGGCGACCTGGGAAGACCCGTTCATGAAGCCGGCCTACCTGTTCGCCCTGGTGGCCGGTGACCTGTGGTGTGTCGAGGACAGCTTCACCCGCCAGTCCGGCCGCGACGTGACCCTGCGCATCTATGTCGAGCCCGAGAACATCGACAAGTGCGACCACGCCATGGTCAGCTTGAAGAAGTCCATGCGCTGGGACGAGGAAGTCTATGGCCGCGAGTATGACCTGGACATCTTCATGATCGTCGCGGTCAACGACTTCAACATGGGCGCCATGGAAAACAAGGGCCTGAACATCTTCAACTCCAGCTGCGTGCTGGCGCGTGCCGAAACCGCCACCGATGCTGCCCACCAGCGCGTCGAAGGCGTGGTGGCCCACGAGTACTTCCACAACTGGTCGGGCAACCGCGTCACCTGCCGTGACTGGTTCCAGCTGTCGCTCAAGGAAGGCTTCACGGTGTTCCGCGATGCCGAGTTCAGCGCCGACATGAACTCGCGAACGGTCAAGCGCATCGAAGACGTCGCCTACCTGCGTACTCACCAGTTCGCCGAAGACGCTGGCCCCATGGCCCACCCGGTACGCCCAGACAGCTTCATCGAGATCTCCAACTTCTACACCCTGACCGTGTACGAGAAGGGCGCCGAAGTGGTGCGCATGGTTCGTACCCTGCTGGGTGCCGATGGCTTCCGCAAGGGCAGTGACCTGTACTTCGAACGCCACGATGGCCAGGCGGTAACTACCGACGATTTCATCAAGGCCATGGAAGACGCCAACGGCGTCGACTTCACCCAGTTCAAGCGCTGGTACAACCAGGCCGGCACCCCGCGCCTGGACGTCAGCGAGGCTTATGATGCTGCCGCGCAGACCTACAGCCTGAGCTTCCGCCAGAGCTGCCCGCCGACCCCGGACAAGGCGGAGAAGCTGCCGTTCGTGATCCCGGTGGAACTGGGCCTGCTGGACGCCGCCGGCAACGACTTGCCGTTGCAACTGGCGGGTGAAGCGGCCGCGCAAGGCAGCAGCCGCGTGCTGGCGGTGACCGAAGCCGAGCAGACCTTCACCTTCCGCGGCATCCAGGCCAAGCCGCTGCCTTCGCTGTTGCGCGGCTTCAGCGCGCCGGTCAAGCTCAGCTTCCCCTACGACCGCGACCAGCTGATGTTCCTGATGCAGCACGACAGCGATGGCTTCAACCGCTGGGAAGCCGGGCAGCAGCTGTCGGTGCAGGTGCTGCAGGAGCTGATCGGTCAGCATCAGCGTGGCGAAGCGCTGCAACTCGACCAGCGCCTGATCACCGCCCTGGCTACCGTACTCGGCAACCAGGCACTAGACCCGGCGATGGTCGCCGAGATGCTCTCGCTGCCGGGTGAGGCCTACCTCACCGAGATCAGTCAGGTCGCCGATGTGGATGCCATTCACGCTGCCCGCGAGTTTGCCCGCCGGCAGATCGCCGAGCAGCTGTTCGACGCCCTGTGGGCGCGCTACCAGGCCAACCGTGAGGTATCGCGCAACACCGCCTACATGGCCTCGGCCGAGCATTTTGCCCGTCGCAGCCTGCAGAACATCGCCCTGTCCTACCTGATGCTCAGCGGCCAGCCGCAGGTGCTCGAGGCGACCCTGGAGCAGTTCGAGCAGTGCGACAACATGACCGAGCGCCTGACCGCGCTGGCGGTACTGGTCAATTCGCCGTACGAGGCCGAGCGGGCCAAGGCCCTGGAGGCCTTTGCCGAGCACTTCAGAGACAACCCGCTGGTCATGGACCAGTGGTTCAGCGTGCAGGCCGCCAGCACGCTGCCGGGCGGGCTGGCGCGGGTCAAGGCGCTGATGCAGCACCCGGCGTTCACCCTGAAGAACCCGAACAAGGTACGTGCGTTGATCGGCGCCTTTGCCGGGCAGAACCTGGTCAACTTCCATGCCGCGGATGGTTCGGGGTATCGCTTCCTGGCCGACCTGGTGATCGAGCTGAATGCGCTGAACCCGCAGATCGCCTCGCGGCAACTGGCACCGCTGACCCGCTGGCGCAAGTATGACACTGCGCGTCAGGCCCTGATGAAGGGCGAGCTGGAGCGGATTCTGGCTTCTGGTGAGCTGTCCAGTGATGTGTATGAGGTTGTGAGCAAGAGCCTGGCTTGAGGGCCGGTGGGGCTGCTTTGCAGCCCATCGCGACACAAGGCCGCTCCTACAGGGGGCCGCGTCAATCCGGCGTTCGCGGTCCCTGTAGGAGCGGCCTTGTGTCGCGATGGGCCGCACAGCGGCCCCCGGCTACACGCCGATAACAAAACATAACACCCCGCCCGTTGTCTTCCCGCAAACATCCCCGCTACGATCCGGTCAAGTTATTGCAGGCCTCTAGCTCAGGCTTTTCGCAGTACCTGCAATGCATTGACCCACCAACAAGAACACAACAGGGGGCAGTCATGGGGCAGCAGAACAGGCGTGGTGCCTGGCCGTTGGCAACCAGCGCGATGCTGGCACTGGCACTGGGGGTTTGGGCCGAGGTTGTCCAGGCCGCACCGGCCGAGGAATATTCCACCGAATCGGCCAAGGCCAGCCAGAGCCTGCTGATCGACGCCGCCCAGGCCGGCAAGCGCCTGGTGGTGGTAGGTGATCGCGGCCACATCCTGTTTTCCGATGACCAGGGCCGCACCTGGACCCAGGCCCGCGTGCCCACCCGACAACTGCTGACCGCAGTGTTCTTCCTCGACGACAAGCACGGCTGGGCGGTCGGCCATGATGCACAGGTGCTTACCAGCAACGATGGCGGGGCCACCTGGAGCAAGCAGTTCGAAGACCTTTCCCGCGAAGCCCCCCTGCTCGATGTGGCCTTCCTCGACGCCCAGCATGGCTTTGCCGTGGGCGCCTACGGCGCCTTGCTGGAAACCACCGACGGCGGCCAGCACTGGCAGGACGTGGCCGAGCGCCTGGACAACCCCGACCAGTTGCACCTGAACGGCATTGCCCTGGTACGCGAGGCCGGGCTGTTCATCGTCGGCGAGCAGGGCGGCATGTTCCGCTCGACCGACCACGGCCAGACCTGGGCCAAGGTCCAGGGCCCCTACGCGGGCTCGCTGTTCGGCGTGATCGGCACGGCACAGCCCCATACACTGCTGGCCTACGGCCTGCGCGGCAACCTGTTCCGTTCCACTGACTTCGGCGACAGCTGGCAGCCGATCGAGCTCAAGGCCGCACGCGGCAACCTCGAGTTCGGCCTGGCAGGCGCTACGCTTGTCGAGGATGGCAGCCTGGTACTGGTCGGCAACGGCGGCAGCGTGCTGCGCAGCACCGACGATGGCCACACCTTCAGTGTCTACAACCGCACCGACCGCATTGCCCTGGCCAGCGTCAGTGGCCTGGCCAACGGTGGCCTGTTGCTGGTAGGGCAGGGTGGCGTGCACCTGGCCACTGCCCAGGGTGCCGACCAGGAGGTGCAGCCATGACCAGCAGGGAGAGCATCACCATGCACCCGCATCACCAGGACAAGGCCACGTTGCTGGAGCGCCTGATCTTCAACAACCGCCCGGTGGTCATCGCCTTGTGCCTGCTGGTGAGCATTTTCCTGTTCTGGCAGGCCACGCAGATTCGCCCGTCCACCAGTTTCGAGAAGATGATCCCGCTGCAGCACCCGTTCATCGAACAGATGATGGCGCACCGCAACGACCTGGCCAACCTGGGCAACACCGTGCGCATCTCGGTGGAGGCGGTCAACGGCGACATCTTCGACAAGGACTACATGGAGACCCTGCGCCAGGTCCATGACGAAGTGTTCTACATCCCCGGTGTCGACCGAGCCGGGCTGAAGTCGCTGTGGAGCCCCAGCGTGCGCTGGAGCGAGGTGACCGAAGAAGGGTTCTCCGGTGGCGAGGTCATACCCAACACCTACAACGGCTCCCAGGACAGCCTCGATACCTTGCGCGACAACGTGCTCAAGTCGGGCCAGGTAGGGCGCCTGGTGGCGAACAACTTCAAGTCCAGCATCGTCGACGTGCCGCTGCTGGAGAGCTACCCCGACCCGCAGGACCCGGGCAGGCAGGTGAAGCTGGACTACCAGCAGTTCTCGCACCAGCTGGAAGAGAAGATCCGCGACAAGTTCCAGGCGCAGAACCCCAACGTCAAGGTGCACATCATCGGTTTCGCCAAGAAGGTCGGCGACCTGATCGATGGCCTGGTGATGGTGGCGCTGTTCTTCGGCATCGCCCTGGCCATCACCTGGGTGTTGCTGTACTGGTTCACTTGGTGCATCCGCAGCACCATCGCCGTGCTCATCACCACCCTGGTGGCGGTGGTCTGGCAGCTGGGCCTGATGCATGCGGTGGGCTTCGGCCTGGACCCCTACTCGATGCTGGTGCCGTTCCTGATCTTCGCCATCGGTATTTCCCACGGGGTGCAGAAAATCAATGGCATCGCCCTGCAGTCCAGCGACGCCGACAATGCCCTCACCGCGGCCCGCCGCACCTTCCGCCAGCTGTTCCTGCCGGGGATGATCGCCATCCTTGCCGATGCCGTGGGCTTCATCACCCTGCTGATCATCGACATCGGGGTGATTCGTGAACTGGCCATCGGCGCCTCCATCGGCGTGGCGGTAATCGTGTTCACCAACCTGATCCTGCTGCCGGTGGCCATCTCCTACGTCGGCATCAGCAACAAGGCCGTCGCGCGCAGCAAGCAGGACGCCACCCGCGAGCATCCGTTCTGGCGCCTGCTGTCGAACTTCGCCAGCGCCCGGGTAGCACCGGTGTCCGTGGTGCTGGCGCTGGTCGCCTTTGCCGGTGGCCTGTGGTACAGCCAGAACCTGAAGATCGGCGACCTCGACCAGGGCGCGCCGGAGCTGCGCCCCGATTCGCGCTACAACCAGGACAACAACTTCATCATCAGCAACTACTCGACCAGTTCCGATGTGCTGGTGATCATGGTCAAGACGCCACCGGAACACTGTTCGATCCACTCGACCATGGCGCCGATCGACGAGCTGATGTGGACCATGCAGAACACCCCGGGGGTGCAATCGGCGATTTCCCTGGTGACCGTGTCCAAGCAGGTGATCAAGGGCATGAACGAGGGCAGCCTGAAGTGGGAGACCTTGTCGCGCAACCCGGACATCCTCAACAACTCCATCGCCCGCGCCGATGGCCTGTACAACGGGGACTGTTCGTTGGCACCGGTGCTGGTGTTCCTCAACGACCACAAGGCCGAGACCTTGGAACGGGTCACTGCCGTAGCCAAGGCGTTTGCCGACAGCCACAACAAGGAAGGCCTGCAGTTCCTTTTGGCGGCGGGCAACGCCGGCATCGAGGCGGCGACCAACGAAGTGATCAAGTCGGCCGAGCTGACCATCCTGATCATGGTGTACATCTGCGTGGCGGTGATGTGCCTGATCACCTTCCGCTCGTTCGCCGCCACCCTGTGCATCGTCCTGCCACTGGTGCTGACCTCGGTGCTGGGCAACGCGCTGATGGCCTACCTGGGCATCGGCGTCAAGGTGGCGACCCTGCCGGTGGTGGCGCTGGGCGTGGGCATCGGCGTGGACTACGGCATCTACATCTACAGCCGCCTGGAGAGTTTCCTGCGCGCGGGGCTACCGTTGCAGGAAGCCTACTACCAGACCCTGCGCTCGACCGGCAAGGCGGTGCTGTTCACCGGCTTGTGCCTGGCGATTGGCGTGTGCACCTGGATCTTCTCGGCGATCAAGTTCCAGGCCGACATGGGCCTGATGCTGACCTTCATGTTGCTGTGGAACATGTTTGGTGCGCTGTGGTTGCTGCCGGCCCTGGCGCGGTTCCTGATCAAGCCGGAGAAAATGGTGGGCAAGGAGGGCGGCTCGATCTTTGCCCATTGAAGAGCGGGGCCGCTCCTACCTGGGAACGCGACGTGCCAATTGGCGCGACCCGTGTAGGAGCGGCCTGGTGTCGCGATGGGCTGCAACGCAGCCCCAGGGTTATAATGCTGGCACATCCCTCACAGGTAACCCCATGTCCCCCCTCGCCACCGCCCTGCAGTCCTGCGACATGCTCCTGATCGACGGCCTGCACGCCTTCGACTTCACCGCCGACGCATCCGGCCTCACCGTCGAATGCATGGACGGCCGCCAGTTGCGCCGCTGGTCCTTCACTGCCGAACAAGTCGCCGCTGCCGTCGCCATCGCTGACGAATGGCAACTCGACGATGCCGACGGCGCGCATCGACTAGTCTGTATGAGTGCCTTTCGCGCCCCGGATGATAATGACAATGAAGCGGATCTGGACGAGCCTGCTGGCCACTAGCCTGATGAGCCTGAGCCTCACTGTCCCTGCCGCCACCTTGCTGGTGGGCAGTTACACCGACGGTGCCAGCCAGGGCATCTACCGTTATCGCTTTGACAGCAAGGCCGGCCACATCGACCCCACGCCGCTGCAAGTGGTGAAAAGCGTCAGCCCCTCGTGGCTGGTACTTTCGGCCGACCAGCGCCAGCTGTTCGCGGTCAATGAAACCCCAGGCGGCCAGGTCAGCAGTTTCAGCGTCAGTGCCAAGGGCGAGATCAAGCCGCTCAACCAGGTCGCCAGCCAGGGTGACGAACCGACCCATGCCAGCCTCAGCCGCGACCAGCGTTACCTGTTCGTCGCCAACTATGCGGTCAAGCCCGACCCCGGCAGCAGCCTGGTGGTGATCCCGGTGGCCAGGGACGGCAAGCTCAAGCCGGTGGTGCAACATGCCCGGCACCAGGCCAGCGGGGTCAACCCCGAGCGCCAGGCCAGTGCCCACGTGCATTCGCTGGTGCTGTCGCCCGACGGTCGGCACCTTTACGCCAGCGACCTGGGCGCTGACAAGGTGTTCATCTACCGCTACGACGGCGCCAGCGCCGACCACCCGTTGACACCGGCGATCCCGGCGTCGGTGGCCCTGCCACCGGGTAGCGGGCCGCGCCATTTGTTGTTCGATGCCAAGGGCCGGCATGCCTACCTGACCCTGGAGATGAGTGCCGAGGTGGTCATGTTCGACGTGCAGGACGGCAACCTGGTCGAACGCCAGCGCCTGCCCCTGGCCGAGCGCCAGGAGGCGGCGGCGAAAGCGGCCGGTGGCTTGCACCTGTCGGCGGACGGGCGCTTCCTGTATGTGAGCAACCGTGGCACGAGCAACGAGATCGTCGCCTTCAGCGTGGGCAAGCAGGACGGCCAGCTGACGCTGCTGCAACGCCGCTCGGTGGAGGGTGATCATCCCCGGGAATTCGCCCTCGACCCGAGTGACAACTTCCTGCTGGTGGCCAACCAGAAGAGCAACCAGATCGTGGTGATACGCCGCGACCCACGCAGCGGCAAGCTGGGGGAGACGGTGCAGACGCTGAAGCAGGACGCCCCGTCGGACCTGAAATTCATCGAGTGATATCGATTGGCGTGATAACCGATACTGCCGCAATGAATTTCTGCCGGCGCCCTCGGCGGCGTAAGTTTGACCCAAGGCCCGGATGGGCCACCGTCAAACCACCGCCGTCGAGGTCAACCCAGATGAACTTCAATCTCTTCCCGGTCATTGCTGCATCCGCCATTTCCGCTTCGGTCGTCCTGCCGACGCATGCCCATGCCGACAGCAGCGGCAAAGCGTCCGCTACCCACAGCTACACCGAGCAGTACCTGCGCCAGAGTGCCAACTTCCATGCGGCCCTGAGCGGTAAGCAGCACGCGTGAATCCGACTCGGTCCGATGTAGGAGCGGCCTTGTGTCGCGATGGGCCGCAGAGCGGCCCCGGCAATTTCAGCGGCAACGCAAAAAACCGGGGCCGCTGCGCGCCCCATCGCGACACAAGGCCGCTCCTACAACGGAGCGTATGAACCTATTTGGCCATGACGGCCTTGAACAGGTCCGATGCCAACCAGCCCTGCAGCCAGCTCCGCAGCCGCGGATAAGCCGCCTCGGCGAACCACTGCGGTTCGACCCCGGCAAACTGGCGCATCAAGGGCAGCAGTGCGGCATCGGCAATGCTCGGATGGTCGGCCAGCAGGTAAGGCCGGCCGGCTAGCAAGCCCTCAAGCTCGGCCAGCCAGGTTTCGGCCTGTTGCCGGTAATGTGCGCGGGAATGCGCCGGGTAGCGCTCGGCGTACTTGTACAGGCTCACCTGCGCCTTGAACGTGCTGTCGTTGCGCGCAATCAGTGCTTCAGCCCGCTGCGCCGCAGTAGCGTCGGCTTGCAGCTGCCAATCCTGTGGGTCGTTGCGTGCCAGCGCCCAGCGCATGATGTCCAGGCTCTCTTCCAGCACCTCGGTACCGGTATCCAGCACCGGCACCGTGCCCTTGGGCGACAACGCCAGCAGTTCTGCCGGCTTGTTCTTCATCGCCACTTCGCGGATTTCCACCTCGCAGCCGGCATAGCGCAGGGCCAGGCGCGCGCGCATGGCCCAGGGGCAACGGCGGAACGAGTAGAGAATCACCCGCACACCTCAACATCACTGAGGCCGTTGCCCTGCCGGCGCACCTGGATCTGCACCGGGATGCGCTCATGCATTTCCTGCACGTGGGAAATCACCGCCACCTTGCGGCCCTGGGCTTGCAGGCCGTCGAGGGCATCCATGGCCAGCTGCAACGATTCCGGGTCGAGGCTGCCGAAGCCCTCATCGATGAATAGCGATTCGATGCGCAGGGTGCTGGAGGCCATCGAGGCCAGGCCCAGGGCCAGGGCCAGCGACACCAGGAAGGTTTCGCCGCCTGACAGCGAGTGCACCGAACGCAGTTCGTCGCCCATTTCGGTGTCCAGCACCAGCAGGCCAAGGGCGCTGCCGCCGCGCTTGAGGCGGTAGCGACGGGCCAGCTGGCGCAGCTGGGCGTTGGCGTGGTGCAGCAACAGGTCGAGGTTGTAGCCCTGGGCGATCTTGCGGAACACATCGCCCGAGGCCGAACCGATCAGGGCGTTCAGGCGGGCCCAGCGCTGCCATTGCTGGTGTGCCTGCTCGATTTCTGCCGCCAGCGCCTGGTGCGCCTGTTGCCGGCGCTGGTCGTCGGCCTGCTGGGCGCGCAGTTCGGCACACTGCTGCTCATGCCCGGCCAGGCGTTCACGCAAGTCGGCCAAGGCCTGTTCCAAGGCTTCGGCCGAGGTGTCCACGGTCATTTGCGCTGCATGTTGCTGCAGGCGTTGTTCACGTTCCTGCAGCAGTACGCGGCCCTGTTCGATGGCTTTTTCGGCACCTTGCAGGCGCTGGCGCAGTTCAGTGACCTGCGCGTCCTCCATGCCCAGCAGGCGATCCAGGCCAGCGTCGTCCAGTTCCGGGTGTTCACCGCGCCACTGGGCGATCTGGCCCTGCAACTGCTGGCACTCGGCGTCCAGCGCCTGCTGCTGCTGGGTGTTGGCCTTGAGTTCGCTGGCCAGTTGCACGCCTTGGGTACGCAAGTCCTGCAGGCGCTGGGCAGTGTCGGCATCGAGGGCGCGTGCCTGCTCCAACGCTACATCCATATGCTGTTGCCAGGCCTCGGCGCTGGCGTGACCGCCAAGCAGTTCAGCGAGCAATGCCAGGGCCTGTTGGCGCTGTTCGTCGAGGGCGGCAAGTTTCTGCTGCAACTGCTGCTGGGTCTGCACGCGCGCCTGTTGCTGGTCGCGCAGCTTGTCCAGCTGGGCCTGGCGGGCTAGTTGTTCTTCCTGTTCGTCCTTGCGCTGCTCCAATTGCTGCAGGCGCTGGGCGATCTGCTGATCCAGGGCGAGGAAGGCATTGGCCGGGTCGTCGTTCAAGGCCTTGAGGGCCTCTTCGGGCAACACGCCGGCCAGGTCGTCAAGGCCTCGCTGCAACTGTTGCTCGTCGCTGGCCAGGGCCTGGTGCTGTTGCTCCAGGTGGCGCTGGGCCTGCTGTTGCGCCTGCTGGGCGGCCTGCAATTGCTGGTTGAGACGTGCTGCATCTTTTTGCAGGGTGAGCAGGGCGCTCTGGCGTTTCTCGTCCTGGCCGATTTCTTCGTCCAGGCGCCGCAGCTGGCTGTCGAGCCAGGCACTGCGGGCCTTGTCGTCCTGCGGGGCCAGGGCTGGCCACAGGCTGTGCGCCTGCACCTGGGCCACCAGCGGTTGCAGCTGTTCGCCCAGTTGCTGCTGTTGCTGCTGGAACTCCTTGAGCTGGGCATTGACCACGCCCAGCTGGGTACGCAGCTCAACCAGCTTGCTGTTGAGGGTTTCGACCTGCTTCTGCGCGGCCTCTTCCTCGGCCTGGTCATGGCGACCCAGGCTTTGTAACAGTGCTTCAGGCTGGTGGAACGGATGCTCGGCGCTGCCGCACACCGGGCAGGGTTCGCCGTCGCGCAACTGGCCACGCAGCTCTTCGACGCTGGTATTACGTGCCAGGCGCTGGCGTTCCAGCAACTGGCGGGTGAGGTTGAGCGCTTGCTCGGCGGCTTCCAGCTCGGCCTTGGCGGCGGTGCCTTCGGTAATCAGTTGCTGGCGCTGCTGCATAGCCTGCTGCTGACGCATGCGCGCGGCCTCCAGCTGCTGGCGCAGTTCCAGCTCACGGCCATGCAGGCGTGACAGTTCTTCCACGGCGCGCTGCTGCTTGCGGTTGTCCTGCAGCATGCCACCCAGCAGGTCGATCTGTTCTGCCAGGGCCTGGGGTTCGGCCTTGGCTTCGCGGAACAGCAGCTCGAAGGCATCGCGCTCGGCCTGCAACTGCGCATTGGCTTGGCTGGCCTGGGCCTGCAGGCCGGGCAGCTCTTCACGGCCCTTGGCCAGGCGGCCGCCGATCAGCATTACCTGTTTCAGTTGTGGCAGGTAGGCGTGCCAGGCATTGGCCAGGCCCGCCAGGTGCTGGCTGTCGGCGAGCGCGGTATCGATCTGTGCCAGTTGCTGCAAGCTGCGCTGCTGGTTGTCTTCCAGCTGTTGCAGGTGTTGCTGGCCTTCGGTGACCTGCTGCTCAGCCTGCTGGCTGGCGCTGCGCTGTGCTGCCAGCTCCTGTTCCAGGCGGGCCAGGTTGTCCTGGGCGGCAAAGGCCTGGCGCAGGCGAGGGGCGTTCTCGCTGTGTTCGGCCTGGCTGACGGCAAGCGCCTTACGCGCGGCGTCCAGCGCCTGTTCGAGCTCACTGGTGCGCACTTGCAGCTCGGCTTGCTGCTGCTGTTGCTCGGCGATCTTCGCTGCCACCGGTGCCAGTTGCGCAGTCAATGTCTGCTGGCGGTGGAACTGGTGACGCTGCGGGGCCAGGCGCTCCAGGCGCACGAGGTCCAGGCGCTGGTCAGCCAGTTGTTGCCAGTCCTGTTCGGCGGCCTGCAGTGCGCTGCTGGCTTCGGCATGCTGTGCCTGCAACTGGCGTTGTTCATTCAGCCAGTTGCGTTGCTGTTCCAGCTGGCGCTCGGCGGCCTGGTCGGCCTTGAACTGCTGCTGTGCCAGCTCCAAGCGCTGGTCGAGTTCGGCGCGGGCTTCGGCGGCCATCGGCAGCAGGTGGCTGGCACGCTCCTTGAGGGCGTTGTGGGCTTCGCCGGCCTCGCGCGCCTTGCTGAAAGCGCGTTGGCCCAGGCGGGTATAGATGGCGGTGTTGGTGAGCTTTTCCAGCAGCTCGCTGCGCTCTTTGTCGTCGGCCTTGAGGAAGGCGCCGAACTCGCTCTGGGCCAGCATCACCGCGCGGGTGAACTGCTCGAAGTTCAGGCCCAGGCGGGCTTCGACCAGTTGTTTGTATTCGTTCTTGCCGCTGGCCAGCACCTGCTCGCTGTCCAGGTCGTAAAAGCTCTGGCGGCTGAACTGCAGCTTGCCGTTGGCCTTGTCGCGGGCGCGGTTGGCCTCCCAGCGGGCCCGGTAGCGGCGGCCGTCGATACCGACGAAGTCCACTTCGGCAAAGCCGCTACCGGTACCCCGGCGCAGCAGGTTGCGCGGGTCGGAGGTGGGGATGTCGCCGTCGGCATCCGGCACCTTGGCCTCGCGGCCGATGTCGTTGAGCCGCGGGACGCTGCCGAACAGGGCCAGGCACAGCGCGTCGAGCAGGGTACTCTTGCCGGCGCCGGTAGGGCCGGTGATGGCGAACAGGCCGGCGCTGGCCAGCGGCTCGGCGGTGAAGTCGATGTCGATCGGGCCGGCCAGCGATGCCAGGTTCTTCAGGCGGATGGCGAGAATCTTCATGGCTGTTCCTCTTCCTGCTGCACGTCCTGCAACAGCAGGGCAAAGTCGGCCAGCGCCTGTTCGTCGACAGGGTTGCCGTAGGCCTGCTCCCAGGCGCGGCTGAACAGGTCCTGCGGGGTCATCTGGGCCAGTTCGACGAAGGCCAGGTCATCGTCTTCGGCGTTGTTGCGGCCAGCGTATTCGGCACTGATGCGCACCAGGCGCACGGCCTTGCCTTGCAGGGCACCTTCGATCTGCTGGCGCAGGTCGGGTTGCGGTTCGTCGAGGATCACCCGCACTTCCAGCCAGGGCTGGCGGTTGGGGTCTTCGAGCAGGTCGATCACTGGCAGCTCGCCCAGTTGCGTCAGCAGTTCGCCCAGCGGTGCCGGGCCAACCCGTTGCAGGGCCACTGCGCGTGGTACCGGGCGCGGCTCGACACTGACCAGGCCGCTGCCATCCAGTTCCACCTCCAGCACCTGATGCGGGTAGTTGATCTCGGCGAATGACAGCGGGATCGGCGAGCCGCTGTAGCGAATGCGTTCTTCGCGGTTGACCTTTTGCGGCTTGTGCAAGTGGCCCAGGGCGACGTAGCTGATGGCCTTGTCGAACAGCCTGGCCGGCAGCGCCTCGGCGTTACCGATGATCAGGCTGCGTTCGGAGTCTTCCGAGACCGCGCCACCGGCCATGTGCGCGTGGCTGATGGCGATCAGCGCCTGGTCTTTCCTGCGCTTCTTCTGTGCAGCGGCGATCAGTTGCTGGTGCACTTGGGTGATGCCTTGCAGGTAGTCGTCGCCCAGGTGCGGGCCGGTCACCTCGGCCGGGCGCAGGAAGGGCAGGGCCAGGCACCAGGCGGCGACTTTACCGCGGCCGTTGGTCAGCGGGATCAGCAGGCGCTCGGCATCCAGCTGGCCCTCGTCCAGCCAGTGCACGCGGCCAAGGGCATGGGTACGCAGGCGGCGCATGAGTGCGGCGGGCAACTCGATGCGCGAGCCAGAGTCGTGGTTGCCGGCGATCATCACGATGTCCAGCTTGGGCTGCTGCTCGTGGGCCTGGACGATGAAATCGTAGAGGCGCTCCTGGGCTTTGACCGGCGGGTTGACCGTGTCGAAGATATCCCCGGCGATCAGCAGCGCATCCGGCTGACGCAGGCGCAGCTGGCCGAGCAGCCATTCGAGGAAGCAGGCGTGTTCGAAATCGCGTTCCTGGCCGTGCAGGCTTTGGCCCAGGTGCCAGTCGGAGGTATGAAACAGACGCATGGATGACCTGTTGGTGTCGAGTCGAGCAAGCGAGGGCTTGGCTTGGGTGATAGGCGTTGCGCAAGGGCGGTATGGTAACCCAAGCGTGGGGCCGCTGTGCGCCCCGATCGCCGGCAAGCCTCAAGGCCTGCGCAGCGCATTCTGTAGGAGCGGCCTTGCGTCGCGAAAGGGGTGCGAAGCGCTCCCGGGATACTCGCATCACTGTCAGATTGCCGGGGCCGCTTTGCAGCCCTTTCGCGACGCAAGGCTATGGCCTGGATGATGGTGTAGAAGCGGCCGGTCAGTTTCACGGTGGATCGGCAAGCTGTCAGGTATCAGGCTTGCTCTCGAAGACGTGCTGATTTACCCTCGCGGCCCGCCATGATCATGGCGATTCGATATCCACGGACGAAATCACAGGAGCTACCAATGGAAGGGATCCCACAGACCCAATCCAACCCAGGCAACCTCAAGTCAAAATGGCAGGAGCGTTTCGCCTTCTTCGATCAGTACGGCGCACCCACCTCCGAGGCCTACAAAGCCGCTTTCCGCGCCTTGCCATTTGGCAAGAAAATACTGATCAACAACAACTTCATCGCGTTCTTCTTTGGCCCGATCTACTGGTTCGTGCTGGGGCTGTGGAAGAAGAACCTGGTCATGCTGGCCATCATGATCGTCATTGGCGTTCTCCTGAGCTACTACGAGATCGCGACCGGTAGCGAAATCCCGCGGCCGTTGGATAACGGCATCAGCATGGGGTTTGCATTTCTGTACGGTTTTCTGACCAACCGTGCCTACTACCTGAAGCAGACCAAAGGGCAGCAGGGCTGGAACCCGTTCGAGGGGCAGCGGTTCATCTGAGCCGTCAGCCAGTTCAACCGGTGCTCGCAGGTTGATGAAGCCCTCTCTCCGATCGTGGTCTCTGTAGGAGCGGCCTTGTGTCGCGAAAGGGCTGCAAGGCGGCCCCGGCGATTTTGTGGTGGTGCGCAGATCCTGGGGGCGCTTCGCACCCCTTTCGCGACACAAGGCCGCTCCTACAGGGGCCGCGTATGTCTTGGGGCTGTGTAGTCAGTGCCAGGTTATATCCCCGGCTTGCGGGTGCAACAGCAACTCGGCCAAGGCCTTGGTCATCTGAACGTGATGCACCGCGTTGACCAGCATGTTGATGCCGGGCTCGCCGGCATTGGCGCAGATGTATTCGGAGAAATGTCGTACGCCGGTGTTCGCGGGTGAACCCGCGAAGAAGCCCGCACAGGCAGCTCATCACTTGGGATAGAGCGGCGGCAGGCTGCCGTTCTCGCCGGTCGGCAGCAATACCTGCTCAGCCGGCGGAATGGTACCGATCGCCCGCCACAGATCCTCACCCTGCCAATATTGCCCGCTCTCGCTGTACAACGCCCCGTTCAAGCCGTCCAGCGCATCCGACAGCGGCACGAAGCGCGCCGCCATTTCGGCCAGGGTTTCCGGCTGCTGCCGGGCCCAGGCGTCCAGTGCCTGGCGGGTAGCCTGCGGGTCGTTGGCCTGGCAGGCGCGCTTGAGGTCATCCAGCAAGGTACGCGGGCTCGGCCCGGTCTGCGCGGCGCGCAGCACGGCCGGCTGCGAACGGGCGCGCCACCACAGGGCGAAGCCCAGCACGCTGGTCAGGGCAAACAGCAAGGTCGCCAGCTGCCACGGCCACAGCAGGCTGCTGGCGCTGCTGCTGTCGCCCGCCGGGGTGTCGGCACTCAGTGCCGGGTTGTCCTGCACGTTGAGCGTACGCGCTGGCAGGCTGCTGTGCTCCAGGTGGTCCTCGCGGGTGTTCCACCAGGCTACTTCCAGTACCGGCAGGGCCAGTGCGCCACTGTGGGTCGGCACCAGCGCCTCGCGTTCCTCACGGTTGGCGGTCATGCCCCGTTCGCCAATCTCGTTGCGCAGCAGCGGCTGGTCGGGGTAGCGGCGCAGCCCGGTGATTTCGGTGGCTGGCAGCGGTGGCAGCTGGGTGCTGGACAAGCCTTCGGCACGCAAGGTGATGTTCCGGGTCAGCGAGTCGCCAATCTGCACCTGTTGGTCGCCCGGGTCAGGGTTCCAGTGCTCTTCCAGGCTCAGGCTACGGGCCGGTAGCCACGGCACGCCAGCTGGCCAGGCCGCCGGAATCGGCCGCACGGCCAGGCGCAATGGCAGCGAGCTGACCTGCACCTGGCGCCCGGCCCGGGCCGTGCCGTTGGCGGCCGAGGCCGCGTCGGGGCTGGCGGCAGCGGTGGCGGTGAAGGTCAACGACGGTATCTCGAGGGTACCGCTCTGCTGGGCATAAATGGCATAGCGGGTTTCGATCACGCCATGGCGTACGCCGTTGATTTCCTTTTCATAGGTACGCGATTCGCCCAGCGGTTCGACCTTGGCATTGTCCAGTTGCAGCGGGCTCAGGCTGCTGTCGTCGTACAGTGCCACCGAGTGGTAGATGCGCAGGGTCAGCACGGCCTGGGCCTGGACATAGACGTCGGCAGTGTCGAGGCTCGCTTCGATGAACACCTGGGAAGCACTGTCCTGGCGGCTGGCGTCGGCCTGCAGGACTTGCAGGTCGATGGCCTGGCTGTGCGACTGGCCCAGTTGCAGTTCGGGGATGCGCAGGCTGCCACTGCGCCGTGGCAACAGGGTGATGATCCAGCGGGTGCTGGCGCGGGTTTCGCCATCCAGGCTGTGCAGGCTGTTCAGCTGGCGTGTGCCGCGCACCTCGAAGTCGTTTTCCAGCGCGCGCAGGTCGGGCTTGCCAAACTCGGTGACGTCCTGGCTTTCCAGGGTCAGCTCGAGGCTTTCGCCGGCCTCCACGCGGGTACGGTCAACGCTGGCCCGCAGCAGCGGTTCGGCCTGGGCCAGCACGGCCCACAGCAGGCCGAGTAGAAAGACGCCGAAGCGACTCATTGTGGATTTTCCTGTTGCAATTGCTGTTCATACCAGAATTTGCGCCGCAGCAGCTCGGCCGGGTTGTCGGGGATCTCGCGCAGCCACTGTTCCAGGGCCTGGCGCTGTTCGGCATCGAGGCTGGTCGACACCGGGCGCTGCGGCGGCTGGATGACGCCGTCATCTGCGCCCGGCTGGTTGCCGGACGCAGCCTGGCTGTTGCCGCTGCCTTCACCGGGCTGTTCGTTGCCAGGCTGTTCATCATCGCCCGGGGTGCCTTGGGCCGGGCTGCTGGCCGAGCTGCTGTTGCCTTCGGTTTCGCTGCCGGGCGTGCCTTGGGCATCGCTGTTGGCCGGTTGCTCGTCGGCCTTGGCCGTCCGCTGTTGCAGCAGTTGCTGCACCAGCGCCTGGTTGTCCAGCGCTGCTTGCAGGTCGGGCTGGCGCTCCAGGGCTTGTTCATAGGCGTCCAGCGCAGCTTCCAGCTCGCCGCTGCGGGCCAAGGCATTGCCTCGATTGTAGTGGGCTGCGGCCGTATCGCCCTGGGAAAACGCTTCGGCGGCAGCGGCATAGTCGCCGGCCTGGTACAAGGCCATGCCGCGCCATTGTGGGTCGTGGAAGTGGCGCGCGGCGCTGGCCGGGCGGTTCTGCTCGAGCAGGCGCTGGCCTTGCTGGTCGGGGCGCAGCCACAGGTCGTTGAATTCGAAGGCGTGGCTGGGTTGTGGCACGGCCAGGAGCAAGGGCAGGCAGAACAGCCAGCCGCGTCGGCCGGCACAGGCGGCCAGCAGCAACAGCGGCAGCAACAGCCAATAGCCTTGGTCGGCCCAGCTGTCCAGTTGCAAGGTCTGGCCGTCACTGCGCCCGGCACGCGGGCTGTCGAACAGGCCCAGGCCGCGCAGGTCCAGGTCGTCGATCCGGGCATGCCGGTAGCGCCCGCCGGTGCCGCTGATGAAGCCCTTGAGGCTGGCGCTGTCCAACCGTGGCAGGAGGATGCCGCCCTGGTCGTCCTTGAGGTATTCGCCGTTGGCCTGGCGCACTGGCGCACCTTCGCGGCTGCCGATGCCCAGCATCAGCAGGCTCGGGCCCTGGCGGCCAAGGGCCTGGGCGATACCCTGGCGCTCCGGGGCACTGAGCGCAGAACCGATCAGCAGCAGGCGGCCCTGGCCCAGGCCGCTCTGGGCCAGCAGGGCCAGGCCTTTCTGCACGGCGAGATCGGCGCGTTGGCCGGGTTTGGGCATGATCGACGGGTCGAGCGCCTCCAGCAGGTTGCGGGTGGTCGCCAGGTCGTCGGACAGCGGTACCAGGGTGTGCGCCGAGCCGGCGTAGACCACCAGTGCGGTCTGGCTGTCGCGGCGGTGCTCCAGCAGGTCGAGAATCTTGCGCCGCGCTTGCTCCAGGCGGTTGGGTGGGCTGTCCTCGGCGAGCATCTGCGGGGTCAGTTCCAGCAGGATCACCAGCGGGTCGGCCGGGCGCTGGCGGCTTTCCTCCACGCGCTGCCAGCTGGGCCCGAGCAGGGCCAGGACCACCAGCGCCCAGGCCAGGCCCAGCGCCACCCACGGCAGCTTGCTGCTGCTGCCACTACCACCGCCGAGCAGCACGCCATGGAACGCCGGCGGCAGGATCAGCTGCCAGCGCCCGGCGCGCTTGCGCCGGTGCCACAGCTTGTACAGCAGCCAGCCGAGCAGGGGCACGGCCAGCAGCCATAGCGGGCGCAACCATTCAGGCCACAGTTCGCTCATCGCCGCCTCCTCAGGCGCAGGCGCTTCAGGCGTTGGCGCCACTCCGGATGCGGCTGCAGGAAGCGCGGCTTGCGCAACACCCGCTGCAGCAGGTTGTCGGGCCATTGCACGGCGACTACCAGCAGCACGCTCAACAACAGCGCCAGGGCCAGCGGCCAGGCGTAAAGGGCTTTCGCGGTGCGCGACTGGGTCGGTTGCTGGGCCACCGGTTCAAGCTGGTCAAGGGTGTCGCCAATGGCGTCCAGTTCGGCGCCGTCATGCGCGCGGAAGTAGCTGCCATGGGTGATCTCGGCAATTTCCTTGAGCGAGGCTTCGTCCAGGTCCAGGCTCGGGTTGAGGCCGAGCAGGCCCGGGGTGCCACTGGCCTCGGGGTTGGCGCCGATGCCGATGGTGTAGATGCGTACGCCTTCCTGGGCGGCCAGGCGGGCGGCGGTCAGTGGGTGGATCTGCCCGCCGTTGTTGGCGCCGTCGGTGATCAGTACCAGCACCCGGCTTTGTGCCGGGCGTTGGCGCAGGCGCTTGACCGCCAGGCCAATGGCGTCGCCGATCGCCGTGTTCTTGCCGGCGATGCCGATCTGGGCTTCGTCGAGGAAGGTCCGTACGGTGCGCCGGTCGAAGGTGAGCGGGGCCTGCAGGTAGGCCTGGCTGCCGAACAGGATCAGGCCCACGCGGTCGCCTTCGCGGTCCTGCAGAAAGTCGCCGAGCAGCGCCTTGACCAGGTCGAGGCGGCTGATCTCTTCGTTCTGCCATTGCATGTCGGGGAAATCCATCGACCCGGACACGTCCACCGCCACCAGCAGGTCACGGCCGCTGGCGGCCACCGGGACCGGGTCGCCCAGCCACTGCGGGCGGGCGGCGGCGCACAGCAACAGCAGCCAGATGACGACGAACGGCGCCTGCTGGCGCCAGGTCGGCAGGTTCAGCCGCGCACGGCGCCCGGCCAGGCTTTCCAGTTCGTTGAGGAAACCGACCTTGAGCACCGGCTCGCCGCTGTCGGCGGCCGGCAACACCAGGCGCGCCAGCCACGGCAACGGCAACAGGGCGAAGACCCACGGCCAGGCCAGTTCAAACATGCTTGCGGATCCAGGTTTCGACGGCTTGGCTGAGCCCGGCGATGGCTTTGTCGTCGAGCTTGCACTCGGGTTTGTAAGCGCCTTCGACCAGCACCATCCAGCGGGTCAGGCCGGCGGCCGGGCAGCGGTTGTCGAGAAACGCCAGCCACTGGCGGCCGTTGAGGGTATGGCTGTTGGCCCCCGGGTAGTGGATGCGGCACAGGCGCTTGAGCAGCGCGTTGATCTGTTGCAGCCAGGCACCCGCGGGGGCGCCGTCATAGGGGCGTGGCAGGCGGGCCAGCTCGGCCAGCGCCTCTACCCGCACCGGGTCCAGCGGTTGCTCGGCGCGCACGACGCGGCGTTTGCCCGGGCGCCAGCGGCGTAGCCGCCACAGGCCCCAGGCCAGCAGCGGCAGCACGCCCAGCAACACCCACCAGCCGGGCGCCGGCGGCCACAGGCCGATCGGCGCCGGGGCGATCAACGGTTGCAATTGGTCAAGCGGGTTCATTGGCCGTTGCTCTTCATGACGCGCTCCGTGGCCGCTGGGCATTCAGGTATTCGCGCAGTTGCTCGATCATTTCGCTCTGGGTGCTCAGTGGCATCAGCAGCACGCGCAGCTTCTGCGCCATCAGTTCCCAGCGTTCGATGCGCGCTTCGGCCTGCTGGCGGTACGCCTGGCGCAGGTTGGCGTCGAGGGTGTCGAGCTCCAGTTGCGCACTGCGCTGGGCAAAACGCAACAGGCCGGCGGCGGGCAGGGCGTGGTCGAGCGGGTCGGATACCGGCATCAACAGCAGGTCGCAGTGGCGCGAGAGCATGGCCAGGTGCTGTTCCACCTGGCCAGTGAGCGAGCGTTCGTCGCAGATGATGATGGCCAGGCTGCCGGGGCGCAGCACTTCGCGGGCGCGGCGCAGGGCCAGGCCCAGGCTGTCTGTGCCGGGGGTGGCTTCGGTGTGCAGTGCCTGGTTGACCTTGGCCAGGCGGTTGAGCAACTGCAGCAGGCTCTGCTTGCTGCGTCGCGGCTTGATTTCGTGGTGTTCGTTGTCGCCGAACACCAGCCCGCCGATGCGGTCGTTGTGGCCCAGCGCGGCCCAGCCGAACAGTGCTGCAGCCTGGGCGGCCAGCACCGACTTGAACATCAGCCCCGAGCCGAAGAACAGCCGTTGGCTCTGCTCGACGAGAATGAAGATCGGCCGTTCGCGCTCTTCGTGGAACAGCTTGGTGTGCGGCTCCTGGGTGCGCGCGGTGACCCGCCAGTCGATGTTGCGCACATCGTCGCCGGCCTGGTACACGCGCACCTGGTCGAAGTCCACGCCGCGCCCGCGCAGCTTGGAATGGTGCAGGCCCACCAGCGGGCTGCGCTGGCCGGGCCGGGAAAACAGCTGGATTTCACGCACGCGGTGGCGCATGTCGATCAGCTCGGCAAGGCCGATACGGATGCCGGGTTCGGCCAGCGACGCGGTGGGCATGGGTTCAGGCTACGGCGACGACGTCGAGGATACGCTGGACCACGCGGTCCTGGTCGATCCCGGCGGCCTCGGCCTCGAACGAGAGGATGATGCGGTGGCGCAGTACGTCGAACAGCACCGCCTGGATATCCTCGGGGCTGACGAAGTCGCGCCCGGCCAGCCAGGCATGCGCGCGCGCGCAGCGGTCCAGCGAAATGGAACCGCGTGGGCTGGCACCGTAGGCGATCCAGTCGGCCAGCTCGGTGTCGAACTTGGCCGGGGTGCGGGTGGCCATCACCAGCTGCACCAGGTATTCCTCCACCGCGTCGGCCATGTACAGGCCGAGGATTTCCTTGCGGGCGGCAAAGATCGCCTGCTGGCTGACCCGGCGTTCGGGCTTGGTCTCGCCGCCCAGGGCTTCGCCACGGGCCTGCAACAGGATGCGCCGTTCTACCGCCGCGTCGGGGAAGCCGATTTTCACGTGCATCAGGAAGCGGTCGAGCTGGGCTTCGGGCAGCGGATAGGTGCCTTCCTGCTCGATCGGGTTCTGCGTGGCCATGACCAGGAACAACGGCGACAGGTCGTAGGTACTGCGGCCCACGCTGACCTGGCGCTCGGCCATGGCTTCGAGCAGCGCCGACTGCACCTTGGCCGGGGCGCGGTTGATTTCGTCGGCCAGCACCAGGTTGTGGAAGATCGGGCCCTGCTGGAACACGAAGCTGCCGGTTTCCGGGCGGTAGATCTCGGTGCCCGTAATATCGGCCGGGAGCAGGTCGGGGGTGAACTGGATGCGATGGAACTGCGCCTCGATGCCTTCGGCCAGCTCTTTGATGGCCTTGGTCTTGGCCAGGCCCGGCGCGCCCTCGACCAGCATGTGGCCATCGGCCAGGAGCACGATCAACAGTCGCTCGACCAGTTTTTCCTGGCCCAGGATCTGGGAAGAAAGAAAAGTGCGCAGCGCGATCAGCGCTTCACGGTGTTCCATCGGCGACGGTTCCTGGTGTGGGGCCGCAGGCAACTGGAATCAGCTGCCCTGGCAAGGGCTGATACTTTAATCCATCCGGGGGGGCGGCGACCAATGGCGGCAGGGAAATTTATCCTTGCCGGGGGCCATGCACGCGCGGAATTTTCCTGATCATGGCTGGCCATTGGCTGATGTTCCGTCGCGGCGCGCTGGCGCTTGCTTGT
This sequence comes from Pseudomonas anuradhapurensis, assembly GCF_014269225.2. NCBI lineage: Bacteria > Pseudomonadati > Pseudomonadota > Gammaproteobacteria > Pseudomonadales > Pseudomonadaceae > Pseudomonas > Pseudomonas anuradhapurensis. The sequence continues at coordinate 1,767,004 of NZ_CP077097.1, forward strand.
GCTTTTTGAACAAGCAGGAAGCACGCTGATGGTACCGAACAGCTGTAACAACGAATGTATGTTCCCGGTCGCCCTGCGTTTCGGGGTGTTCTTCGATGGCACCGGCAACAACCAGAACAATGCGGCACAGCTGGAGGTGCCGGTGGGCAGGGGGGCCAGTTATACCAACGCATTGAGCAATGTGGCCCTGTTGCATGCCCTGTATCCGGGGCAGGGGGCCGATGCCGAGGGCCGCATGGCGTTCCTGAAACGTTATATCGAAGGCGTGGGTACCCTGGCGGGCGAGGCGGACCAGGTGTACGCGTCTGCCACCGGGTGCGGGTCGACAGGGGTGGAGGCGCGGGTTGCCGAGGCGCTGGCCGCGATAGCCGAGCAATTGCGCGGCTGGTGCCAGGCGCATCCCCAGGCCAGGCCCGAGCGCGTCGAGTTCGATCTGTTCGGCTTCAGCCGCGGCGCGGCGGCGGCGCGGCATCTGGCCAACTTGCTGCACGACAATGCAGGCCGGCTGATACCGGTGCCCTGCAGGCTGGTGATCAATTTCATCGGCCTGTTCGACACCGTCGCGGCGATCGTCGCGCCGTTGCAGGGTGACTTCGACCCGGCAGACGAGCGCCACGCCGGCTTGCGCCTGGGGCTTTGGCCAGGCATTGCCCGGCAAACGGTGCAACTGGTGGCGCGGGACGAGCAGCGGCACAACTACCCGCTGGTGCGCAGCGATCATGACATCGTGCTGCCAGGCGTGCACTCGAACATCGGCGGTGGTTATCCGGAGACCACCCAGGAGCAGGTGTTGCTGTGCAAACCGCAATCACAGCGTGTGCCGCAAGGTATGCGTGCCGAGCAGACACGCGTATACGCCACGATGCAGGCCTTGCTGGCCTCGATACCGGAGGCACGTGGAGCGCAGGTGCTGGCCTGGGAGGTGCCGCTTGCCGGTGACCGCTCGGATGAGGCGCAAAAGCAGGTGTATGCGGCGGTATACCGTGAACGGGAGGTGGCGGGGCAGCTATCACGGGTGTACCTGAGCATCATGCGCGAACTGGCGGTGCGGGCGGGGGTGCCGTTTGCCCCGTTGGGCGGGCAGGCCGAGCATCGCTTGCCGGGGGCATTGCTGGAAATCAGCCGCAAGTTGCATGCGTTCGCCCTGGGTGAGCAGCAACAGCCGGGGCTGACGGCGGAGGAGGAGCAGCTGTTGCGCCACCGGTACATACATGCGTCGGCGAACTGGAATGCTGTGAAGGGGTTGCGTAACAGTGTGCTGGATGTGTTGTTCGTCAACCGGCCGGCGGCGGATGGTCGCGTGCTGCATGCCAATCCGCTCGCCTGAGCCGACTGCGGCAATCGGCTTGCATGGCAGCGGCTAGGCACGTTGTCGCTGCCTTCTGGCCAGGTACGCTTCCTGCGCCAGGGTCAGCAGTACTGTCAGCAGCATGAACACCACCGATGCCACGAAGACGCCATTGGCCAGGCGCTGGTCGAGCATCCAGCCAAACGCCACCGGCCCCAGGGCGCCGCCGATGTTGAAGCCGGTCGAGACCAGCCCGAAGGCTTTGCCTTCGCTACCACGCGCAGCCGCAGCCTTGACCAGCATGTCCCGCGACGGGGCGATGACCCCGGTCAGCAAGCCAATGGCACCCAGCACCACCACCAACGTCCAGCCCCGAAGCAGCCCCAGGGCCACCAGCGCGGTCAAAGCCGCTGCCAAGGCAAAGGCCAATGCCGCTACCAGGCCATGGCGCCGGGTCCGGTCTGCCAAGGCCCCGCCGCACAGCACGCCCACGGCACTGCTGAGCAGGAAGGCGGTGAGCGCCGTGTTGGCCCAGGCCAGGGTCAGGCCTTGGCCCTGGACGAGCGCAGCCACGGAGAACTTCTCGATGGCACTGGTGCTCAGGTTGAGCAGGATGAACAGCACCGTCAGCACCCCGAGCATAGGCGTGAACAGCCGTACGCGAGCGGCTGCTGCGGGGGCGGCGCCATCGGCATTGCCCGGCCTGGCAACCTGATACACGCCACTGCCGGGCACTGATATCAGCAGCAAGGCAGCCAGCCCCACTGCCGCACCCGCCGCCAGGGCTGCCTGCGTGCCGAAACCAGCAGCGATGCCGAGAAACAACGCTGGCGTCAGCGCCGAGCCAAGGAAGCCGGCAAAGGTATGGATCGAGAACGCCTGCCCCAGGCGGCTTTGCTCGATGCCGTTGGCCAGCAGCGCGTAGTCGGCCGGGTGGTACACGCCATTGGCCAGGCCGGCCATGGCCATCGCTACCAGCAGCAGTGCGTAGCTGGGGCTGAGGGCAACCAGCAGGAAGCTGAGGCTGCCCAGCAGCAAGCCGGCCTTGAGCACTTTGCGCGCACCGTAATGGTCGACGGCATAGCCCAGCGGCGCCTGCACCAGGGCGGAGACGATGTTGAACACCGCCAGGGCCACGCCGAGCTCGACGAACCCGACCCCCAGCAAGCCGGGGAGCACGGGCAGCAGCGCCGGGACCAGCATGATGTGCACATGGCTGACGAAGTGCACTGCAGCAATTTGGGTAAGAAGCTTGGGGCCAGCTGGGGGCATGTCGATACCTTTGTATGGCGTGCGCACCCGGCGCACGGCAGGGTGGTGAAAGCCCGCTTAACGGGGCGAGCGGCTGAAACCGGGTAGGCGGCCGTTCAGCACGGCATGGGCCAGCAGGCCCATGACCAATCCCCAGAATGCCCCGCCGATGCCGAACAGGCTGATGTTGGCGGCCGCTGCCAGGAAGGTGATCAGTGCTGCCTCGCGCGAACGGGCATCGGCCATCGCGCTGGCCAGGCTGGCGCCGATGGTGCCGAGCAGGGCAAGACCGGCCAGCGTGGTGATGAAGGTGGCCGGCAGGGCCATGAACACACTGGCCAGGGTGACCCCGAACACCCCCACGAGGATGTAGCAGACACCGGCAGCGATGCCCGCAACCCAGCGTTTGCCCGGGTCTTCGTGGGCGTCCTTGCCGGTACAGATGGCAGCGGTGATGGCGGCGATATTGAAGGCGTGCGACCCGAACGGAGCCATCAGCAACGATCCCAGGCCAGTCACCGCGACGATCGGGTTGGCGCTGGTCTTGAAGCCGTCGTTGCGCAGCACCAGCATGCCAGGCATGTACTGGCCGGTGAGGGTGATCAGGAACAACGGCAGGGCCACGCTCAGCGCGGCATTGAGCGAGAAGGTGGGCGCGGTGAACACCGGCGAGGCGAATTCCAGCCTGAGCGATGCCAGGCCCACCTGGCCCTGGACAAGCAGGTAGCCCAGGCCCAGCAGCAGAATACCTACTACAGCGTAGCGGGCGGTAAAGCGCTTGAACGTCATATAGGCCGCGATCAGCAGCCCGGCCAGCGCGGGGTCGACCGACAGGCCGCCGAATGCACCGATGCCGAACTGCAGCAGGATACCCGCCAGCAGCCCAGCGGCAATCCCGCCGGGAATCACCCGCACCAGGCGCTCGAAGCACCCGGTCAGCCCCAGCACCACGAAACCGGCAGCCGACAACAGATACGCGCCGATGGCCTCGCTGTAGGGCACGCTGCCCAGCGCCGTGACCAGGAACGCTGCGGCCGGCGTGGACCAGGCAGTAATCACTGGCTCGCGGCTGTACCAGGACAGGGCCAAGCCACTGAGGCCGACGCCGATCGACACGGCCCAGACCCACGACGAGGTCAGCTCCGGGCTCAGCCCGGCCAGCTTGGCGGCCTGGAACACCAGGATGAAGGTGCCACCGTAATTGACGATGACCGACACGATCCCCGCCACCATCGGGTGTAGCAGATCGGTCAGCTGTAGGGGGGTTGAAGCAGTGTGTGCAGGCGCGTCCATGGGGGCCTCCGGTGTACTGGCACATAGGGTTGCAAGGCATGGTTTTTATAGCGTTAAAATGGCCGGTAATACCCCACCAATTTTTAAGGTCTGGCCATACCAATGTTCAAGCATGCACAGCTGGAGTCGGTGAAGGCCTGGATCGGTGACCCGGTGCGTGGGGCGCTGCCGTTGCACGTGCGGATCCAGCGGGCGATACGCCAGCTGATTCTCGAAGGGGCGTTGCCGGCAGGTAAGGCCTTGCCTGCCTCTCGTGCACTGGCGACTTCGCTGGCGGTATCGCGGGATACAGTTGAAGCCGCATACGGCCAGTTGCACGCCGAAGGCTTCATCGAGCGCCGGGTAGGCAGCGGCAGCTTCGTTTCACCCCGCGCGCAGCACCTCCCGGCGCGCCCCCAGGGCCGGCGGGTGAATGCCACGGCCGAGCCGGCAGTGCTCAGCCGCCGGGGCCAGGCGCTGTGCCAGGACGGTGGCGTGCACAATTTTTTTTCCCCGCGCCCGTTTGCACCGGGTGTGGCAGAGACACGCAACTTTCCGTTACAGACCTGGGAAAAGCTGCAGCGGCAGGTGTTGAGGGAACATGGCACCCAGGCGCTGCTGCACAGTGCGGCGCAAGGCGCCGAGTCACTACGGCGGGCCATTGCCGATTACGTCAACCTGGAGCGCGGCGCCCAGGCCACGGCCGACCGCGTGCTCATTCTCACCAGTTCGCAGCAGGCGTTCAGCCTGTGTGCCCATGTGCTGGCCGATGCCGGTGACCAGGTGGTTATCGAAGACCCGGTGTACCACGGCGCCAGGAAGGCACTGGTGGCTGCGGGCCTGCACTGCATCCCCGTGGCCGTGGACCCGGGTGGCATGCAGGTGGAGCAGATCCCACGCCTGGCGCCCCAGGCCCGGGCGGTTTTCCTGACCCCTTCGCACCAGTTCCCCACCGGCGTGACTTTGTCCCTGGACCGGCGCCTGGCGGTGATCGAGTGGGCATGGCAGCAGCGCGCCTGGCTCATCGAAGATGACTACGACAGCGAATTTCACTATGCCGGCAAGCCCACTGCGTGTGTGCAAGGCCTGGATGCCCATGACCGGACGGTTTACATCGGCACGTTCACCAAGTCCCTGTTCGCCGGCTTGCGTATTGCCTACATGGTCTTGCCACCGCAGCTGGTCGGGCCGATGACCGCTGCACGGACGTTGCAGGACGGGCATACGGCTTCGCTGGCCCAACTGACCCTGGCCAGGTTCATCGAAGGTGGGCACTTCGGCGCCCACGTGCGCTTGATGCGGGCGATCTATGCCGAGCGCCGCGATGCCCTGGCGGCGCTGGTGCAGGCGCAGTTGTCCGACTTTCTGGTCGCGCGCGTACCAGCGGGTGGCATGCAGATGCCCTGTGTATTTACCCGGCCCATGCCTGAAGCACAGGTGGTGAAAGCGGCGCAGGCCGCCGGCATCGATCTGTTGGGGCTCAGTGGCCTGTATGCGTCGTCCAGCGCGGAGGCGGGGGTACTGATGGGGTTCGCGGCGCATACCCCGGGCGAGCTGGCGATGGCTGTGGCGAAACTGGCGAAGGTGTTGCGCCAGTTCGCGCTCGGCCAAGGCGCAGCAAAGCTGGTGCGATGAGGCCCGGCGGCAGGGCGCCGCCGGGCAGTTGGCGCGGTCAGTCAGCCAGCGCTACCAGCTGGCTTTTCAGGTAGGTGCTGCCTTGCGTATCCAGCGGCTGCAGGGGCAGGCGTGGGGCGCCGACATCATGGCCAAGCATCTTCAGCCCCGCCTTGATGGTGGTGGGCAGGCCGCGGCGAGTGATGTACTCCAGCAGTTCGTACTGGCGGTAGAACAGCGCACGGGCTTCGCCCAGGTCGCCTTGCTGCACCGCGTCCCACAGCGCCAGGTTCAGTGCCGGGATCAGGTTGGGCGCGGCGGTGCACCAGCCGGCGGCACCGGCCACCAGGGCTTCCAGGGCGAGCGGGTTGCAACCGTTGTAGAACGCCACCTGGCCCTCGGTGGCCTTGAACAGGCGGTGCATGCGCTGGATGTCACCGGTGCTTTCCTTGACCATGGTCACGTTGGGCACTTCGTCGAGGATGCGCAGGATCAGCTCTACCGGCAGGTCGGTGCCACTGGTCCCGGGGTTGTTGTAGAGCATGATCGGAATGTCGATCGCCGCGCCCACTGCGCGGTAGTGAGCGACCACTTCGGCTTCGGTGAGTTTCCAGTAGGAAATGGGCAGCACCATCACCGCCGTGGCGCCGCAAGCCTGGGACAGGCGGGCGCGCTGCACGGTGCGTGCGGTGGTCAGGTCGGAGACGCTGACCACGGTTGGCACACGGCCGGCGATACGCGCCTGGCTGAAGCGCACCACCGTTTCCCATTCGCTGTCGGACAGGTAGGCGCCCTCGCCGGTGCTGCCCAGCGGTGCGATGGCGTGCACGCCGTCGGCGATCAGGCGGTCGATGGACAGGCCCAGGGCATCCAGGTCAAGCGTGCCGTCTGCCGTGAAGGGAGTGATGGTGTAGCCGATAACGCCGCGAATTACAGGTGTAGACATGACCAGGCACCTCTGCCGTTGTAGGGGATAGGGAGCAACATCTTCGATCAGCCCAGGCAGTCGCCATGGGCACGCAAGGCACGGCGCGCGTAATAGCTGAACGCGGCGCCATGACGTTTCGGGGTAGAGATCCAGTCGTGGGCTTCCTTGCCCAGTGCTTCGGGGATGGGGCGGATGTCGCCAGCGCCCATGGCCAGCAGCTGCATCTTGGCCGCGCGTTCGAACAGCATGGCGAGTACACAGGCTTCCTCGATCGAGCGGCCGGCGATCAGCAGCCCGTGGTGGGATAGCAGGATCGCGCGCTTGTCGCCGATCGCCCGGGCAATGATCTCGCCTTCTTCATTGCCCACCGGTACGCCGGGCCATTCCTTAAGAAACGCGCAGTCATCGAACAGCGGGCACAGGTCCATGTGCGAGATGGCCAGCGGCACCTCCAGCATCGAAAGGGCGGCACTGTGCAGCGGGTGGGTGTGGATGATGCAGTTGACGTCGGCACGTGCGCGGTACAGCCAGCTGTGGAAGCGGTTGGCCGGGTTGGCCATGCCGCGGCCTTGCAGCACGTTGAGGTCTTCATCCACCAGCAGCAGGTTGGAGGCGGCGATTTCGTCGAAGCCCAGGCCGAGTTGTTGGGTGTAGTAAGTGCCGGGTTGCTCGGCGCGCGCGGTGATCTGCCCGGCCAGGCCGGAGTCGTGGCCAGCATCGAACAGGATGCGGCAGGTGAGGGCGAGTTTTTGCCGTGGGGTGTAGGTGTTGTCGGCCAGCGCCGTCAGCATTTGCTGCTGGGCGAGTTTGACGAGCTGGTCCTTGGGGGTTTGCATGGTGGTCGTCATGGGCGGTACCTGCATGGGATGGCGATCAGGGGCTGAGCGGCGCGGGGCGACGTCAGGACACAATGCGATCTTAATGACACAATGTGTCATAAGCAAGCGTTGTGTCATCGCCGTCGTACTTTCGTACGCTGCTATCCGAATGCAGTAGCTGGTGGTGGAGAGTTGCGCCCGCTGCAGAGCCTAGCGGGGCGGTGTACTTAGGCTCTGTACGAAAAGCCTTGATACTTGTTCATGCTGCGTTGAAAACAGCCTCGGAATGCTCATGTACTCCAGTACACTCCGCTTCCTCGGCTGTTTTCGCCTTGCCTGACCTGCGTCTCAAGACTTTTCGTACAGAGCCTAGTGCGAAATACGATGTGGGCATTGATTGCACAGGGCGTTGCGTGAACGCCGGGCTGGGAAAGGCCCTGCAGGACAGTCTGGTGAATAGGACCGCGCCAGACCGCTCGAATTTGCTTGATGGCAGTCTGGCCAAGATCGGACTGCAGGCCGTTATGGGCGGGGTTGGCCGCTGAGGCCGCTGGCGGTTATTTCAGTACTGGTGCGCTGGAAGGATTATCCAAAGGTTTCAGAGGGAGGTAAGAACTATGCTCAGGTCGGAGATCGACTATAAATGTGATCCGCTCAGGTCAACCAGTGCATACCGTTGTTGATGAGGTTCCTAGGACGGTTTACTGGAGTGGAAATGTTTGGCGTGGTAACTGAGAATTCAGGGAAACTTGTGGTTACGATCCTTCGGAGGGCCAGCGAATGACTGAGTGGCTCTATCCTAAGACAGTTGAGGCTGTTGAGCGTGCGTGCGCCTTATTTCTGAGCGGTGGATTGGCTAGGAGCGACCTGCAAGCTGCTTTATATAAAGCAGAGCAGGAGGTTGTCGCATATGAGGAGCGCTGGTTTAGGTCTTTGCTGTGCGATGCTGAAAATAGAATTGAAGAAATAACTTACACGGAGTCATCTGAACGACATTCCGCGTTGATTGCTTTAATTGTTCATCAGTTACTTGAAAGCATGCGGCGCGGTGATTTACTCCATGCACAGTGACTCCACGTTTCTCAGGCACCGGAGCTTACGCCGGTTTTGTCTTGTCTGCGGTCGGCACCAGGCGTAACTACCTGTTTCTTCAGTTCTCAGGTGTTCTCCTCGTGTTGCTTTTCTGTTCTTGTTGTTGCTGTGTTGCTGTGTTGCTGTCGAGTTGTCTGAAGGTCCCTGTGCATGACGCCATTTGAACTGCTTATTTTGTGCCATCAGGCTTCTATTTATCAGCTATCGTGCGACTTTCTTTCTGCGGCCGACTCTCTCAAGGCGCACCAAACACCATCGTCCAGTAAACCCCATCATCGCTACGCGAATTCTCGGCATATGCCGCCCCCACCTGGGTAAACATCGGATTCATCAGGTTGGCGCAATGCCCCGGGCTGGCCAGCCAGCCTGCCATCGCCTTGCTCGCTGAGCCCTGGCCGGCGGCGATGTTTTCGCCGATCTGGCGGCCGCGATAGCCGGCATTCCGCGCCCGGTCCGCCGGCAGGTCACCGTCGAGGTCGCGGTGGGCGAAGAAGTTTTCGTTGGCCATCGCCCGGCTATGGCGCTGTGCGGCCGCGCCCAAGGCGGCGTTCCAGGTCAGCGGGCGTGCGGCAGCAAAGCGCTGGCGCCCGCACAGGCGCGGTTTGGCCCGGGCAGCGTTGACCTGGGCCAGCAACGCCTGGCCCGTGCTGCGCCGGTCGCCGAGTTGCGCCTCCAGCAACGGGCGCGCCAGCACCACTTGCCACTCATTGCGGGCGCGGCGCACGCCAATATCGGCATACTGGCTATCGAGCAACGCAGCACAATAGTCGCTGCGCAGCATGTCGAAGGCCTCCTCGGCATCGTGCGCGCCGACCAGGCGGATAGCCCGCACCTTCACTGCCTGATAGCCAACCGCCTTCAAGCCGTCGCGCAAGCCACCCCCATAGCCGATCGGCAGCGCCAGGTTCGCCTTCAGCGCCAACGGCGTCGAGACCCGAACCAGGCGCCGCTCGCAGCGCTGTGGCTGGGCGCGGTAGTCGTTGATCGCCGCTACCAGCTGGCGCTCCCCGCTGGCATGGGCGGGGCTGGTCAACAGCGGCAGCAAAGGCAACAGGCAGAGCGAGACAAGGCGGGAGCAGCAGGCAGCGTGGCGCATGGGGCAGACAGCTCGGCAGGAGGTTGGCAGTGAGGCCGGTCAAAGGGCCCGGCTATGACTGCGCCGCCCGACACTGGTTCACCAACAATCCGTACATTTTCATTCGCTGGGAAACTGCCAGACGGTAGCGCTACAAGCGCCAGAAAGGTGTCGCCCGGCTCGAAAACCCGGCTTTGCAGCGCTACGCTTATTCCACCCAATCGAAAACTGCCCTGGTCAAGCAGCGGAGGAATGACTGCATGCGGTTGTCTACGTTCATCATTCAGCATATGGAAAGGATCCTCCAGGCTTGGGAGGACTTCGCCCGAACGGTTGACCTGCCCAGGGAAGCTCTGAGCACATCGGGCCTGAGGAACCACGCAGCGCACATTCTCCTGGCCGTGGCGCGGGACATGCAAACCAGCCAGACCGTGCAGGAGGAAATAGACAAATCCCACGGACTGGCTGCAGCGTCAGCGGGCGAAAGCGCGGCGGAAACCCATGCGGTCATGCGCCTGATGGATGGCTTCAGCATGGATCAGATGGTGTCGGAGTATCGGGCCCTTCGATCAAGCGTGTTGCGCCTGTGGCTTGCTCAGGAAATGTCGATCGACCAGCCCGAGCGGGTGGCGGAGGTCATCCGCTTCAACGAAGCCATCGACCAGGCCCTGGTCGAATCCATCGCTTCGTATGGCAAGGCCGTCGAGACCACACGAAAGATGGTGCTGGGTGTACTCGGCCATGATCTTCGTTCACCGCTGACCGCCATCACCATGGGGGCCGGTATGCTTGCCAGGAATCAGCAACTGGGGCCGCGGGAACAGACTGTGCTGAACCAGATCTACACGAGCGTCGGGCGTGCCAACGACCTGGTGAACGACTTGCTCGACCTGGCCCGATGCAACCTCAGCCTGGGCATACCCATACAGCGTGAGCCTGGTGAACTCAGCGCCGTGTGCGCCGCCATCGTCAAGGAAACCAGCCTGGCCTATCCGCAGATAGACCTGCGCTTCGAGCAGGCAGGGCCATTACCGGCCAGCTTCGACCCGTCACGCATTTCCCAGGTAGTATCGAACCTGGTCGCCAATGCCATACGGCATGGCGATGACCGCTCGCCGATTCGGATACGGCTGACGACCGAGAACAATTGCGCGGTGATTGAGATCCACAACTGGGGCAACCCTATTCCTCCAGACCGCAAGATGTATCTGTTCAATCCTGAGGCACGTTTGGCCCGGGCGGGCCATATGGAAGGTAGAAAGCCGCATGGGCTGGGGCTTGGCTTGTTCATTGCCAACGAGATTGTCGCCAGCCATGGGGGCATGATCGAAGTACTGTCCAGTGCGGAACTGGGTACGACATTCAAGGTTGTTTTTCCTCTTGAGCCAGGTACTTCTGCCGGTTGACGGCGTAGAGCCTGGCACCGGCCGTGCCCGTTCTCACAAGGTGAATGCCTGCAATGCTTCACCCAGGCAGAAGCGGCCTTGTACCGCTGCCTGGCAGTAGGGCGATGGCCTCGCGCAGCAAGGCCGTCATCAGGCGCATCGCGGGGTCGCGGGCATTGTCGATTCGCCAGCCCAGCTCTATCGAATACCGCGGCAAGTGGATCGGGCAAGGCTGGCACACGACATGGCTCACCCGCGCCAGCGCCTGTGCCGCATGCGTCGGCAGGGTGGCCACGCAGTCACTGCCTTGCAACAGCGCAGGGAGCGCAGCGAAATGCGTGGTGGAAGCTTCCACCGTGCGGCTCTGTGCCTGCGCTGCCAGCACTTCGTCCACCACGCCAACATAACCGCCTGAAGAAACCAGGACATGGCGTTTTTCCAGGTAAGCCTCAAGGGTCAGCGCAACCGGCGCAGCGCTGGTTGCCGTAAGGCAGCTGTAGCCACCGGTTCCGAGCGCCAGGCGCCCGAGCGCTTTCGAGGCGACGGCGCCTGAAGTCAGCGCCAGGTCGAACTGCCGATTCATCAAGGCATCGTTGGCAAGCAAGCTGTGGGTCTGCTTGAACACCAGGCGGATGCCAGGCGCGTGGGCTTTCGCCTGATCGATCAACTGCCTGCCGATCGCCAGTTCGAAATCATCCGACATGCCCAACGCGATCGTGCGCCCCTGGATGGCTGCATCGTCGTTGAATGCCAACATCAAGCCTTGGCGACACTTGTCCAGCGCGGCAGCAATCACAGGGCGCAGTTCCTCGCTTTTTGCCGTGGGCTGGAGGCCGCGCCCGGTGCGCTCGAACAAGTGATCACCGAAGACCCGCCGAAGCCTGGCCAGCGCAGCGCTCACCGCTGATTGGGTAATGCCCAGGCGGATGGCGGCGCGGCCGGCACCGCCTTCTTCATATAAGGCTTCGAAGACCTTGAACAGGTTCAGGTCCACCGAGGCGAGGTCGAGTTTGCTCATGATCGGGACTGCCCTTTGCAAGAATGACTGCGGCCACGCTAGGCGAAACCCGATATGAATTCCAGTCATATCAGATGTTGCCCTGGCGGTGTTGTTCAATAACGTGTCGCGACAGAACATGGCAGCCACACCGTTCACACGAGACAGTCGATCATGGCCCATACCACCGTTGCAGCACTGCAGATAGGTTCCCACCCGGACGGCAAGGCCGAGACCCTGAAGGCGATCCTCGGCTACGAGGAAGCGATCAGGGCCAGCGGGGCAAAACTGGTCGTGATGCCCGAAGCGCTGCTTGGCGGCTACCCGAAAGGCGCGACCTTCGGCACCTACCTGGGCTATCGCCTGCCCGAGGGGCGCGAGGCATTCCAGGCCTATTTCGCCAATGCGGTTGACGTGCCCGGCGCAGAAACCGATGAACTCGCCGCGCTCTCCGAGCGCACTGGGGCGCACCTGGTGGTCGGGGTGATCGAACGCTCCGGCAACACCCTGTTCTGTTCCGCACTGTTCTTCTCGCCAGAGGGCGGGTTGGTCGCCAAGCACCGCAAGCTGATGCCGACGGGCACCGAGCGCCTGATCTGGGGCCAGGGTGACGGCTCGACCCTGCCTGTGGTCGATTCGCCCGCAGGCAAACTGGGCGCGGCGATCTGCTGGGAGAACCACATGCCGCTGCTGCGCACGGCCATGTACGCAAAAGGGGTACAGGTGTGGTGCGCGCCGACCGTCGACGAGCGGGATGTCTGGCAAGCCAGCATGCGCCACATCGCGCATGAGGGGCGGATGTTCCTGGTCAGTGCCTGTCAGGTCCAGCCGTCGCCGCGTGAACTGGGCATCGAAGTGCCAAGCTGGGATCCGCAGCGTCCGCTGATTCAGGGCAACAGTGTTATCGTCGGGCCGCTGGGCGACGTGCTTGCCGGGCCGCTGCGTGGTGAAGCGGGGCTGTTGACCGCGGATATCGACCTGGAGGAGCTGGTGCGCGCTCGCTACGATTTCGATGTGGTGGGCCATTATTCGCGGCCCGACGTGTTTTCGTTGAGTGTCGATGAGCGCGCCAGGCGCGGTGTCGACTTTCAAAAATGACTCATTGCTGAGGATATTCGGGAGCGCAAGCATGGAAGGCCTTGCTACCTTGTTCACAAAGCGTCTGCTGCTGACGCCGCTGCGCTTGGAGGATGCCCAGGCGATACAGGCGCTGTTTCCCCAATGGGAGGTGGTGCGCTACCTCGACCGTCGCGTGCCATGGCCGTATCCGCCAGACGGGGCGCTGACCTATTTGCGTGATATCGCCCTGCCTGCGATGGCCGCCGGCCGAGAGTGGCACTGGATGATCCGCCTGCGCGACGAAGACGAGCGCATCATCGGCAGCATCAGCCTGTATGACCAGGCTGGAAACAACCGCGGATTCTGGCTGGCGCCGCAGTGGTGGGGCCAAGGCTATATGCGCGAAGCATGCCGGGCCATCAATGCTTATTGGTTCGAAACCTTGTCGCGCCCCGTCATGCGGGTTCCCAAGGCGGTAGCCAACAAAGCGTCGCGCAAGGTTTCGGAACACGAAGGCATGCGCCTGGTCGATGTGCGCGATGGCGATTTCGTTGCCGGGCCAATGCGCGTCGAGATCTGGGAGATGACCCGTAGCGACTGGCTGGGCAGGGTGAACCCAGGCCGCTAGTGGCTCGTGCCTGGCCAAGCGGTTTGCCGGTCAGGCTGGCAGCCCGGCCAGTTGCAGGCCTTCGGCCAGCCGGGCCAAGTCCTCGTCGCGATGGATCGGCAACCACTCACGCAAGGTCGCTACACGCAGCCCCGGGTCTTGCTCGCGCAGGCGCGCCATGGCCCGGTAGGCGCTGTCCATCCGCCCGCTCAGGGCATGGCTGGCGGCGACCAGGGCTACCGCCACCAGCAAGTTGGGCAGGTTGCCCAACGATTTTTCCGCCCACTCCAGCGCTTGCTCCAGGCGCCCGGCAAAGAAGTGCGCCAACGCCATGCCCACCTGCATGCGGAACATCTCCGGGTCCAGCGGGCTCAGCCGGGTGGCATGGCTGAGGTTGTCGATGGCGGCCTGGGTCTCGCCACGCAGCGCCCGCAACACCCCGCCCAGGTACCAGGCCGGCGCCAGGTTGGGGTTGAGCAGGCGTGCCCGGTCGAGCAAGGCGATGGCACCGTCCAGGTCGCCGGTCAGGTGGCCAAGGGCATGGCCACCGCGGGTCAGGGCCACGGCATCGTCACGCCCCAGCGCCACGGCAAGGCGCGCGAGCCGGGCGCCCTCGGCGATTTCCTCGGCGCGGTTGTCCATCCAGCCATTGAGCTTGCGCCAGAAGTAGCACCATGCCGCCATGCCATAGGCCGAAGCGAACTCAGGATCGCGCTCGATGGCGTGGTAATACAGCGTCAACGCCTCGGCGATCGCCTCGCGGGTGCCGTGGTGCAGCTTGGCCGTGCCGCGCAGGTAGAAATCGTAGGCGCCAAGGTCGGCGGTAGGCTTGCGCTTGGCCCGCTCGATCTCGGCCCGCTCCAGCTGCGGCGCGATCGCCCCTACCACGCTTTCAGTGACCTGGTCCTGCAACTCGAACACATCATCCAGCGACCCTTCGAACCGCTCGGCCCACAGGTGCTCGCCGCTGCTGGCGTCGATCAGCTGGCCGGTGATGCGCAGCCGCTGGCCGGCCCGGCGCACGCTGCCTTCGAGTACATAGCGCACGCCCAGTGCCTGGCCCACCTGCTGCACGTCGATGGGCTGGCCCTTGAAGGTGAAGCTGGAATTGCGGGCGATGACGAACAGCCAGCGGATGCGTGACAGGGCGGCGATGATGTCCTCGACCATGCCATCGGCGAAATAGTCCTGCTCGGGGTCACCGCTGAGGTTCTGGAACGGCAGCACGGTGATCGATGGCTTGTCCGGCAGCGCGGGCCCGCTGGGGGCCGGCGCCGTTGCGGCTACGGCTTGCGCGGCGGCGCTGGCGGGTTCGCGGACTTCGCCGACGAAGCGATAGCCCTTGCGCGCCACGGTACGCAGCAGCCGTTGCTCCTCGCCGGAGTCGCCGATGGCTTTGCGCACGGCGTTGATGTGGCTGGTGATGGTCGATTCGGAGACCACCTTGCCGTTCCACACCCGTGCCAGCAATTCGTCGCGGCCCAGCACCCGGTCGCGGTGGCTGACCAGTTGTACCAGCAGGTCGAACACCTGCGGGCCGATGGCCACGGCCTGGCCCTGGCGGGTCAGTTCCCGGCGCTGCTCGTCGAGCTGATAGTCGTCAAACACGAATGGCACGTGGCATCCCTCGCACGCCCTGGGCCTGGTGGCCGAGGCGCCTGGTTTCAGGTATCGGTCGATGATACGGCAGCAGCCCAGGCGGCAGTACTGGCCTGCGCCCGGATTGAATAGTTTGGACGCAAATTACAGCCTGCGTGGAGGCAAATCCAGCCCGCGAACAAGGACTGGCTGTACCAGGCGGCGCATGCTGCAGCCAGACGACAGCAATGGTTGCGGTCGTGCATGCGGAGACAGCCCAATGAAAATCGTGGTCATCGGAGGCACCGGCCTCATTGGTTCGAAGCTGGTCAACGGCCTGCGTGAGCGCGGCCACCAGGCCGTCGCGGCAGCGCCGAGCACCGGGGTCAACAGCATCACCCGCGAGGGCCTGGCCGAGGCGATGGATGGTGCGGATGTGGTGGTGGACGTGGCCAACGCCCCGTCCTGGGAGGACCAGGCGGTACTGGAGTTCTTCGAGACGTCCACGCGCAACCTGCTGGCGGCCGAGAAAGCCGCTGGGGTGAAGCACCATGTGGCGTTGTCGATCGTCGGTACCGAGCGCCTGCCGGATAACGGCTACTTCCGCGCCAAGGTCGCCCAGGAGGCGCTGATCAAGGACTCGGCGTTGCCGTACACCGTGTTGCGGGCCACGCAGTTCTTCGAGTTCGTCGAAGGCATCGCCCAGGCGGGTACTGTCGGTGACGAAGTCCACCTGTCGCCGGCGCTGTTCCAGCCGCTGGCTTCCGATGACGTGGTGGCGGCACTGATCGACGTGGCCCTGGCACCCGCGGCCAACGCTACGCTGGAGGTGGCCGGGCCGGAGGCACTGCCGATGGACGAACTGGTGCGCCGCTTGCTGCGCCTGCGTGGCGACAACCGCAAGGTGGTGGCCGACGTGCACGCCCGCTATTTCGGCGCCGAGCTCGACGACAAGGCACTCACCCCCGGCAGCGGCGCGCGGCTTGGCACCATCCGTTTCGAAGACTGGCTGGCGCGCCAGTGAGTCGCCCAGCCCCCACCCGTCAACCAAGGAGCACCAGCATGTTCAATCGCACCCTCCTGGCCGCCGCGTTCAGCGTGCTGGCCATTACCCCGGCAATCGCCGCCGAACGCCCGCTGAGCAAGGTCACCGTGGTGTTCGACAAGCCATTGCCGAACGTGCCAGGCAAGAGCATGCGCGGGGTCATCGTCGACTACGCGCCGGGCGCTGCGTCACCCGCGCACCGCCACCCGAATTCCGCCTTCATTTACGCCACCGTGCTCGAAGGTGAAGTACGCAGCAGCGTCAATGGCGAGCCTGCCAAGGTCTACAAGCCCGGCGAGAACTGGTACGAGGCCCCGGGCGCGTTCCACGGCGTCAGCGCCAACGCCAGCGACAGCAAGCCTGCCAAGCTGATGGCGGTGTTCGTGCTCGACAGCAACGAGACGGTACTGGTCACCCCGAGCGACAAGTAGGCCGCGGACAGGCGCCGATCCTGCGTACAATGCGGGCAGGGCAGGGGCATCGCGAGGTCAATGTGGAGTTACGCCAGTTTCGCTATTTTTTGAGTGTGCTGGAGCACGGCAGCCTGGGCAGGGCCGCGCTCGAGCTCGGGGTGGGCGCGTCCGCCCTGAGCCAGCAGCTGTCGAAGCTGGAAAGCGAGCTGAGTACCCGCCTGCTGACCCGCTCGAGTACCGGTGTTACGCCGACAGCGGCGGGCCTGGCCTTCGAATACCACGCGCGGCTGGCGCTGCGCCAGGCCGAACACGCCATGCTGGCGGCGCAGAGCGGGCGCATGAGCGGCTATGTCAGCGTCGGCCTGGCGCCGACCACCGCATCGGTGCTGGGCCTTGCTCTGATCGAGCGGATGCGTCAGCGCTATCCGGACATCCACCTGCACCTGGTGGAAATGCTATCGGGCTATCTGCTGAGCCAGCTCAACGCCCGGCACCTGGACCTGGCGGTGTTGTTCCAGGCGGAAGCAGGGGCGCGGCTGGAGGTGCGCCCGCTGCTGCAGGAGCGCTTGTTCGCCCTGGTGCCGCAGCGCCTGGTGCAGGAGGGCTGGGGCGAAGCGCTGACCCTGCAGCAGATCGCCACGCTGCCGCTGGTGATGCCTAGTACCCAGCACGGCCTGCGCTCGACCTTGCAGGCGATCCTGGCCCGGGCCGGGCTGGAAGCCGACATCGTCATGGAGGTCGACGGCTTGTCGCTGCTCATGGATTGCGTGGCCGCCGGCCACGCCGCCACCCTGCAACCCGGTGCTGCGGTAGCCCGGGCAGCCCAGGCCGGCGTGCGGGTATTCGCCATCGACGATGCCCAGGCGCAGCGCCGCAACCTGGTGGTGAGCCTGGGTGAAGACGAGCTCTCGCCAGCAGCATTGGCGACCCGGATCGTGCTGCATGAAGTGGCCCGCGACTTGGTCGCCCACGGCAAATGGCCGGGCGCGCGACTGCTCTGACCAGGGCCTGCCGCGGCGCCACCCTTTAGAAAAACTGAACACCTACCCCCGCTGATCGCGTTTCGTCACCCGCGCGGTGTCATTAGATTCCGTGGTCCGCGAGGAGCACACCGACCGTTCTGGCTCCTCGAGACCTGGAGGCAAAATGATCGATGTGCTTGTCATTGGCGGTGGCAACGCCGCCCTGTGCGCTGCGTTGATGGCCCGTGAGGCCGGCGCCAGCGTGCTGCTGCTGGAGGCCGCGCCGCGTGCCTGGCGAGGTGGCAACTCGCAACACACCCGCAACCTGCGGTGCATGCACGATGCACCGCAGGATGTGCTGGTCGATGCATACCCGGAAGAAGAGTTCTGGCAAGACCTGCTCAAGGTCACCGACGGCCAGACCAACGAAAAACTGGCGCGGCTGGTGATCAGGGCGTCGTCCGATTGCCGCGACTGGATGCGGCGCCACGGTGTGCACTTCCAGCCGTCGTTGTCCGGTGCCTTGCACACGGCACGTACCAATGCGTTTTTCATGGGCGGCGGCAAGGCGTTGGTCAATGCCTATTTCCGCAGCGCCGAACGCCTGGGCGTGCAGGTTCGCTACGACACCCCGGTGTGCGACATCGAGCTGCACGGCGACCATTTCGTCGCCGCCCATGTACCGGCGCGCGAGGTAGGCGGGCGGCAGTTGCCGGCCGAACGTATCCAGGCACGCAGCTGCGTGCTGGCCGCCGGTGGCTTCGAATCCAACCGCAGCTGGCTGCGTGAGGCCTGGGGGCAGAACCAACGCGGCGAATGGCCGGCGGACAACTTCCTGGTGCGTGGTACCCGCTTCAATGACGGCGTGCTGCTGCGGCGCATGATCGACCTGGGCGCCGACACCATCGGTGACCCGACCCAGGCACACATGGTGGCCATCGATGCCCGCGCGCCGCTGTACGACGGCGGCATCTGCACCCGCATCGACTGCGTGTCGCTGGGGGTGGTGGTCAATCGCGACGGGCGGCGCTTCTACGATGAGGGCGAAGACTTCTGGCCCAAACGCTACGCGATCTGGGGGCGCCTGGTGGCCCATCAGCCGGGCCAGGTCGGGTTTTCCATCATCGACCAGAAGGCCCTGGGCCGGTTCATGCCGCCGGTGTTTCCGGGCACCGCCGCCAATACCCTGGAAGAACTGGCGGGCCTGCTTGGGCTGCCGCCGGCGGCCTTCGTGGACAGCGTGCAGGCCTACAACCGCGCCTGCCAGCCCGGCACCTTCGACCATACCCGGCTGGACGACTGCCACACCGTCGGTATCACCCCGGCCAAGAGCCACTGGGCCCTGCCTATCGATACGCCACCTTTCTACGGCTACCCGTTGCGCCCTGGTGTCACCTTCACCTACCTGGGCCTGCGCACCGACGAGAGCGCCGCCGTGCACTTCGCCGGTCGGCGCAGCCCGAACCTGTTCGTGGCCGGTGAAATGATGGCCGGCAACGTACTCGGCAAGGGCTACACCGCCGGGGTCGGCATGTCCATCGGCACCGCCTTCGGCCGTATTGCCGGCACCCGCGCCGCTGCCGCTGCCGAGCGCATTTCATCCCCAGACGAGGCCCGCCATGACCGCGCAACTGCCTGAACCCCGCCAGTACCAGCCTGCCGCAAGCGGCCCCGAACTGATCCCGTTGCTGAACCTGGACGAGCAGGACGTGCAGCGGCAGATGAGCATCTGCAACGCCTGTCGCTATTGTGAAGGGTTTTGCGCCGTGTTCCCGGCGATGACCCGCCGGCTGACCTTCGGCAAGGCCGATATTCATTACCTGGCCAACCTGTGCCACAACTGCGGTGCCTGCCTGCACGCCTGCCAGTATGCCGCGCCCCATGAGTTCGCCGTCAACGTGCCACAGGCCATGGCCAAGGTGCGCGGCCAGACCTACGCCGACTATGCCTGGCCGGCGGCGTTCGGCCGGTTGTACCGGCACAATGGTGCCTATGTCGCCGGCGCGCTGGCCGTGGCGCTGTCGCTGTTCTTGCTGCTGGCCCTGGTGGTCAATGGCACCTTGCTGCCGGGTCGGTTGGCGGGTGACTTCTATGCGGTGTTCCCGCACAACACCCTGGCGCTGTTGTTCGGTAGCGTCTTCAGCCTTGCCGGCGTGGCGCTGGCGGTGGCGGTGCGGCGCTTCTGGCGCCAGGTATCGCCCGCCGAGCGCCAGGCAGCGCCGGTCGATGGCGCTGTGCTCGAGGCTTCGGCGGCAGTACTGACACTCAAGTACCTCGACGGAGGTCATGGCCAGGGTTGCAACAATGAGGACGATCGCTACACGCTCTGGCGTCGGCGCTTCCATCATCTGACCTTCTACGGCTTCCTGCTGTGCTTCGCGGCCACGCTGGTCGCCACCGGTTATCACTACCTGCTCGGCCTGGCAGCGCCTTACCCGGTGCTGAGCCTGCCGGTGCTGCTGGGCACGGTCGGTGGGGGTGGCCTGGTCATCGGCCCGGTCGGGCTGCTGGCGCTGAACCTGCGCCGGGCGCCGGAACACGGCGATGCTCGGCAAAGGCCGATGGACCGGGCGTTCATCCTGCTGCTGTTGCTGGTCAGCGTCACCGGGCTGGCACTGCTGGCGCTGCGTGACAGCGGGGCCATGGCCATTCTGCTGGCCATCCACCTGGGCACGGTGATGGCGCTGTTCCTCACGCTGCCGTACGGCAAGTTCGCCCACGGCCTGTTCCGCAGCGCCGCGTTGCTGAAGTTCGCCATCGAGAAACGCCGGCCCGACCCGCATGGCCTGGGTGGGGACTGAAGCATGGGCACGACGCTGGTGTTTTTCCGGGTTGGGCATCGGCCTGGTGGCCGCCCTCGTTCAGCGGTTGGGCCACTTTTCCAGGAGGATCGAAACGAACTTTTCCGCGGCAGGCGACAGCGACGCGCCGCGGCGGTACACCAGGCCCAGGGTGCGCGTTACCTGGGGTTCGATCAGCGGCACGCTGACCAGCGTCGGGTGGTCGGCACTGGGCATGGCCAGGCTGGGCATGGCGGATACCCCCAGCCCGGCCTCGACCATCCCCAGCGAGGTGGACAGGTGCTGCACCTCGTAGAACCACTTGGGGCGCAGGTTGAGGCCGGAGAGGGCATGGTCGAGCAGCATGCGGTTGCCGCTCAGGCGGCCAACGCCGATCAGCCGGTAGTCGGCAAGCTCGGCCCAGGTAACGGCCTCACGCCCCGCCAGTTTGTGGTCACGCCGGCAGGCCAGGACAAAGTGCTCCTGCACCAGCGAGACGAATTCGATGTCCGGGTGTTGCCCGCTCATCATGTTGATGCCGAAGTCGGCTTCGCCGCGCAGCACGGCTTCCAGCCCATCATTGGCGCTGAGGTCGAGCAGGCGGATACGGATTTTCGGGTACTGCTCGTTGTAGTCGCGAATCACCGACGGCAGGAAGTAGAACGCGGCCGTGGGAATGCAGGCGAGGGTGACCTGGCCGGTCTGGCGCTCTGCCAGTTCGCGGATGCTGAGGATCGAGTCCTCGAAATCATCCAGCAGCCGCCTGGCCTTGGGCAGGAAGTCGCGCCCGACACTGGTCAGGCTGACCCGACGGGTGGTGCGTTCCAGCAACGATGTACCCAGCCCTTCTTCCAGCTTCTTGATCCGCCGACTCAGGGCCGGTTGCGACAAGTGCAGTGCTTCGGCGGCTTCATGGAAGCTGCCGAGTTCGGCGATTTTCACGAAAGATCGGATGTCTTGCAGCTCATATTCCATAAATAAACCACAGCCCGTGCGACGGAGGATTGTTTTGTGAAAGGCAATAATGACTACGATATTTGCATTGGATTGATTTATCCATCCCTGTCACTCTTTTGCCCACAGCATCAATGATGTCCATTGATCAACAAGAGTGCGAAATCATGCAACGAATTCCTTGCGTACTCATGCGCGGTGGCACCTCCAAGGGGCCGTTCTTCCACGCCTGGGACCTGCCTGCCAATGTGGTCGAGCGCGACGAATTGCTGATCAACCTGATGGGCTCCGGCCACGAACTGGAAATCGACGGCATTGGTGGCGGCAGCCCGCAGACCAGCAAGGTCGCCATCATCAGCCCGTCGTTGCATGCCGACGCCGACGTCGACTACCTGTTCGTCCAGGTCATGGTCGCCCAACGCCGGGTCGACACAGCCCCGAACTGCGGCAACATGCTGTGCGCCGTGGGCCCGTTCGCCATCGAGCAAGGCCTGGTCAAAGGCCAGGACGGCAAGACGTTGGTGCGTATTCGCAACCTCAACACTGGCACCTTCGTCAATTCGCTGGTGGAAACCCCCGGCGGTATCGTGCGCTACGAAGGCCGTACGGCGATCGACGGCGTACCGGGCACTGCCGCCCCGGTGCACCTGACCTTCCTCGATGCGGTCGGCAGCAAGACCGGCAAGCTGTTCCCCACCGGCCAGGCCAAGGATGTGATCGATGGTGTGCCGGTCACCTGCATCGACATGGCCATGCCAATGATGGTGGTGCAGGCCAGCGAACTGGGGGTCAGCGGCGCGGAAACCCCGGCTGAACTCGACGCCAACGGCGCGCTGCTCGCACGCCTCGAGGCGTTGCGCCTGAAGGCCGGCAAGGCCATGGGCCTGGGGGATGTCAGTGGCATGGTGATTCCCAAGCCGGTGCTGGTGTCCAAACCGCGCTACGACGGCACCGTGCAGGTTCGCTACTTCATGCCGCACAACTGCCATCGCGCCCTGGCCATCACCGGCGCGGTAGGGCTGGCGACTGCCTGCGTCAGCCCCGGTACGGTGATCGGCGACCTGCTGGGCGAGGGTGCCGGGCAACTCACCGAGGTGCGCCTGGAACACCCGAGCGGCGGCATCGATGTCGCGCTGTCGCGCAGCGGTGCCGATGGCAAGACGATCCAGGCCTCGGTGGTGCGAACCGCCCGGCGGCTCTTCTCAGGGTTCGTCTACGCCCCTACATTCCGCAGGTTGGCGGGGTAAGCCCAGGCGTTATCCAGACCTGCACAATCGCAACCAGCGCATCCGCACAATTTCAACAATGGGTGATGCCACATGAAACTCGCCAAATCGCTGTACTTCCAGATCCTCTGCGCCGTCCTGCTGGGCGTGGTGGTCGGCCATTTCTGGGCGCAACAGGCAGTGGCCCTGAAGCCGCTGGGTGATGCGTTCATCAAGCTGATCAAGATGATGATCGCCCCGGTGGTGTTCTGCACCATCGTCACCGGCATCGCCGGCATGACCGACAAGCGCTCCCTGGGGCGCCTGATGAGCAAGACCCTGCTGCTGTTCCTGGGGCTGACCGTGGTCAGCCTGGTGATCGGCCTGGCGGCGGTGTACCTGTTCAAGCCCGGCGTCGGCATGAACATCGACCCGGCCACCCTGAGCACCGCAGGCCTGAGCCAGTACACCGCGTCGGCGGCCAAGCTGAGCGTGGTGGACTTCTTCATGCACATCATCCCGGACACCTTCATCGGTGCCTTCAACAAGGGTGAAGTGCTGCCGGTGCTGTTCATTGCCGTGCTCAGCGGTTTTGCCCTGTCGTCGATGGGCGAGAAGGGCAAGCCGGTCCTGGATGTGCTGGAGTCGGCCTCGACCATGGTGTTCCGTATCTTCGGCTACCTGATGCGGTTTGCCCCGATCGGTGCCTTTGGTGCGCTGGCGTTCACCGTCGGCCAGTACGGCATCACCTCGCTCGGCTCGCTGGCCAAGCTGGTGGGCACGCTGTACATCGCCTGCGCGTTCTTCGTGCTGGTCGTGCTGGGCGGCATCTGCCGTGCCCATGGCTTCAGCCTGTGGAAGCTGCTGCGCTACTTCCGCGAAGAGTTCCTGGTGGTGCTGGGCACGTCATCGACCGAGCCGGTGCTGCCGCGCATGCTCGAGAAACTGGAGAAGCTGGGCTGCAAGAAGGGCGTGGTCGGCCTGGTGTTGCCCACCGGCTACTCGTTCAACCTGGACGGTACCGCCATCTACCTGTCGCTGGCGGCGGTGTTCATCGCCCAGGCCTGCAACATCGACCTGAGCCTGGGCCAGGTGGTCACCATGCTGGCGATCATGCTGCTGTCGTCCAAGGGCGCCGCCGGCGTGACCGGCAGCGGCTTCGTGGCGCTGGCTTCGACCCTGACCGTGATCCACGATATCCCCCTGGCCGGCCTGGCCCTGCTGATCGGCATCGACCGCTTCATGTCGGAAGCCCGTGCCCTGACCAGCCTTGCCAGCAACGCAGTGGCAACGGTGGTGGTGTCGCTGTCGGAAAACGCCTGCGACCGCCAGACCCTGCTCAGCCGCCTGGACGGCGAACCGCTGCCCGGCCCGGTTGCGCAAACACCTGAATGGACTGCCGAGCCGCGTCGTCACGGCTGAACTGCGGTGCCCTGAACCCTTGTCGACCAATCCCCCCACCCGCTTTTGCCGGGTGGGGTAGGGGGCCGTCTGCGCTGCGCTCGGCCACACTGGAAAAATAACAACAAGAGAACAAACCATGCTCGCACTTCTGGGCCTGATCATGGTGGTGACCTTCACCTACCTGATCATGAGTAAACGCCTGTCTCCGATCGTTGCACTGACCGTCGTGCCGATCGTCTTCGCCCTGATCGGCGGCTTTGCCCCCGAGCTGGGCAAGATGATGCTCGACGGGCTGAAAATGGTTGCACCGTCTGCTGCATTGCTGCTGTTCGCCATCCTGTTTTTCGGCCTGATGATCGACGCCGGGCTGTTCGACCCGCTGATCCGCAAGATCCTCAAGCGGGTGAACGGCGACCCGGTCAAGATCGCCATCGGCACCGCACTGCTGTCGCTGCTGGTGGCGCTGGACGGTGATGGCACCACCACCTACATGATCACCTGTGCCGCCATGCTGCCGCTGTACAAGCGCATTGGCATGAACCCGATGATCCTGGCCACCGTGTCGATGTTGTCGCTGAGCATCATGAGCGGCATGAGCCCCTGGGGTGGCCCGGCCACGCGTGCCATTGCCGCGCTGGGGCTGGATGCCACCGAATACTTCATCCCGATGTTGCCCACCGTCATCGGTGGCGCCGCGTGGGTGGTGTTCACCGCCTTCCTGCTGGGCCGCGCCGAACGCCGGCGTATCGGCAACATCGCGCTGGAGTCCGGTGGTGGCAACTGCTACATCAAGGAAATCCTCGGCGATAGCCCGCACAAGCGCCCGCGCCTTGCCTATGTGAACCTGGTGCTGGTGATTGCCGTGATGACCGCGCTGGTGCTCGGGCTGATGCACGCCGCCATCCTGTTCATGATCGGTTTCGTCGCCGCGCTGATGATCAACTACCCGCAGTTGGAGCTGCAGAAGGAACGCATCCTCGCTCATTCGGGCAATGCGATGACCGTGGTGCTGCTGGTGTTCGCCGCGGGCATCTTCGCCGGTATTTTCTCTGGCACCAAGATGGTCGATGCGCTGGCGCAAACCCTGGTGGACTGGATCCCTGAAGCCTGGAGCCACTGGTTCCCGCTGGTGGTGGCGCTGACCAGCATGCCGCTGACCTTCGTGCTGTCCAACGACGCCTACTACTTCGGCGTAGTGCCGATCCTGGCCAATGCCGCGGCGGCCTATGGCATCGACCCGGTGGAAATCGCCCGCGCCTCGGTGCTGGGCCAGCCAGTGCACCTGATGAGCCCACTGGTGGCGTCGACCCTGCTGCTGGTGGGCATGGTCGACCGGGATATCGGCGACTTCCAGAAAGCCACGGTGAAATGGGCGGTGCTCACCTCGCTGGTGATCACCGCGCTGGCATTGCTCACCGGGGCCTTGTCCTTCTTCGTCTAAGCGTTACCGGGCGCTGCCAGGCGCCCGCCACTACTCATTCTGAAAACAACAACAGAGTACCGATCATGTCCCGAGCTGTGTTCCGTGGGGCCACCTGTGGCCTGCTGTGCGGCTGGCTGCCTGTTGCCGGCGCCGCTGGTTTCGTCGATGACAGCAAGCTCAAGCTGCAATTGCGCAATGTCTATTTCAACGAGAATTTCCGTGACGAGCAGGGCATGAGCGCGCGCGCCGCGGCCAATGCCAAGAGCGAGCGGGTAGAGTGGGCGCAAGGCTTTTTGCTCGACTACCAGTCGGGCTTTACCAACGGCACCCTGGGCGTGGGGCTGGATGCCCTTGGCCTGTGGGGCGTACGCCTCGATTCCGGTCGTGGGCGCAGTGGCACCGGGCTGCTGCCGGTGCATGACGACGGCCGCGCTGCGGACGAGTTCGCCAGCGCGGGGGTGACCGCCAAGGCGCGCCTCGGCCAGACCGTGGTCAAGCACGGCACCTTGCTGCCGAAGACGCCGTTGCTGGTGTACAACGATGCGCGGTTGCTGCCGCAGACCTACCAGGGCACGCAGCTGACCAGTACCGACATCGACGGGCTGGCCTTGACTGCTGCCCACCTGGACCGCTTCAAGCAGCGTGATTCCTCCGACAGCACAGGCCTTTACCTGGACGGTTATGGCGGCGACAAGTCAGGTGATTTCAACTTCGCTGGTGCTGATTATGCCGTTAACAAACAACTGCGCCTGAGCTACTACCATGGCCAGCTCGAGGATTTCTATCGCCAGGATTTCGCCGGGCTGGTCCACGACCTGCCGTTGGCCGGCGGGGTGCTGACCACCGACCTGCGCTATTTCAAGAGCCGTGACAGCGGGGCGGCCTACGGTGGCGCCATCGACAACGACATGTTCAGCGGGCAGCTGGCCTATGCCCATTCCGGCCATACCGTTGGTGCTGGCTACCAGGTGCTCGATGGCGACGCGGGGTTGCCATATATCAGTGGTGCGACGGTGTATTCGTTCAGCAACGTCGGTATCGGCAAGTTCATCGAGGAAGAGGAGAAGACCTGGATGGCCAGCTACGCCTACAACTTTGCCGCCGCTGGTGTGCCTGGGCTGACCTTCATGACGCGCTACCTGAGTGGCGACAATGGCCGCTCCGGTAGCGAGGGGATCAAGGAGTGGGAGCGTGACGCCGAGCTTGCCTATGTAGTGCAGGACGGGCCGTTGAAAGGCCTGGGGGTGAAGTTGCGCAATTATGTCTACCGTTCGGATTTTGCTCGGGGGCGGGACAGTAATCGCCTTTATCTGACCTACGATATCGCCATCTGGTAAGGGGCCGGGCTTCAGCCGCGAACCGCGTCGCCTGCATCGCGGATGAATCCGCTCCTACAAGGGTGAACGGCTTCAGGTTGAGGCTGCACCTGGTAGGAGCGGATTCATCCGCGATCACCGGCACAGCCGGTGCCATCCACCGCGCTGCCTGTTTCAGGGCACGCCTTGTCGGGGCGCATGCCTTATCGGGCCTTGCTCTCCAGAATCCGCCCACCGGTGCCTTGCTTGCCCAACACATCCTCAGGGTTGCGCAGCGGGCACTCCTCCAGCGACAGGCAGCCGCAACCAATGCAATTGTCCAGGCTGTCGCGCAACGCCTCCAGCGTACGGATGCGCGCATTCAGGTCTTCGCGCCAGGCGGTGGACATTTCCCCCCATTGCGCCGCCGTCAGCTTGCTGTTCGGCGGATAGCGGCTGAACGCCTGCCTGATTTCTTCCAAGGGAATGCCGGTGCGCTGCGCCACCTTGATGATCGCCAATGTTCGCAGCACCAGCGCGGGATAGCGGCGCTGGTTGCCTGCCGTTCGGGTGCTGGCAATCAACCCCTTGGTTTCGTAGAAATGCAGCGCAGACACGGCCACGCCGCTGCGCCTGGCCACTTCCCCTACCGTTAGCATTCGTGTGCTTTCTACTGCCATGCCTGTTGGCCTCGACTTAACCTGCAGAAACTGGTGCGTATTGCTTCGAGAGCACCGCGATGATGGGTTCAACCCGCTGGACGATCCCGACGCAGTTGGGTAACCAGGGTAAAGCGGTCGCCCGGATGCACGGTCTCGGATACCGCCATCAGGTCGCCGTTTTCCTCACGGTAGTGGCGGATGATCCGCAGCCCAGGTGAACCCGCCTCGGCCTTCAGCGCCTGGGCGATCGGCGCAGTCAGCAAGACCGCCCGCACCTGCTGCTCGACCAGCGCGATGGCCCGGCCGTAGCGTTGCTCGATCAGCCCTGCAATCACTTGGTCGGGGTGTTCGCGGGCCAGTTCGATGACCTCGGTGTAGTCCCGCGGGAGATAAACCTCGCTCCAGCACTGCGGCAAGCTATCGTGCACGCGGTCGACACGGATGCTCGACACGCAGAGATAGTGCTCACCCGGTACCAGGCCCAACCGCTCGGCCTCGCTCAGGTCGGCGACGAATTGGCGCACGTCCTGTATTTGCCGCTGCTGGTTTTGCCCGAGTTGCACCAGCTCCGCCACGCTGGCCAGCGACTGGCAATAGCCGCCACGCGGGCTGCTGGCCTCGACCCGGGTGCCCACGCGCTTGCGGCGCGACACCAGCCCCTGGTCGAGCAACTGGTCGATGGCCGCGCGCACCGTATGCCGGCTGACATCGTACAGGTCGCACAGTTCGAGCTCGGTGGGCAGCAGGCTGCCCACCGGGTAACGGCCGCTGGTGATGCCTTGCATCAGGTCCTTTGCCACACGGGCATAGCGCGTCGGGTTCATGCCTTGCCCTGTCGGCAAAATGAAAGAGGGGCAGTTTAACAGAGCCCCCCGACGCTGCAGGTTACGCTGCCTGTCACTCCAGGTTCAGCAAGTCCTGCACGGTCTGCCGGCGGCGGATCATCCGCAACGCGCCTTCCTCGATGAGCAATTCCGGCAACAGTGGCCGGCTGTTGTAGTTCGACGACATCGATGCCCCGTAAGCGCCGGCGTCGTGGATCACCAGCAGGTCGCCCACCTGTGCCTGGGGCAGGTCGTGCGGGGTCAGTTCCTGGTCATCCTGGGTAAACACGTCACCCGACTCGCACAGCGGCCCGGCCACCACGGTTGGCTGGCGTGGGCGGTCCACCGGCTGGCCATTGGCGTCGAGCAGGGTCATGCGGTGGTAGGCGCCATACATGGCCGGGCGCATCAGGTCGTTGAAGCCGGCGTCGATCATGACGAAGGTATTGCGGCCGGCCTGCTTCACGGCCCGTACTTCGGCCACCAGGTAGCCCGATTCCGCCACCAGGAAGCGCCCGGGCTCGATCTCCATGCGTACCGGATGGCCCAGCATGGCTTCGATTTCCTGGCGCGCCACGGCCCAGGTGCGGGCGTAGCGCTGCAGGTCGACCGGCGTGTCGCTGCTGCGATACGGGGTGGAAAGCCCGCCGCCGATGGAGAACGCTTCGATGTCCACGCCCAGCCGGCCAACCAGCTCGATCATCGCCCTGGCCACCTGTTCCAGGTGCTGGTAGTCCACGCCGGAGCCGATGTGCATATGCACACCCACCAGGTGCAGGCCGTGAGCCTTGACGCAGGCCAGCGCCTCGTCCAGCTGTTCGTGCCAGATGCCGTGCTTGCTGTTCTCGCCACCGGTGTTGGTCTTGCGGCTGTGGCCATGGCCGAAACCGGGGTTGATGCGCAGCCACACGCGGTGGCCGGGGGAGCGTTCCCCCAACTGGCGCAGCATGTCGATGGAGCCGGCGTTGACCTCGATCTTCGACGCCACCACCCGCTCCAGGGTCGGCCGGTCCAGCGCATCGCAGGTCAGGACCACGCCGGGGGGGTCGCCATCCACGCTCGCACCGGCAGCGAAGGCCCGCTCCATCTCGCCCAGCGATACCGCGTCCAGCACCAGGCCGTGGGCGCGCATCAGCCGCAGCACGTGCAGGTTGGGGTTGGCCTTCTGGGCGAAGCGCACGGTGTCGAACACTTTCAGTTGTTCGACCCGTGCGGCGATGGTGCTGGCGTCGTAGGCCCACAGCGGCGTGCCGTGACGGCGGGCCGCCTCGGCCAGGAGGGGGAAGGGTGCGGTCATGGTGGCGCTACTCATATAAGGAAGGGTTCGAGGATGAGCCAAAGTGGAAATTCAGAAAAATAGCTATTTTTCTGTTGATCATTCATATCTGATATACCCTCCGCCACTTTCTTGGGACTGCCGTGAAACTCTCTGTTCGCCATATTGAAGTGTTCCGCGCCATCATGGCCGCTGGCAGTGTCACCGGTGCAGCGCGCCTGCTGTTCACCTCGCAGCCCACCGTCAGCCGTGAACTGGCGCGGTTGGAGCAGGTGACTGGGCTGAACCTGTTCGAGCGCGAGGCCGGGCGCCTGGTGGCCACGGCCCAGGCGTTGCTGTTGATCGAGGAGGTGGAGCGCGCCTACCTCGGGCTGGAGCGGATCGAGCGCTTTGCCCAGGCCATTCGCAATTTCGAGCAAGGCCGGCTGGCCATCACGTGCTTGCCGCTGTTTTCCCAGACCTTGTTGCCCAAGGCGTGCCAGCGTTTTCATCAGCAGCACCGGGGCGTGAGCGTGAGCATCCTGGCGCAGGAGTCACCGTTGCTGGAGGAGTCGCTGGTCGCCCAGCAGCATGACCTGGGCCTGACCGAGGTCGAGCAGATACCACGCGGCGCCTACGGCGAATTGTTGTTCAGCGCCAACATGGTCTGCGTGCTGCCCGAGGGGCATCCGTTGCAGGCCAAGGCCGAACTGGAGCTGAGCGATTTCCACGAGGTCGACTTCATCAACCTGGCCAGCCTGGACACCTACCGGCAGCGCCTGGACCAGCACTTCCGGGCGGCGGGGGTCAACCGCCGCACGGTCATCGAGACCACCAGTGCCGCTTCGGTGTGCGCCATGGTCAGGCAAGGCCTCGGGGTGGCGATCATCAACCCGCTGAGCGGGCTGGAGGCGGCGCAGGGTGGCTTGCCGATCCGCCGGTTGCGGGTATCGGTGCCGTACCAGGTGATGTTGATACGCCCGGACCACCGGCCAGCGTCGGCGGCGGTGGAGCCGTTCTGTGAGGCGTTGCGGGTGCAGGCGCAGGAAATGCAGGCGGCCTTGGCCTGACGCCAGGCTCGCTTTTCATGTAGGAGCGGCCTTGTGTCGCGATGGGCCGCAACGCGGCCCCGGCAATCTTTGCGGCATCCAGATCCCGGGGCCGCGTTGCGGCCCATCGCGACACAAGGCCGCTCCTACACACACACAAACACTGAGCACGCCTGGTTTGGGCCTACAGCTCGCAGACGAAGGTGCCGGTCCCGGCCAGGATGTTCTCCAGGGTCTGCTTCACCTCATCCAGGTCGCTCAGCTCGCTGGTCAGGTTGATCTCCAGCGTTTCATCCCCCTTCAGCGCATCGCGGTCGCCGGCCGCCACTTCGATCAGCAGGCGCTTGGCGCTCAAGGTCACTTTCAACCCATCCAGCGTCGACGGTTCGTCGTCCAGGGTCAGGTCGACGGTGTCTTCGTCCGGGTAGCGGGTCAGCAGGAACATCTGGCCCTTGTCGCTGTGACAGCACAGGGTCGCCATGTTGTCTTCCTCGTCATCGCAAGGGGTGGCGAACAGCAGGGCAGTATTGATTTGCATGGACAAGGCTCGGATCAAAGGAAACGGAAGGGAATTCTGACAGTCTTGTCAGCAGGCATAAACGTAAAGTTACCGCCCCTTGACCGAAATTGTCGCAGCGCTGCAAGCCTGAATGACCGATCAGTCGGTAAGCTTCGGCGAGCCCTGGGCGTGCCTGCGCACGTTCAACGTCTGGTTTTACCGTCCGCCTTGCCACGGGTTGGCTATCGTTGATCCGTACATGGCGCACGCAGCGACGCTTCAACTATTACAAAGCCCAAGCGGAGTACCACAGATGGCGTTCTTCACCGCAGCCAGCAAAGCCGACTTCCAGCATCAACTGCAAGCGGCCCTGGCGCAGCACATCAGCGAACAGTCCCTGCCACAAGTGGCGCTGTTCGCCGAGCAGTTCTTCGGCATCATCTCTCTGGACGAACTCACCCAGCGCAGGCTTTCCGACCTGGCCGGCTGCACCCTTTCAGCCTGGCGTATCATCGAACGTTTCGACCCCGAGTACCCGCAGGTGCGGGTCTACAACCCCGATTACGAACGCAATGGCTGGCAGTCGACCCACTCGGTGGTCGAGGTGCTGCACCACGACCTGCCGTTCCTGGTCGACTCGGTGCGTACCGAACTCAACCGCCGTGGCTACAGCATCCACACCCTGCAGACCACCGTGCTCAGCGTGCGCCGTGGCGCCAAGGGCGAATTGCTCGAACTGCTGCCCAAGGGTACCCAGGGCGAGGGCGTGCGCCATGAATCGCTGATGTACCTGGAAATCGACCGTTGCGCCAATGCCGCCGAGCTGACCGTGCTGGCCCGCGAGATCGAGCAGGTGCTGGCCGAGGTGCGCGTGGTGGTGGCCGACTTCGAACCGATGAAGGCCAAGCTGCGCCAGGTGGTGGCGGAGGTGGAACAGACCGCCTTTGCCCCGGCGCAGCACGAGAAGGCCGAGGTCAAGGCGTTCCTCGAGTGGCTGCTGGACAACCACTTCACCTTCCTCGGCTATGAAGAATTTACCGTCCAGGGTGGCGCCGATGGCGGCCAGATGGTCTACGACGAGCAGTCGTTCCTCGGCCTGCCACGCCGCCTGCGCGTGGGCCTGACCAGCGACGAGCTGCGCATCGAAGACTACGCCGTGGCCTACCTCAACGAGCCACTGCTGCTGTCGTTCGCCAAGGCCGCGCTGCCCAGCCGCGTACACCGCCCGGCCTACCCGGACTACGTGTCGATCCGCCAGCTGGACGCCGACGGCAAGGTCATCAAGGAACACCGCTTCATGGGCCTGTACACCTCGTCGGTGTATGGCGAAAGCGTGCATGCCATCCCCTATATCCGGGTCAAGGTCAACGAAGTCGAGCGCCGCTCGGGCTTCGACCCCAAGGCGCACCTGGGCAAGGAACTGGCCCAGGTGCTGGAAGTGCTGCCGCGTGACGACCTGTTCCAGACACCGGTCGACGAGCTGTTCAGCACCGTCATGTCGATCGTGCAGATCCAGGAGCGCAACAAGATCCGCGTGTTCCTGCGCAAGGACCCGTACGGTCGCTTCTGCTACTGCCTGGCCTATGTACCGCGGGAAATCTACTCCACCGAAGTGCGACAGAAGATCCAGCAGGTCCTGATGGAGCGCCTGAAGGCCAGCGACTGCGAGTTCTGGACCTTCTTCTCCGAGTCGGTGCTGGCACGCGTGCAGCTGATCCTGCGGGTAGACCCGAAGAATCGCATCGACATCGACCCGCAGCAGCTGGAGCGCGAAGTGATCCAGGCCTGCCGCTCCTGGCACGACGACTACTCCGCGCTGGTGATCGAGAACTTCGGCGAAGCCCAGGGCACCAACATTCTCGCCGACTTCCCCAAAGGCTTTCCGGCTGGCTACCGCGAGCGCTTTGCCGCGCACTCGGCGGTGGTCGACCTGCAGCACGTGCTGAACCTGTCGGAAAGCAAGCCCCTGGCGATGAGCTTCTACCAGCCGCTGACCCAGGTCGGCGAACGCATCCTGCATTGCAAGCTGTACCACGCCGATACACCGCTGGCGTTGTCCGATGTGCTGCCAATCCTGGAGAACCTCGGCCTGCGCGTGCTCGGCGAGTTCCCCTACCGGCTGCGCCATGCCAGCGGCCGTGAGTACTGGATCCACGACTTCGCCTTCACCTACAGCGAAGGCCTGAGCCTGGATATCCAGCAGCTCAACGACATCCTCCAGGACGCCTTCATCCATATCGTCCGTGGCGATGCCGAGAACGACGCCTTCAACCGCCTGGTGCTGACCGCCGGCCTGCCATGGCGTGACGTGGCGCTGCTGCGCGCCTACGCCCGTTACCTGAAGCAGATCCGCCTGGGCTTCGACCTGGGCTATATCGCCAGCACCCTGAACAACCACACCGACATCGCACGCGAGCTGACCCGGTTGTTCAAGACCCGCTTCTACCTGGCGCGCAAGCTCACCCAGGAAGACCTGGACGACAAGCAGCAGCGCCTGGAGCAGGCCATCCTGACCGCGCTGGACGATGTGCAGGTGCTCAACGAAGACCGCATCCTGCGCCGCTACCTGGACCTGATCAAGGCCACCCTGCGCACCAACTTCTACCAGCCGGATGCCAACGGCCAGAACAAGTCGTACTTCAGCTTCAAGTTCAACCCCAAGCTGATCCCCGAGCTGCCCAAGCCGGTGCCCAAGTTCGAGATCTTCGTCTACTCGCCGCGGGTCGAGGGCGTGCACTTGCGCTTTGGCAACGTGGCCCGCGGCGGCCTGCGCTGGTCGGACCGCGAGGAAGACTTCCGCACCGAGGTGCTGGGCCTGGTGAAAGCCCAGCAGGTGAAGAACTCGGTGATCGTGCCGGTCGGTGCCAAGGGCGGCTTCCTGCCGCGCCGCCTGCCGCTGGGTGGCAGCCGCGACGAGATCGCTGCCGAAGGCGTGGCGTGCTACCGCATCTTCATTTCCGGCCTGCTCGACATCACCGACAACCTCAAGGACGGTGGCGTGGTGCCGCCGGCCAACGTGGTGCGCCACGATGATGACGACCCGTACCTGGTGGTGGCGGCCGACAAGGGCACCGCGACCTTCTCCGACATCGCCAACGGCATCGCCATCGACTACGGCTTCTGGCTGGGTGACGCCTTCGCCTCGGGCGGTTCGGCCGGTTACGACCACAAGAAGATGGGCATTACCGCACGCGGCGCCTGGGTCGGCGTGCAGCGCCACTTCCGCGAGCGCGGCATCAATGTGCAGGAAGACCCGATCACCGTGATCGGCATCGGCGACATGGCTGGCGACGTGTTCGGCAACGGCCTGCTGATGTCCGACAAGCTGCAGCTGGTGGCTGCCTTCAACCACCTGCACATCTTCATCGACCCGAACCCGGAGCCGGCCTCCAGCTTTGCCGAGCGCAAGCGCCTGTTCGACCTGCCGCGTTCGGCCTGGAGCGACTACGACACCAGCATCATGTCCGAAGGCGGCGGGATCTTCCCGCGCAGTGCCAAGAGCATCGCCATCAGCCCGCAGATGAAAGAGCGCTTCGCCATCGAAGCCGACCGCCTGACCCCGACCGAGCTGCTCAACGCGCTGCTCAAGGCACCGGTGGACTTGCTGTGGAACGGTGGCATCGGTACCTACGTCAAGGCCAGCACCGAAAGCCACGCCGATGTCGGCGACAAGGCCAACGATGCGCTGCGGGTCAACGGCAACGAACTGCGCTGCAAGGTGGTGGGCGAGGGCGGCAACCTGGGCATGACCCAGCTCGGCCGGGTCGAATTCGGCCTCAACGGCGGCGCCACCAACACCGACTTCATCGACAACGCCGGCGGCGTGGACTGCTCCGACCACGAAGTCAATATCAAGATCCTGCTCAATGAAGTGGTGCAGGGTGGCGACATGACCGAGAAGCAGCGCAACCAGCTGCTGGGCAGCATGACCGACGAAGTGGCCGGCCTGGTGCTGGGCAACAACTACAAGCAGACCCAGGCGCTGTCGCTGGCGGCCCGCCGCGCCCGCGAGCGGATTGCCGAGTACAAGCGCCTGATGGCCGACCTCGAAGCCCGTGGCAAGCTGGACCGCGCCATCGAGTTCCTGCCGTCCGAAGAGCAGCTGGCCGAACGCCTGGCCGCAGGCCAGGGCCTGACCCGCGCCGAACTGTCGGTATTGATCTCGTACAGCAAGATCGACCTCAAGGAGCAACTGCTCAAGTCGCTGGTGCCGGACGACGACTACCTGACCCGCGACATGGAAACTGCCTTCCCGCCGTCGCTGGTCAGCAAGTTCGCCGAGGCCATGCGCCGCCACCGCCTGAAGCGCGAGATCGTCAGCACCCAGATCGCCAACGACCTGGTCAACAACATGGGCATCACCTTCGTCCAGCGCCTGAAGGAGTCGACCGGCATGAGCCCGGCCAACGTGGCCGGGGCCTATGTGATCGTGCGCGACATCTTCCACTTGCCGCACTGGTTCCGCCAGATCGAGGCGCTCGACTACCAGGTGCCGGCGGAAGTCCAGCTGACCCTGATGGACGAGCTGATGCGCCTGGGCCGCCGGGCTACCCGCTGGTTCCTGCGCAGCCGCCGCAACGAGCAGGACGCCGGGCGCGACGCCGCGCACTTCGGGCCGAAGATCGCGCAGCTGGGGCTCAAGCTCGACGAGCTGCTCGAAGGGCCGACCCGCGAGCGCTGGATGGTGCGTTACCAGGGCTTCGTCGAGGCTGGGGTGCCGGAGCTGCTGGCGCGCATGGTGGCCGGTACCAGCCACCTGTACACCCTGCTGCCGATCATCGAGGCGGCTGACGTTACCGGGCATGACCCGGCGCAGGTGGCCAAGGCGTTCTTCGCCGTGGGCAGCGCGCTGGACCTGACCTGGTACCTGCAGGAGATCAGCAACCTGCCGGTGGAGAACAACTGGCAGGCGCTGGCCCGCGAAGCTTTCCGCGACGACATCGACCTGCAGCAGCGGGCAATCACCATCTCGGTACTACAGATGGCCGACGGGCCGGAAGACATGGACGCCCGTGTGGCGCTGTGGGCCGAGCAGCACCGGGTGATGGTGGAGCGCTGGCGCGCCATGCTCGACGACCTGCGCAACGCCACCGGTACCGACTATGCGATGTACGCGGTGGCCAACCGCGAGCTGGTCGACCTGGCCATGAGCGGGCAGGCGACGGTGGTGCCGTCCTGAGTCTGATGACGCGGTAAGAAGAAAGCCCCGGCAGTGATGCCGGGGCTTTCTTTTGGTCTGTACGGTTGGTTGACGCGGCCCCTGTAGGAGCGGCCTTGTGTCGCGAAAGGGCTGCAACGCAGCCCCGGCTTCAGGTGTGCTGTAGCTGAAATCCCGGGGCCGCTTTGCGGCCCTTTCGCGACACAAGGCCGCTCCTACAGGGGCCGCGTCAAGCCGGGGGGCAGGCTTACTTGAACCTGCGCTCCACGCCTTTCTCGACCAGGATCTTGGCCGAGATCTCTTCCACCGAGAAATGCGTGGAATTGATATGTGGAATGTTCTCCCGGCGGAACAGGCTCTCTACTTCGCGCACTTCGAACTCGCACTGGGCAAAGCTTGAATAGCGGCTGTTGGGTTTGCGCTCGTGGCGGATGGCGGTCAGGCGGTCGGGGTCGATGGTCAGGCCGAACAGCTTGTTGTGGTGTTTTTTCAGCACCGCCGGCAGTTGCAGGCGCTCCATGTCGTCTTCGGTCAGCGGGTAGTTGGCCGCCCGGATGCCGAACTGCATGGCCATGTACAGGCAGGTCGGGGTCTTGCCGCAGCGCGACACGCCAACCAGGATCAGGTCGGCCTTGTCGTAGTAATGGGTGCGCGCGCCATCGTCGTTGTCGAGGGCGAAGTTGACCGCCTCGATGCGCTCCATGTAGTTGGAATTGCCGCCAATCGAGTGCGATTTACCGACGGAATACGACGAATGGGCCGTCAATTCCTGTTCGAGTGGGGACAAAAACGAAGAAAAGATGTCGATCATGAAGCCGTTCGAGGTCGCCAGGATTTCACGGATGTCCTGATTGACGATGGTGTCGAAGATGATCGGGCGGACACCGTCACGCTCGGCCGCGGCATTGATCTGCTGGACCATGCTGCGTGCCTTGTCCGGCGAATCGATGTAGGGACGAGTGAATTTATTGAAAGGAATGCTCTCGAATTGAGCGAGCAGACTCTGGCCCAGGGTTTCGGCAGTAATGCCGGTGCCGTCGGAGATGAAGAACGCGGTTCGTTTCATTTGCGATCTGGGCCTTAAGCTGATGACGTTTCTTGGATATGATAAGTTCGGTTTGCCGAATGCGGCTGTCGGCATTCTCACTTATTTTCCATGTACAGGCCACAAGCGTCCGGCCAAGTCAATGAAGGCAGGCGGGCGCCCTTGAGCTTTTCCAACACAGTTAGTGGAGAGATCACCTTGGTAGAGTACGTAGTTTCCCTCGATAAGCTCGGCGTCCATGATGTGGAGCATGTGGGGGGCAAGAACGCATCCCTGGGCGAGATGATCAGCAACCTCGCAGGTGCTGGTGTATCGGTGCCGGGCGGCTTTGCCACTACGGCGCAGGCGTACCGCGATTTTCTCGAACAGAGTGGTCTCAACGACCGTATCCATGCGGCGCTCGACGCACTGGACGTGGATGACATCAATGCCCTGACCAAGACCGGCGCGCAGATTCGCCAGTGGGTCATGGAAGCCGACTTCCCGCCGCGCCTTGACAGCGAGATCCGCGCGGCCTTCGCCGCCATGGCCGCCGGCAATGACAACATGGCCGTGGCCGTGCGTTCCTCGGCCACCGCCGAAGACCTGCCGGACGCCTCGTTCGCCGGCCAGCAGGAAACCTTCCTCAACATCCGCGGCGTCGACAACGTGATCCGCGCCGCCAAGGAAGTGTTTGCCTCGCTGTTCAACGACCGTGCCATCGCCTACCGCGTACACCAGGGCTTCGACCACAAGCTGGTCGCCCTGTCGGCCGGCGTGCAGCGCATGGTCCGCTCGGAAACCGGCACCGCTGGCGTCATGTTCACCCTCGACACCGAGTCGGGCTTCCGCGACGTGGTGTTCATCACTGGCGCCTACGGCTTGGGTGAGACCGTGGTGCAGGGTGCGGTCAACCCCGACGAATTCTATGTGCACAAGAGCACCTTGCAGGCAGGCCGCCCGGCCATCCTGCGCCGCAACCTGGGCAGCAAGGCGATCAAGATGGTCTACGGCGACGAAGCCAAGGCCGGCCGTTCGGTCAAGACCGTGGAAGTGGACCGCGCCGAGCGCGCGCGCTTCTGCCTGACCGATGCCGAAGTCAGCGAGCTGGCCAAGCAGGCGATGATCATCGAGCAGCACTACCAGCGCCCGATGGACATCGAGTGGGCCAAGGACGGTGACGACGGCAAGCTGTATATCGTCCAGGCCCGCCCTGAAACGGTGAAAAGCCGCTCCAGCGCCAATGTCATGGAACGCTACCTGCTGAAGGAAAAGGGCACCGTCCTGGTCGAAGGCCGCGCCATCGGCCAGCGCATCGGCGCCGGCAAGGTCCGGGTGATCCACGACGTCTCGGAAATGGACAAGGTCCAGCCGGGCGACGTGCTGGTTTCCGACATGACCGACCCGGACTGGGAGCCGGTGATGAAGCGCGCCAGCGCCATCGTCACCAACCGCGGCGGGCGCACTTGCCACGCGGCGATCATCGCACGTGAGCTGGGCATCCCGGCCGTGGTCGGTTGCGGCAACGCCACCCAGGTGCTGAAAGACGGCCAGGGCGTGACCGTATCCTGCGCCGAAGGCGACACCGGCTTCATCTTCGAGGGCGAGCTGGGCTTCGACGTCAAGCAGAACTCGGTCGATGCCATGCCCGACCTGCCGTTCAAGATCATGATGAACGTCGGCAACCCGGACCGTGCCTTCGACTTCGCCCAGCTGCCCAACGCCGGTGTCGGCCTGGCGCGCCTGGAATTCATCATCAACCGCATGATCGGCGTGCACCCCAAGGCGCTGCTGAACTACGCCGGCCTGCCTGCCGACCTGAAGGACAGCGTCGACAAGCGCATCGCCGGTTACAACGACCCGGTCGGCTTCTATGTCGAGAAGCTGGTCGAGGGCATCAGCACCCTGGCGGCAGCCTTCTACCCGAAAAAGGTCATCGTGCGCCTGTCGGACTTCAAGTCCAACGAGTACGCCAACCTGATCGGCGGCAAGCTGTACGAGCCGGAAGAAGAGAACCCGATGCTGGGCTTCCGCGGTGCCTCGCGCTACATCAGCGAGTCGTTCCGCGACTGCTTTGAGCTCGAGTGCCGTGCGCTGAAGCGTGTGCGCAACGAGATGGGCCTGACCAACGTCGAGATCATGGTGCCGTTCGTGCGCACCTTGGGCGAAGCCAGCCAGGTCGTCGACCTGCTCGCCGAAAACGGCCTGGCCCGCGGCGACAACGGCCTGCGCGTGATCATGATGTGCGAACTGCCGTCCAACGCCATCCTCGCCGAAGAATTCCTCGAGTACTTCGACGGCTTCTCGATCGGTTCCAACGACCTGACCCAGCTGACCCTGGGCCTGGATCGCGACTCGGGCATCATCGCCCACCTGTTCGACGAGCGTAACCCTGCGGTGAAAAAGCTGCTGGCCAACGCCATTGCCGCGTGCAACAAGGCTGGCAAGTACATCGGCATCTGCGGCCAGGGCCCCTCGGACCACCCGGACCTGGCCAAGTGGCTGATGGAGCAGGGCATCGACAGCGTGTCGCTGAACCCGGATTCGGTACTCGAAACCTGGTTCTACCTGGCCGAGGGCCAGGGCGAGGCCTGACGCAGTAGAACGCGGGGGGACGTCTGGCGTACCCCCGCCTGGTTTTTCCAGGGCGAGTTCCAGCAATGGATCCCGCCCTTTTTTATGCACCAAGCAAAATTATGCAAAGCAGCAGCACTCTATTCCCCGTGGCCCTGCTCAGTGCCGAACGCCGCGGCGACCTCAGCGAAGACGTGTATCGGATCAAGGCCGGCAACGGCCCCGACCCCAGCGTCGAGTTGGCGGTGACCCGCCTGGGGTTGGCCGACCAGGGGCAGGCCCAGGGCGCACCGGTCATCCTTCTACACGGCAGTTTTTCCAACCGTCGCTTCTGGTACTCGCCCAAGGGCGTCGGCCTGGGGGCCTTTCTCGCCCGCGCCGGTTTCGATGTGTGGATCCCGGAAATGCGCGGCCACGGCCTGTCGCCGCGCAATCGCGAGTGGAAGCACAACAACGTCGCTGCCTATGCCCGTGATGACCTGCCGTTGATTGCGGCGTTCGTGCGCGAGCAGTCGGGCGAGGCGCCACATTGGGTCGGTCATTCGCTGGGCGGCACGACCCTGGTGGCCGCCCTTGGCGGTGGCTTCCTGGAGGCCGGGCAGGTGGCCAGCGTGGCCTTGTTCGGCACCCAGGTCAGCCGTGTGTACTGGCCGTTGAAGGTCCCGCCGCTGACCTGGGGAGCGAAGCTGTTGCTCAAGCGCTGGGGGCAGATCTCCGGGCCGCGTTTCAAGCGTGGGCCGGAGGACGAGCCGATTGGCCTGGCCCTGGAGAGCATGCGCTGGCATGGCCTGTTCGGGCGCTTTGGCGACAAGCACAGCGACTGGTGGGCCGGGCTTGCCGAGGTGGATGTGCCGCTGCTGGCAGTGGCCGGCGCAGGCGACTTCCAAGACCCGGTATGGGCCTGCCGCAAGCTGTTCGAGCAGTTGGGCGGGGAACGCAAGCAGTTTCTGCGGCTGGGCCGCGAGGAAGGCTTCGAGGCCTTCGGGCATGTCGACATGCTGGTGAGCAAGGCCGCACAGGTGCAGGTGTGGCCGCTAGTGGAGCGCTGGTTGCGTGACCCGTTGCTGCCGGTGCATGCCTCCACGGTGGCGGTGCAGCCTGTACCTGCTGGTTGATTCGGCTGACTGCTCAGTCCTGGATGACTGCGACAGCCTCCAGGGTGTAGCCTTGGCCGATAACCGCTTTCGTTGTGACTGACAGGAGCTTCCCATGCAGCATTACGTAACGCCCGACCTGTGTGACGCCTACCCGGACCTGGTGCAGGTACTGGAACCGATGTTCAGCAATTTCGGTGGCCGCGATTCCTTCGGTGGCCAGATCGTCACCATCAAGTGCTTCGAGGACAACTCGCTGGTCAAGGAGCAGGTCGAGCTCGATGGCAAGGGCAAGGTCCTGGTGGTCGATGGCGGTGGCTCGCTACGCCGTGCCTTGCTTGGCGACATGCTTGCGGAAAAGGCCGCGAAGAACGGCTGGGAAGGCCTGGTGATCTATGGCTGCGTGCGTGACGTCGATGTGCTGATCCAGACTGACGTTGGCGTGCAGGCCCTGGCCAGCCACCCGATGAAGACCGACAAGCGCGGCATCGGCGACCTCAATGTGCCGGTGACCTTCGCCGGGGTGACCTTCCGCCCGGGTGAGTATGTGTATGCCGACAACAACGGCGTGCTGGTCTCGCCAAGCCCGCTGGAAATGCCGGCGTAATGCGCCAGCCGCGCTGATGGAGCTTTGATGTTCGAGGAAGACAACGCGCAGTGGGGGCTGGTCCATGCCCTGGTGCTCGATGGCAAAGGCGGCGCGCGCTCGATTGCCCGTACCGAACTGGACAGCCTGCAGCTGCAACCCGAGCAGAGCCTGTGGCTGCACTGGGACCGCAGCCATCCGCAAACCCGCACCTGGCTGTTGCACGACAGCGGGCTGAGCGAGTTCGCCTGCGAGCTGCTGCTGGAAGAAAACACCCGCCCGCGCCTGCTGCCCCTGGCGCAGGAGCAGCTGTTGCTGTTCCTGCGTGGGGTCAACCTCAACCCCGGTGCCGAGCCTGAGGACATGGTCTCGGTGCGCATCTTCGCCGAGGCGCAGCGGGTCATCTCGCTGCGCCTGCGGCCCTTGCGTGCCAGTGACGAGATTCTGCAGCAGCTCGAAGAGGGCAGGGGGCCGAAATCGGCCTCCGAGCTCTTGCTGCTGATGGGTGAGCTGCTGACGGAAAAGGTTCAGGCCCTGGTCAGCGACCTGTCCGAACAGGTCGACCTGGAGGAAGAAAAGGTCGAATCCGACGAGCGGTACACCCCTGAAAACGGTTGCCTGCAGCATATCCGTCGGCGCGCTGCCAGCCTGCGCCGTTTCCTCGCCCCGCAGCGGGAAATCTACGCCCAGCTGTCGCGCAGCAAATGGAGCTGGTTCGCCAATGCCGACGCCGATTACTGGAACGAACTGAACAACAGCCTGATCCGCTACCTCGAAGAGCTGGAACTGGCCCGCGAACGTGCCGCGCTGGTACTGGAAAGCCAGGACCGCCGGCGCAGCGAGCGGATGAACCGCACCATGTACCGTTTCGGCATCATCACCTGCATCTTCCTGCCCATGAGCTTCATCACCGGGCTGCTGGGCATCAATGTCGGTGGGATACCGGGCGCGGAAAACCCCTACGGCTTCCTGTTTGCCTGCATCGTGGTGCTGGGCCTGGCGGTGGGGCAGTGGTGGCTGTTCCGACGGTTGCGGTGGGTGTAGATGTTGATTGACCTGCACCGGCCGCTTCGCGGGCATGCCCGCTCCCACAGGAACAGCACAGGTTTGAGGGCGAGTGGCACTCCGGTGGGAACGGGCGTGCTCGCGAAAAAGCCAGCGCGCATGCATTTTGAAACATCCGTCCCAGTGCGATGTGTGACCCATCGCCCGGCCATCTCGTCTCTGACTGACACTGCGCGAGGTGCCCATGCACGATCCGTTTGAAGAATCCCTGCGTGACCTGCTCAAGGCGTCACCCTCCGGCAATGACCGGGACGACCGGGATGACGCCGCCTGCCTGGGTCGCGTGCTGAAAACCGCCAACCGCCAGGTTGGCGCCGGTGATCTGTTCAGCCTGCTTGGCCGCTGGAGCCAGGCGCTGCTGATCGCCGTGAACAATGGCGCGGCGCATGTTGCGCCGGTGCGCCGACATTCTTCCCGCAACGCTGCCAATGGCAGCAAAGCAGATAAGGCCGATTGAATATGGAACTCGATCTCTGGACCCAGAGCCTGGTCACTGCCATGACCGCCCTTTGGACCAAGGTAGCGAACTTCATCCCCAACCTGTTTGGCGCGCTGGTCGTGGTGCTGCTCGGTTTCGTGGTGGCCAAGCTGCTCGACACGTTGTTGTCCAAACTGCTGGCCAAGTTCGGCCTGGACCGCCTGATGGCCGGCACCGGGCTGACCAAGATGCTCGGCCGGGTCGGCATTCAGGTGCCGATCTCGACCCTGATCGGCAAGGTGGTGTACTGGTTCGTGCTGCTCATTTTCCTGGTCTCGGCGGCGGAGTCGCTGGGCCTGGAGCGGGTCTCGGCGACCCTCGACATGCTCGCCCTGTACCTGCCGAAGGTATTCGGCGCGGCCCTGGTGCTGCTCGCCGGCGTGCTCCTGGCCCAGGTCGCCAACGGCCTGGTGCGTGGCGCTGCCGAAGGCATTGGCCTGGAATACTCGGCAGGCCTGGGGCGTATCACCCAGGGCCTGGTGATCATCATCAGCATCTCGGTGGCCATCAGCCAGCTGGAGGTGAAAACCGACCTGCTGAACCACGTGATCGTGATCGGGCTGATTACCGTTGGTCTGGCCGTTGCGCTGGCGATGGGCCTTGGCAGCCGTGAAATTGCCGGGCAGATCCTGGCCGGCATCTACGTGCGCGAGCTGTACCAGGTAGGCCAGCAGGTGCGGATTGGCGAGGTCGAAGGGCAGATCGAGGAGATCGGTACGGTGAAGACCACGCTGCTGACCGATGATGGCGAACTGGTGTCGCTGTCCAACCGCGAGTTGCTGGAACAGCGAGTCAATAGCCGCTAACCGCACAAAAGCTGTTAATGTATGCCGCCGCGAAAATCGACCCACGGGGTCACGCGGCGACATTGACCTGACTGTCGGCCAGATCCGTTTTGAATAAAGTTCATTCGCCGCCCATGCGCTATGACCCCCGCGAGCTCACCGACGAAGAGTTGGTGGCGCGTTCGCATGAGGAGCTGTACCACGTTACCCGCGCCTATGAGGAGCTCATGCGGCGCTATCAACGGACCCTGTTCAACGTCTGTGCGCGTTATC
This sequence comes from Pseudomonas anuradhapurensis, assembly GCF_014269225.2. Lineage (NCBI taxonomy): Bacteria > Pseudomonadati > Pseudomonadota > Gammaproteobacteria > Pseudomonadales > Pseudomonadaceae > Pseudomonas > Pseudomonas anuradhapurensis. The sequence continues at coordinate 1,810,775 of NZ_CP077097.1, forward strand.
TGGGGAACGACCGTGACGCGGACGATGTCTGTCAGGAGGTCATGCTGAAAGTGCTCTACGGGTTGAAGAACTTCGAGGGCAAGTCCAAGTTCAAGACCTGGCTCTACAGCATCACCTACAACGAATGCATTACCCAGTACCGCAAGGAGCGCCGCAAGCGGCGCTTGATGGATGCCTTGAGCCTGGACCCGGTGGAAGAGGCGTCCGAAGAAAAGGCGCCGAAGCCGGAAGAAAAAGGCGGGCTGGACAAGTGGCTGGTGCATGTGAACCCGATTGACCGGGAAATTCTGGTGCTACGTTTTGTCGCAGAGCTGGAATTTCAGGAAATTGCCGACATCATGCACATGGGCCTGAGCGCGACGAAAATGCGCTACAAGCGCGCGCTAGACAAGCTTCGGGAGAAATTTGCCGGCCTTGATGAAACTTAGGGGCGTGCAAATATCTCTAACGAACCGGCGAGTTCTGCTAGACTTGCCGTCGAGTTGTCCCCCTTGTTTGTGGTGGGACTGCTTAACTATCACCAGATGGGGATTTAACGGATGAAATTGAAAAACACCTTGGGCTTGGCCATTGGTTCGCTTGTAGCCGCCACTTCGATTGGCGCTATGGCGCAAGGCCAAGGCGCCGTCGAAACTGAAGTCTTCTACAAGAAAGAGTTCTTCGACAGCCAGCGCGACTTCAAGAACGACGGCAACCTGTTCGGCGGTTCGATCGGTTACTTCCTGACCGACGACGTTGAGCTGCGTCTGGGCTACGACGAAGTTCACAACGCTCGTGGCGAAGACGGCAAGAACATCAAGGGCTCGAACACCGCCCTGGACGCCGTTTACCACTTCAACAACCCGTACGACGCTATCCGTCCGTACGTTTCCGCTGGTTTCTCGCACCAGTCGCTGGGCCAGACCGGCCGTGGCGGTCGTGACCACTCCACCTTCGCCAACGTTGGCGCTGGCGCCAAGTGGTACATCACCGACATGTTCTACGCCCGTGCTGGCGTTGAAGCTCAGTACAACATCGACCAGGGCGACACCGAGTGGGCCCCGAGCGTTGGCGTTGGCCTGAACTTCGGCGGTAGCCCGAAGCAAGCTGAAGCTGCTCCGGCTCCTGTTGCTGAAGTCTGCTCCGACTCCGACAACGACGGCGTTTGCGACAACGTTGACAAGTGCCCGGACACCCCGGCCAACGTTACCGTTGACGCTGATGGCTGCCCGGCTGTTGCCGAAGTCGTTCGCGTTGAGCTGGACGTCAAGTTCGACTTCGACAAGTCGGTCGTCAAGCCAAACAGCTACGGCGACATCAAGAACCTGGCTGACTTCATGAAGCAGTACCCACAGACCACCACCACCGTGGAAGGTCACACTGACTCCGTCGGCCCAGACGCTTACAACCAGAAGCTGTCCGAGCGTCGTGCCAACGCTGTCAAGCAGGTCCTGACCCAGCAGTACGGCGTAGAAGCTAGCCGTGTTGACTCGGTAGGCTACGGCGAAACCCGTCCGGTTGCCGACAACGCCACCGAAGAAGGCCGCGCTATCAACCGTCGCGTTGAAGCTCAGGTAGAAGCCCAGGCCAAGTAATTGGTTTGAAGCTTCACGAAAAACCCGGCCTCGGCCGGGTTTTTCTTTGCCAGGATTTCCGCGCAGGTGCACAAGTCGCTGGGGCTGCCTTGCAGTCCTTTCGCGACGCAAGGCCGCTCCTACAACGGACCGTGTTTCAGCCGGCTGCTGCCACCAATGGCTGAACCGCCTGTTCCCCAACCACCTCGCCAATCACCAATATCGCCGGGCTACGCAAGCCAAACCCCCGCGCAGCCTCCACCATCCCGCGCACATCGCTCCAGCATGCCCGCTGTTGTGGCAACGAGGCATTCTCGATCATCGCCACCGGCATTCCCGGTGCCATGCCGCCGTCCAGCAGCCCCTGGCGCACCTGCTCCAGTCGTGCCACGCCCATGTACACCACCAACGTGGTTCCGCCCTGGGCCAAGGCCGCCCAGTTCAGTTCGCTGTCGTCCTGGGTATGCGCCGTGACCAACGTCACGCCCCGGCTCACACCCCGTGAGGTCAGGGAAATGCCACACTGCGTGGCGCCGGCCAGGCCGGCGGTGATGCCGTTGATCACTTCCACCTCGATGCCATGCCCCTGCAGCCACAGCGCCTCTTCGCCACCACGGCCAAAAATGCACGGGTCGCCCCCTTTCAGGCGTACCACGCAACGCCCTTGCCGGGCATGGCGCAACATCAGGCGCTGGATGAACGCTTGCGGCGTGGAGCGGCAGCCACCGCGCTTGCCCACGGCAATCACCCGGGCCTGGGGGCAATGCTCCAGCACTGCCGGGTTGACCAGGTCGTCGATCATCACCACGGCGGCCTGCCGCAGGGCGCGCACGGCCTTGAGGGTGAGCAACTCAGGGTCACCAGGGCCGGCACCGACCAGCCAGACTTTCGCATTCATCAGCATTTCCTCTTTGGCGTCGAGCATTCAGCCCTTGAGCAGGGTGAGCAGCAAGATCAGGTTGAACAGCAAGGACAGCAGGGCCAGGGTGCGCCACACCTTCAGTGGCTCGCGCTCCAGCAGTGGGCGTGGCCGGTCCGGCAGTTCCTGGCGGTCGCCGCGCTCGAGCAGCAGCAACCAGTGTTCGGCGGTTTCGAAACGTTGCGCCGGGTCGGCCGCCACTGCCTGCTGCAGGTTGTGCTGCAGCCATTCCGGCAGGTCGGGGCGATAGCGCGCGGCGCTGACCGGCTGGCCGAAGCGCGGGCGCTGGAAGGCCTCGACCTCGCCGTACGGGTAATGCCCGGTCAGCAGGTGATACAGCGTAACGCCTACGGCATACAGGTCCTGGCGCGGGCTCGGCGGTTGGCCATCGAACGCTTCCGGGGCAATGTACGAGGGCGTGCCCGGCAGCTCGTGCAGCGCGTCTTCGGACAGCCCCGGGCAGTAGGCCAGGCCGAAGTCCAACAGGCGTAGCTGGCCGTCGCTGCCCAGGTGCAGGTTCTGCGGCTTGATGTCGCGGTGCAGCAGGTTGCGCCGGTGCAGCACGCCGACCGCCTGCAGCAGTTGCCGGGCCAGCTCCAGCCACTGCGACAGGGGCAGTGGGCCGTGCTCGGCGAGCAGCGCCGCCAGGCTCTGGCCGGGGTATTCGCGCATCACGTAGTACAGGTGCTGGCGTTGGCTGGCCGGGTGCAGCTCGGGGAAGTGGCGGCCGGCGACCCGGCGCAGGAACCACTCCTCCAGCAGCAGGCCTTGCGCCGCGCCGGGCGCCTGCTCGCGCGCGGCGGGCAGGGTCTTGAGCAGCCAGGGCTGGCCGTGGCCATCGCGTACCCGGTACAGCAGCGACTGGCGGCTGTGGGCGAGCAGCTTTTCGGCCTGCCAGCCATCGATTGCCTGGCCCTCGCGCAGCGGGCCAGGTAGCGGCCATTGCTGCAGTTGGGCCAGGGTGTCGCCGAGGTTGGCCGTGCCCAGCTGCTCGACCTGCACCAGCAAGGCACTGGCGTTGTCCTGGCTGCCGTTGAGGTGCGCGCTGGCAACCAGGGTATCGACGGCCAGTTGCAGGTCGGGTTGCTCGCGCAACACCGCCTGGATGTGCTGGTCGCCCAGGCTGGCCCAGACCCCGTCGCTGAGCAGCAGGAAGCATTCACCGGCCTGCAGCTCGCCTTCCAGATAATCCACCAGCAGGTGCTGGTCCAGGCCCAGCGCACGCTTGAGCACATGTTGCATGCCGGGCTGGTCCCACACGTGGTCTTCGCTCAGGCACTGCAGGCGCCCGGCGTGCCAGCGGTACACCCGGCAATCGCCGACGTGGGCAAGGGTAAAGCGCCGGCCACGCAGCACCAGCGCGCTGAGGGTGGTCAGCAACGGCTGGCCGCTGCCTTGGGCACGCAGCCAGCGATTCTGCGCCAGCAGCAGGCGGTCGAGGGCCTGGGCCACGCTCCAGGTCGCGGGGGTGGCGTAGTAGTCCAGGGCCAGCGCCTGCAGGCTGGCGCGTGCCGCCAGGCCACCATCGGCGCATTGGCTGACGCCGTCGGCGAGGGCGAACAGGTAGCCCTTGCTGGCGGCCAGCTCTGGCGCCGGGGTGACCAGGCGCAGGGCATCCTGGTTTTCCTCGCGCGGCCCGGTGGCGCTGGCCTGGGCAAAACTCAGTTGCAGGCTCATTGGTGTGCCTCAGACCCGCGCCGCGGTAACGGCTGCCGAGCCCCAGGTGGTGCGCCAGCGCTGTTTGACGCCATGCAGGCCGAACCAGGCCAGCAGGCCCAGGCTGGCGAACAGCCACAAGCCCAGTTGGTAGTCACCGGTGTGCTGCTTGATGGTGCCGAGACCGGCCGCCAGCAGGAAGCCACCGATGCCGCCGGCCATGCCGATCAGCCCGGTCATCACGCCGATCTCCTGGCGGAAGCGTTGCGGCACCAGCTGGAACACTGCGCCATTGCCGGCACCAAGGCCCAGCATCGCACTGACGAACAGCGCCAGGGCGGCGGCCGCGCTGGGCAGGTTGAAGCCGACCGCAGCGATGCAGATGGCCGCCACGCTGTACATGCCCAGCAGGGTGCGGATGCCGCCGAAGCGGTCGGCAAGCGCGCCGCCGAGCGGGCGCATCAGGCTGCCGGCGAACACGCAGGCGGCGGTGTAGTAGCCGGCGGTGACCGGGCTCAGGCGGTACTGGTCGCTGAAGTAGCCGGGCAGGGCGCTGGCCAGCCCAATGAAGCCACCGAAGGTGACACTGTAGAAGAACATGAACCACCAGCTGTCGCGGTCGCCCAGGGCCTTGAGGTAGTCGGCCATGGCTTTCGGCTTGGGCCGCTGCGGAGCATTGCGTGCCAGCAGGGCGAACACCAGCAGTGCCAGCGACAGCGGTATCAGCGCGAAGCCGAACACGTTGTTCCAGCCAAAGCCTGCGGCCAGCGCCGGTGCCAACAGGGCGGCGAACACCGTGCCGGAGTTGCCGGCCCCGGCAATACCCATGGCCTTGCCCTGATGCTGCGGTGGGTACCACTGCGAGGCCAGCGGCAGCGACACGGCGAACGAGGCGCCGGCAAAGCCGAGGAACACGCCCAGCAGCAGCGCCTGTTCATAGCTGCGCACGCCCAGGTGCCAGGCTGCCGCAAGCGCGACGATGACCACCACCTGGCCGATCAACCCGGCGGTTTTCGGCGACAGGCGGTCGACCAGCACGCCCATGGCGAAGCGCAGGATCGCCCCGGCCAGGATCGGTGTGGCCACCATCAGGCCCCGTTGTTGTGCGCTCAGTTGCAGGTCGGCGGCAATCTGCACCGCCAGCGGGCCGAGCAGGTACCAGACCATGAAGCTGAGGTCGAAGTACAGGAACGCGGCGAACAGGGTGGGCACATGCCCGGATTTCCAGAAGCTGGTACTCATCGAACACCTCACTTGGCAATGCAGCGGAACGAAAAAGACGCCGCTTCCCGCTCCACGGGTGTGGAGGGGAGAGCGACGTCTTTGTCGGGATCAAGTGGGCAACCGCCGTTGGTTACCGGTGCAATTCGTTCAGCAAGAGATGGGCCAACTTTGCCAAGCGACCGGGTATTTGTAGGAGCGGCCTTGCGTCGCGATGGGCTGCGCAGCAGCCCCGAATTTCAGCCTGCAGCACAGATTGCCGGGGCTGCTGCGCAGCCCATCGCGACGCAAGGCCGCTCCTACAGGGGGGCCGCGTGAAGCAGGTTGCTAACCGAGCATCTCGTGCATGGCGATGATCTGCTCGGCTACCTGGATCAGCTTCTGCTGGCGGCTCATGGCCTGCCGGCGCATCAGGGTGTAGGCCTGTTCCTCGTTGCAGTCCTTCATTTTCATCAGCAAGCCCTTGGCCTGCTCGACACGCTTGCGCTCGGCCAGTTGCTGGTCGCGCGCCTGCAACTGCGCCTTCAGCGCCTGGTCACTTTCGAAGCGGGCCATGGCCACATCCAGGATCGGCTGCAGCCGTGCGGCATGGATGCCTTCGACGATGTAGGCGCTGACGCCGGCCTGGATCGCCTGGCGCATCACTGCGGGGTCGTGTTCGTCGGTAAACAGCACAATCGGGCGTGGCTGGTCCCGGCTGACCAGTACCACCTGCTCCATCACGTCACGGTCTGGTGAATCGGTATCGATCAGCACCACGTCCGGGCGCACTGTTTCGACGCAGGCAGGCAGGTCGATGGTCAGGCCTGGGGCTTCGATCACCTCGAAACCGGCCTCGCTCAGTGCCGCCTTGAGACGGCCGAGTTTGTTCTGGGTATCGTCGATCAGCAGGATACGCAACATGCTCATCCCCCTTACGCGCCGACGCGAGCATCGGGCAGCTCGCCCAGGGCATGCAGGCGGAAACTGCGGGCATAGGCGTAGGGATCGCTGCCATCCCAGCGGGTACCGTCGATCAGCAGGCTGCTGCGCATGGGCTGCTCGGGGCAGGCCACGCCCAGGCTCTGTGCCGCTTCACGGTACAGGGCCAGTTGCTGCACCTGGCTGGCCACGCCGAGGTAGTCGGGGTCTTCGCGCAGCAGGCCCCAGCGGCGGAATTGGGTCATGAACCACATGCCGTCGGACAGGTAGGGCAGGTTGGCCTGGCCATGGTCGTGCAGGCGCAGGGCGTGCGGGTCTTGCCAGTGATTGCCCAGGCCGTCCTGGTAATGGCCGAGCAGGCGCGGTTCGATGCGCTCCAGCGGGGTGTCCAGGTAGGCGCTGCCACTGAGCAGCTGTGCGGTGCTGCGGCGGTTCTCCGGGCTTTGCTCGATGAAGCGGCTGGCGGCGAGGATCGCCTTGATCAAAGCGCGGGCGCTGTTGGGGTACTGTTCGGCGAAGGCACGGGCACAGGCCAGGACCTTTTCCGGGTGGTCCGGCCAGATCGACTGGCTGGTGGCCAGGGTGAAGCCCTGGCCCCTGGCCACCGCATCGGCGGCCCAGGGTTCGCCCACGCAGAAACCGTCGATGCGCCCGGCCTGGATGTGCGCAGCCATCTGCGCTGGCGGCACCACTACGCTATCGACGTCGCGCAGCGGGTGGATGCCCTGGCTGGCCAGCCAGTAATACAACCACATGGCATGGGTGCCGGTGGGGAAGGTCTGGGCGAAGGTCAGTCGTGCGCCATGCTGGTGCACCAGGCGCGCCAATGCCTCGGGGTTGGTCACGCCCTTGCGTTGCAGGGCCGGCGACAGGTTGATCGCCTGGGCGTTCTGGTTCAGCCCCATGAGCACGGCCATGGCGCTGGCCGGTACGCCGCCGATGCCCAGGTGCACGGCATAGGCCAGGCCGTACAGGCAATGTGCGGCATCCAGCTCGCCGCTGACCAGTTTGTCACGCAGCCCAGCCCAGGAACCCTGGCGCTTGAGGTTCAGGGTAAGGCCATGCTGCTGGGCAAAGCCCTGGGTGGCGGCGACCACCACCGAGGCGCAGTCGGTCAGGGCCATGTAGCCGATGTTCAGGCTGGGCTTTTCCGGCGCGTCGCTGCCGTTGACCCAGGCCAGGGGCATTGCTCGGGGTGCTGTGTTCACAAGGTTCCTCGCCCGTACTGATAAGGCTGTGGGCTTGTCTGGTGCAACCGATGTGCCATCTGGCGGCAGCACTGGCGCAGTTGCCCCACGATTTGCTGTCATGCCGGCTGCGCGCTGGCTATAATCGCCCCCTCATTCACCCCGAGCCTCGCCGCCCATGTATACCCTGGCCCGCCAGCTGCTGTTCAAGCTTTCTCCGGAAACCTCCCACGACCTTTCCCTGGACCTGATCGGTGCCGGTGGCCGGCTTGGCCTCAACGGCGTGCTGTGCAAGCAGCCGGCGGCATTGCCGGTCACGGTCATGGGCTTGAACTTCGCCAACCCGGTAGGCCTGGCGGCCGGCCTGGACAAGAACGGCGCGGCCATCGACGGTTTCGCCCAGCTGGGCTTCGGCTTTGTCGAGATCGGCACGGTCACCCCACGCCCGCAGCCGGGCAACCCCAAGCCGCGCCTGTTCCGCCTGCCGGAGGCCACCGCGATCATCAACCGCATGGGCTTCAACAACCTGGGCGTCGACCACCTGCTCGGCCGGGTGCGCGCAGCACGTTACAAAGGCGTGCTGGGCATCAACATCGGCAAGAACTTCGACACCCCGGTCGAGCGCGCTGTGGATGACTACCTGATCTGCCTGGACAAGGTCTACACCGACGCCAGCTACATCACCGTCAATGTCAGCTCGCCAAACACCCCTGGCCTGCGCAGCCTGCAGTTCGGCGATTCGCTCAAGCAACTGCTCGACGCCCTGGCCGAGCGCCGCGAGCAACTGGCTGGTGCGCATGGCAAGCGTGTGCCACTGGCGATCAAGATTGCCCCGGACATGAGCGATGAAGAAACCGCCCTGGTGGCCGCCGCGCTGATGGAGTCGGGCATGGATGCGGTGATCGCCACCAACACCACGCTGGGCCGTGAAGGTGTCGAAGGGCTGCCATACGGCGGCGAGGCCGGCGGCCTGTCGGGCGCGCCGGTACTGGAGAAGAGCACCCATATCGTCAAGGTGCTGGCGGGCGAGCTGGGCGGCAAGTTGCCGATCATCGCTGCCGGCGGCATTACCGAAGGCCGCCATGCTGCGGAAAAGATCGCTGCCGGTGCAAGCCTGGTGCAGATCTACTCGGGCTTCATCTACAAGGGGCCGGCGCTGATTCGCGAGGCGGTCGACGCGATCGCCGCGATGCCGCGTTGACCTGACGGGCCCATTTGCCGGGGAACCGCAAAAGCCAGCGTGGATACCGAATCGAAGCCATAAAAAAGGGCCCCATCAAGGGGCCCCTGGGCCTTCGCCCGCCGCCCGGATAGGGCGTGCATGGTAAATCGAATTCAGTGTCCTCGTTCAGCCAACGGCGTGATTTTCGTTGAGTCTATGGATGCCAGCGGTGCCAGTCATTCCGTCCCAGTTATCACCGCGACCTTCACGCCAGCCGTTGATCCAGGCTTGGCGAACAGAAGGAAGATTGAAGGGGCAAAGTTCGCGGGATTTGCCGGTGACCCCGTATTGGTAGCCACGTGAATATGCTCTTTCCAACGGATCACGCTTAAGTCTTCTCATAGGGTGTTGCCCTCACTTGTTGACTGTAATGTCCCGTCGGCCTCTCCGAGGCCGGGCAGAGTCTTTCTGCCGGTGTGCGCTCGCTGCCGGCGTGGCGAGCTGAAAGTGCCGCCTCGTTGCGAAGCGGCCTGAGACCAGTTCTATCGAATGCGGGTCACGGTGTGAATGATCGATTTGTCATAAGGACGTAACCTTTCCAAGGGTGACGGGATAAGTAAATAAATGCGACTCAACCTTGTTTAGCGTTGAGCCCGCTATGATCAGGGTTTGCCGAACCTTGACGCCATTTCGCCAGCGTTGCTGGCGGATGACGGAAATAATTTGAAATGCGACGAAGGGTCACATTGGCCCCGCCGTCACCAGAATTTTACGTACTGCCTGATGATCTAAGCTGTCCTTGCCGCTGGGCCAGGCGCAGATTGGTCAGGCGGCCCGGCCGTTCACCGCACGCTCGCGTGCCGGGGAAGGCCACCCGCACACCTGCTGGAAAGGGGTGCGGCAAACATCGCGGGGCGATGCGTTGCCCCGTCAGTCAAATAGCCCAAGGCGCTGGATTACTCATGTCGGACCGTTTCGAACTTTATCTCACTTGCCCCAAAGGCCTGGAAGGCCTGCTTGCCGAAGAGGCGCGCAGCCTCGGCCTGGATGAGGTGCGTGAGCACACCTCGGCCATTCGCGGCGCCGCCGACATGGAAACCGCCTACCGCCTGTGCCTGTGGTCACGCCTGGCCAACCGGGTGCTGCTGGTGCTCAAGCGCTTCTCCATGAAGAACGCCGACGATCTCTACGACGGCGTGCACGCGGTCGACTGGGCCGACCACCTGGCTGCCGATGGCACCCTGGCGGTGGAATTCAGCGGCCACGGCTCGGGCATCGACAACACCCACTTCGGTGCGCTGAAGGTCAAGGATGCGATCGTCGACAAGCTGCGCAACCGCGAAGGCCTGCGCCCGTCGGTGGAAAAGATCGACCCTGACGTACGCGTGCACCTGCGCCTGGACCGTGGTGAAGCCATCCTCTCCCTCGACCTTTCCGGGCACAGCCTGCACCAGCGTGGCTACCGCTTGCAGCAAGGCGCCGCGCCGCTGAAGGAAAACCTGGCGGCGGCGGTGCTGATCCGTGCCGGCTGGCCACGCATTGCCGCCGAAGGGGGCGCGCTGGCCGACCCGATGTGCGGTGTCGGTACCTTCCTGGTCGAAGCCGCGATGATCGCCGCCGACATCGCGCCCAACCTCAAGCGTGAACGTTGGGGCTTCAGTGCCTGGCTCGGCCACGTGCCGGCGCTGTGGCGCAAGGTGCATGAAGAAGCGCAGGCACGGGCCGAAGCCGGCCTGGCCAGGCCGCCGCTGTGGATCCGTGGCTACGAGGCCGACCCACGCTTGATCCAGCCCGGCCGCAATAACGTCGAGCGTGCCGGCCTGGGCGACTGGGTGAAGATCTACCAGGGCGAGGTCAGCACCTTCGAGCCGCGCCCGGACCAGAACCAGAAAGGCCTGGTCATCAGCAACCCGCCCTACGGCGAGCGCCTGGGTGACGAAGCCAGCCTGCTGTATCTCTACCAGAACCTCGGCGAGCGCCTGCGCCAGGCCTGCATGGGCTGGGAGGCCGCGGTATTCACCGGCGCGCCGCAGCTGGGCAAGCGCATGGGCATTCGCAGCCACAAGCAGTACGCGTTCTGGAACGGCGCCTTGCCGTGCAAGCTGTTGCTGTTCAAGGTGCAGCCTGACCAGTTCGTGACCGGCGAGCGCCGCGAGCTGCCCGCGCAAGGCGCAGACCTCGATGCGCAGGCGCCGGTGGCCAGCGAGCCGGCGCGCCTGTCGGAAGGGGCGCAGATGTTCGCCAACCGCCTGCAGAAAAACCTTCGGCAACTGGGCAAGTGGGCGCGTCGCGAGCAGGTCGATTGCTACCGCCTGTACGATGCCGACATGCCCGAATATGCCCTGGCAGTCGACCTGTACCAGGACTGGGTGCACGTGCAGGAGTACGCCGCGCCACGTTCGGTCGACCCGGACAAGGCCCAGGCACGCCTGCTCGACGCGCTGGCAGCCATCCCCCAGGCGCTGGGCATTGCCCCGCAGCGGGTGGTGCTCAAGCGCCGTGAACGGCAGAGCGGTACGCGCCAGTACGAGCGTCAGGCCACCGAAGGGCGCTTCCAGGAAGTGCGCGAAGGCGGCGTCAAGCTGCTGGTCAACCTCACCGATTACCTCGATACCGGGCTGTTCCTCGACCACCGCCCGATGCGCATGCGCATCCAGCGCGAGGCCGCCGGCAAGCGCTTCCTCAACCTGTTCTGCTACACCGCCACGGCCACCGTGCACGCCGCCAAGGGCGGGGCGCGCAGTACCACCAGCGTCGACCTGTCGAAAACCTACCTGGACTGGGCGCGGCGCAACCTGGCGCTCAACGGTTTCTCCGAACGCAACCGCCTGGAGCAGGGTGATGTGATGGCCTGGCTGGAAGGCAACCGCGACAGCTACGACCTGATTTTCATCGACCCGCCGACCTTCTCCAACTCCAAGCGCATGGAGGGTGTGTTCGACGTGCAGCGGGACCACGTGCAACTGCTGGACCTGGCCATGGCCCGCCTGGCTCCGGGCGGTGTGTTGTACTTCTCCAACAACTTCCGCAAGTTCCAGCTCGACGAGCACCTGATGACGCGCTACGCCGTGGAGGAAATCACCGCCCAGACGCTGGACCCGGATTTCGCCCGCAACAACCGCATTCATCGCGCCTGGCGTTTGCAGCTGCGGTGAGGCGACGAGGTACATTGCGCGGCTGATGGCCAATAGCTATAAATGACAGCAGGGCAAGATAATCCGCAGGACGCTGGCTTGACGAGACGGGTGTATGTCGAAGGGTGGCGTGCGTGCGCGGTTGCTTGGCCTGAGCACAGAGGGGGTGCCCGCCTGGGCTGTCGCGCTGGTCGCCCTGCTGGTGGGCGGCCTGCTGACCGCCGTGCTGGCGCTTGCCGCGCAAACTTTCTACAAGCAGCAGCTGCGCCAGCGCTTTGAGCTGCTGGCCAGCGAGCGCTTCAGCCGTATCGCCGAGCGCCTTGACCAACAGCAGCAGCGCCTGGACGGGCTGCGGCGGTTTTTCAGCTTGGCCGAGGCTGTCACCCCGCAGGCATTCAACGCCTACGCCCGGCCATTGTTGCAGCGGACCCTGGCCTATGCCTGGGCGCCGCGTGTGGAAGCTGCACAACGCGCCGAGTTCGAGCGCCAGGCCAGCGTGTACCTTGGCCCGGGTTATGTAGTGCGGGACCAGGACGAACATGGCCAGTGGCACCCCGCCCCGCTGCGTGACCATTACTTCCCGGTGTTCTATACCCAGTCGGGCGAATTGCCTGGGTTGCCCTATGGGCTCGACCTCGCCGGCCAGGCCACGTTCCGGGCGGCACTGGCGCGGGCGCTCGGGCCAGGCAGCATGGCGGTTTCCGGATCACTGGCCCTGTTCGATGGGCGCTCGGACGCACGCGGCCTGCTGATGGTGGCGCCGGTGTTTGCCGATTCCGCGCCCAGTGGCGCAGCAATCGGCTACGTGGTGGCCTTGCTGAGCATGCTTGAGCTGGTCAGTGACGGGCAACCGGCGGTGGCAGACGACAACCTGGTCGTGCGTATCGTCGATCCCGCCGGCTCGCGTGGCCCCGAAGTGCTGTTCGATTCGCAGAACCCGGTAGCCCCCCTGGCGCTGGCCAGCAACCAACTGCTGCACCTGGCCGACCACCACTATCAGCTGGGCATCAGGCCGAGCCTGGCGTTCATGCAGGCCAACCGTTCCTCCGCAGTGCTGGCGGTGAGCTTGCTGGGTGGCTTGTTGAGCCTGCTGCTCAGCGTGCTGTTCCACAGCCTGTTCAGCCAGCGCCAGCGTGCCCTGGCCCTGGTCGAGCAGCGCAGCGCCGAGCTGCGGGTCAGCGAGCAAGCCCTGCGCGGCACCCATAATCAGCTGCGCAGCGTGCTGGATGCCGCGACCCAGGTGGCGATCATCGCCACCAACCTCAAGGGCGTCATCAGCACCTTCAACGCGGGTGCCGAGCGCATGCTCGGTTACCCGGCCAGCGAGGCGATTGGCCAACTGCACCTGGAAGACCTGGTACTGGCCGAGGAATTGAGCCAGCGCGCCCACGCCTTGAGCCTGCGTTACGGCCGACCGATCGCCGGCGGCCAGGCCATGTTCGCCGAGACGGTGCAGGCGCATGGTGCCGAGCCGGGGGAGTGGACCCTGTTGCGCGCCGATGGCAGCCAGCTGGTGGCCAACATGCTGGTCACCGCCATGCTCGATGAACAAGGCTTGTGGACGGGCTACCTGGCGATCTGCATCGATGTCACCGAACGGCGTCGGGTACATGAGGCGCTGGCGGCGCGTGATCGCCTGCTGGAAAAGCTCAGTGCTGAAGTGCCGGGTGGTATCTACCAGTACCGCCTGGATAGCGATGGCCATTCGTGCTTCCCCTACGCCAGCATGGGCCTGTACGACATCTACGAAGTCGACCTGCAGCAGTTGCGCGAGGATGCCACGGCGGTGTTCGAGCGCATCCACCCCGATGACCTGGAGCGGGTACGCCGTTCAGTGCGCTACTCGGCCGAGCACCTGTCGCCCTGGCGCGAGGAGTACCGGGTCTGCCTGCCGCGTGCCGGGTTGCGCTGGGTGCGTGGCGAGGCGACGCCGGAGGTGGGCGAGCAGGGCTGCACCCTGTGGCATGGCTACCTGACCGATATCTCCGACCTCAAGAGCGTGGAAGAGGAGTTACGGACGCTGTCGGTGACCGATTCGCTGACCGGCATTCACAACCGCCGCTATTTCCAGGAGCGCTTGAAGTCCGAGCTGGAACGGGCCCAGCGCGATGGCCAGGCGCTGGCGGTGATCATGCTCGACATCGATCATTTCAAACGCATCAATGACCGCTTCGGCCACGCCGTCGGTGACCGTGTGCTGCGCAGTTTGTGCCTGCGCATTGCCCAGCGTCTGCGGCGTACCGATGTGTTCTGCCGGCTGGGTGGCGAGGAATTCATGGTGCTCTGCCCAGGCAGCGATGCCGAGCAGGCGCGGCAACTGGCGCTGGAGCTGTGGCAGGGGGTGCGCAATGTGCCGGTGGAGGGTGTGGGCAGGGTGACTGCCAGCTTTGGGGTAGCGGGTTGGCGGCGGGGAGAAGGTGCCGATGCCTTGCTGCTGCGCGCCGATGCCGGGGTGTACGCGGCCAAGCAGGCCGGGCGCGACCGGGTGGAGGGGGAGTCGGCCTGATCGGCCATGGCGGGCGCGATCGATGTAGGAGCGGCCTCGTGTCGCGATGGGCTGCAACGCAGCCCCAGGATCCAGCTTCGCAATACCAAATGGCTGGGGGCTGCTGCGCAGCCCATCGCGACACGAGGCCGCTCCTACACCGACCGGGTCAGCCGGCCCTTTGTTGCCGGGCCGCTGCGGTCAATTGGCCGCAGTGCTGCCGGCCAGCTTCGGCTGGCGGTACAGGTCCAGCAGCACCTGGTCGAGCACCTGCGATGCGCCCCATGGTTTCGGGTCGTTGAGGATTGCCGCCACCGCCCAGGTATGGCCATTGCTGTCGCGGCTGAAGCCGGCGATCGCCCGCACGGTGTTCAGGGTGCCGGTCTTGATGTGCCCTTCACCCGACATCGCCGTACGTTTCAGGCGCTTGCGCATGGTGCCGTCCATGCCCACCAGCGGCATCGAGCTGATGAACTCGGCGGCGTACGGGCTTTTCCAGGCGGCCTGCAGCATTGCCGCCATTTCCCGCGTGCTGACCCGCTCGGCGCGCGAGAGGCCGGAGCCGTTTTCCATGACCAGGTGCGGTGCGGTAATGCCCTTCTTCGCCAGCCATTGACGCACCACGCGCTGGGCGGCGCGGGCATCGTCGCCATCGGCATCGGTGCGGAACTGCGCGCCAAGGCTCAGGAACAGTTGCTGGGCCATGGTGTTGTTGCTGTATTTGTTGATGTCGCGGATCACTTCCACCAGGTCTGGCGAGAAGGCCCGGGCCAGCAGACGCGCACCTTTTGGCACGTTCTCGAAGCGGTCGCCCCCCTGGATGCTGCCACCCAGCTCGTTCCAGATCGCGCGCACGGCACCGGCGGCGTAGGTCGGGTGGTCAAGCAGCGACAGGTAGGTCTGCGAGTTGCAGCCTTCACCCAGCTGGCCGCTGACCGTCACGCTGATGCCATCGGCCTGCGGCACCGGGTTGTAGCGCACATCACCCGCGCACTGCCGGGAGGCTACCGCCTTGACCTGGTTGTCGATGCGGATACTGGCAATCGGCGGCTCGACCGCAATGGTGACCTTGCCGCCATCATTGCGGGCCACGAAGCGCAGGGCCTTGAGGTTGATCATCAGCGAGTCCGGCTTGACCAGGAACGGCTTGTTTTCATCGCCGCCATCATCGTTGAATTGCGGCAGGTTGGGCTGCACGAAGTGGCTGCGGTCCAGCACCAGGTCGCCGGTGATGGTGCGCACGCCATTGGCACGCAGGTCACGCATCAGCAGCCACAGCTTTTCCATGTTCAGTTTCGGGTCGCCGCCGCCTTTGAGGTACAGGTTGCCGTTGAGCACCCCGTTGCTGAGCGTGCCATCGGTGTAGAACTCGGTCTTCCACTGGAAGGTCGGGCCAAGCAGTTCGAGGGCGGCGTAGGTGGTGACCAGTTTCATGGTCGAGGCCGGGTTTACCGACACATCTGCGTTGAACACGGTCGGTGTACCAGGGCCGTCCAGCGGCAGCATCACCAGCGACAGCGCCGAGTCCTGCAGCTTGCTGGCCTTGAGGGCCTGCTGCACTTTGGGGGGCAGGGTGGTATTGACGGCGGCGGCCTGGCTGGGCAGGGCGAATGGCAGCAGCAGGCCGGCAAGCATGAGGGGACGAAGCTTTTTGATCATAGTGCGTAAATACCCTACGGCGAGGGGAAAGGGCATTGGGGCTGTAAAGGATGATGGCCCCAGGATGAAAGAATGCGCATTATGCCCCAAGCGCAGCGACGATGCGCCACGTTCGACAGAAAAGCACCACCCATGGAAAACCACTGGCCATGAAAAAGGCCACCATGAAGGTGGCCTTTTCAGCGATCGGGCCGGTATTACTCGGCCTTGTTGATCGGCTTTTCCGGGTACCAGGCGTCCAGCAGCGGGCTGACTTCGATCTTGGTCAGTTCGCTGCGGCCCTTGAGCCAGGCTTCAACGGCTGCACGCTGTTCTTCGCTGACCGAGCCGCGTTTGACCGAGCACACCAGGCCGAAATCGTCACCGCCTACATAGTCCAGGCCGTTGGCGTCCATGGCTTCTGCCAGGAACGCGTCGAGGAAAGCATCGATTGCCTGGTCATCCAGATCTTCCTTGAATTCCAGGTTCAGCTCGAAGCCCAATTCCTGAAACTCGTCGACACACAGCTTCTTGCGCAGACGACGGGAGCGGTTTGTGGCCATGAAACAATCCTCTTAGGTAATAACGCCGCGCAGTCTACCAGTTAACACGCCTGGCTGCCTGCCTGTGTGCAGCTATCGGTAGCCAGTTCCCTGGCCAGGGCCCGTTCCACCCGGCACATGTGCCGCGCCAGTGCCTGGCGCCGCCGGCGCAGCTGGAGGGTGGACAAGCCGCCGGCCTCCAGGGCTTCGCAGGCCGCCATCAGCTCGGGGGCTTCGAGCATGCGTGCGGCGCTGAGCACCTTGTGCGCCTGTTCGCCGATGGCCCCGCTGTCGTGCTCCGGATGCAGTGCCATGAGCGTGGCCAGATCGGCCTGCAGGCTTTGCTGCAGGGCTTCCAGGAAGCGCTGGCGGTCGTTGGGGTCATGCCCGACCACTGCAGCCAGCCCGTCCAGGTTATACAGCTTGCGCCGGGGTTTTTGCTGGCGCCGCGGGCGGATGCCGGCCAGGCGCTGGCTGAGCGTGCTGAGGCTGATGGGCTTGAGCAGGCAGTCGTCCATGCCGGCGCTCAGGCATTTGCGCCGCACCTCCGGTTGCGCATTGGCGGTGTAGCCGAGAATGGTGCAGCGCGAGCGCTTGCCATGGCGCTCTTCGGCACGAACCGCAGAGGCCAGCTGATAGCCGTTCATGTGTGGCATGTTGCAGTCGAGCACCAGCACATCGAAGTCGCCCGCCCGCCAGGTAGCCAGGCCTTCACGGCCATCGTGGGCACTGGCATGGTCCAGGCCCAGGTAACCAAGCTGTTGCGCCATCAACTGCAGGTTGGCCGGATGGTCGTCGATCACCAGCACGCTGAGCCGTGGGTCGGGCACGTCGAGTTCTTCAGGCAACGGGGCCTGCAGCGTGGGGGCGTCTACCCGCTGCAGCGGCATCTTCAGGCGCACCTGGGTACCGACATCTTCCAGGCTCCTGATGCTCAGGTCGCCGCCCATCATTTCGCACAGGTTGCGACAGATGGCCAGGCCCAGGCCGGTGCCCGCGCGAGCGCCCTGGCTGTGCGGGTTGGCCTGGATGAAGGGGTTGAACAGGCGTTGCAGGTCGTCAGCGGGTATGCCAATGCCACTGTCGCGCACCTCCAGCTCCAGCACTGCCGGGGTGCAGGCCTCATCCAGGCTGACGTTGATGCGCACCTGGCCATGTTCGGTGAACTTGATGGCGTTGCTCACCAGGTTGGACAACACCTGCTTGAAACGCAGTGGGTCGAGCAGTGCATGGCAGCGTGCCGCGGGGGCGATCATCACTTCCAGGGCGAGGCCTTTCTGCCGTGCCTGGCCCTCGAAAATGCGCCCTACCGATTCGACCAGGGCCGCCAGGTCGACGGTTTCCGGGGCGAGGGTCAAGTGCCCGGACTCGATGCGCACGATATCGAGGATGTCGCCGATCAGGCCCAGCAGGTCCTTTGCCGAGTGGTGCGCCAGTTCCAGAGCGCTGCGGTCCACCCGGCCCTGGTCGGCACGCTTGACCGCCAGTTCCAGCATGCCGATGACCGCGTTCATCGGGGTGCGGATCTCGTGGCTGATGGTGGCCAGGAACGTGCTCTTGGCGCGGTTGGCATCGTCGGCCTGCTGTTTGGCCTGGCGCAGTTCCATGACCAGTTGGCGGCGGTCGCTGATGTCGATCCAGCCGCCGATGATGCCCTGGACCTCGCCCAGCGAGTCGCGATACGGCAGGATCCAGTGGTAAATGGTCATCTCACGGCCCTTGATCCGTAGCGGCCGGTCCATGATCAGCGGGGTGCCGACTGCCATCACCTTCAGGTAATCCGCCTCGATCTGGCGAATATGCTCGTACTCGGCGAACAGGCTGTCTTTCAGGCGTTTGCCAATGACCTCCTCGGAGCACGCCTGCACGGCTTCCAGGTAGCTGAAGTTGCAACTTTGCAGGCAGCCCTCGCGGTCACGCACGTACATGGGGTGAGGCGTGCCGTTGAGCAGGGCGCGCATGAACGCCAGTTGGTCGTTCAGCGCGCGCTCGGCGCGTTGCCGCTGGCGAATCTGCAGGCGCAGGCGGGCGTTCCAGAGCAGCGCCAGCAGCAACAGCACGGCTGCGCCCAGTACCAGCTGTACCGCGAGGCGATGGTAATCCCGGCCGTTGCCGTCATCGTGCAGGTCGAAGCCGCGCCAGCGGTTGTTGATTACCCCCAGCTCCTCCGGCGAGATGCTCAGCAGGGCCTTGTCGAGGATCGAGACCAGCACCTGCGACGAGGCGCTGGTCGCCATGGCGAAATTGGCGGGTTCGCTACCGACAGTGGTGCGGATGACCAGCTCGGGATTGCTGGCCAGGGCATGGTTGGCGTCGACCAGGGTGGTAATCACTGCATCGACGGCGCCGCTGTTGAGCAATGCCATGGAGTAGAACGTGCTTTCCGTCTCGATCCAGCCGATTTGTGGATAGTGCTGTGACAGCATCGCGTCCATGGCGCTGTAGCGGGTAATGGCGATGCGACGCCCGTGCAACTGTTCCAGCGAGGCCGGTGCCTCGTTGTCCTTGCGGCTGACCAGTACGTAGGCGCTTTCCAGGTAAGGGCGGCTGATCTGCAGGTTGTCCTCGGCGTCGCCGCCGGTGGCCAATGCGGCGATGACATCCGCGCGGCCGTCCTTGAGGCGGGCAATCATGTCGGCGATGCCACTGGCGCGCTGCACTTCGAAGCGCAAGCCGGTACGCAGGCGGATGAGTTCCAGCAGGTCGGCGGTAATGCCGCGAATATGCCCCGCGCCATCGAAGTAGGACACCGGTGCGGCTGTGTCATCGATCGCCACACGCATCACCGGGTGGTCGCGCAACCATTGCTCTTCGGCCTCGGTCAGTTGCAGCTTGCGGTCGGTCAGCAACAAATCGCTGCCGGCACTCCAGCGTTTGAAGATGCTGGCGCGTATGGCGGGGGGCTGGCTGTCCAGCACGGCATTCACCAGCTCCATCAGCAGCCTGTCCTGCTGGCGCAGGGCAAAGCCGAAGCCGATGGCTTCGTGCTTGCCGAAGTTGGCCATGCGCAGGCGCGGCAAGTGGCCGCGGTTGAGCTGGTAATGGGTGGAAATGGTATCCCCGATGAACACGTCGGCCTGGCCGAACGCCACGGCATTCAAGGCCTGGCTGGAAGAGCCGAAGGCCAGGAGCTCGGCCTTGGGGTAGGTGCCCAGGACTTCTTGTCTGGGCAGGTAGTGGTAGAGCATGGCCAGGCGCATGCCAGGCAAGCCCACGTCCAGTGCCCGGCTTTCGTCCTCACGCGTTACCAGCACCGGTTGGTCGATGGCATAGGGGTGCGAAAGCGCCAGGCCGTCGCTGGCTGCCTCGTAGCCATTGGCACTGCCAAGCAGATCGATGTCGCCGTGGCGCAGCGCTTCCACCGCCGCCTGCCGGCTTGAAAAGCGCAGTACCCTCACCGGCAACTGCAGGGCCTTGCCGATCAGGCTGGCGTACTCGGCGGTCAGGCCCTGATAGTCGCGGCCACCACTGGTGATGTCAAAGGGTGGGTAGTCCGGTGCCGAGGTACCCAGTACCAGTTCCTGACGGCTGTCGAGCCATTGCCTTTGTTTGGCGGTAAGCGCTGGCAGGGCGGGTTGAGCCGATGACCGGGCCAGCAACGTGTAGGAAGAGGCTTCTTGATGGGTAGCCTGTGCCACGCTGCTGAGCAGGAGCAGGGCGAGCAGCAGGCGAGCGATAGGGCGCGCCATGACCATCCTCAGACCAGTGCATTGCGCTTGGCCATCTCGATCAGGTCGACAAGCGTATCGACCTGAAGTTTGTGCATCAGGCGCTTCTTGTAGGTGCTGACGGTCTTGCTGCTGAGGAACATGCCCTTGGCGATTTCCTTGTTGCTGCGGCCTTGGGCGAACAGCTGCAGCACCATCAGTTCGCGGTCGTTCACCTGCCGGAAAAGTTGCAGGTCGGTATCCGCCGCCTGGTTGTGCTTTATCGCCTGGCTGGGGAAATAGTTATAACCGGCCAATACTGCCTTGATTGCACTGAGCAATTCGCTCAGGTCTTCCTGCTTGCACACATAGCCGGCGGCACCCGAGTGCATGCAGCGTACGGCAAACAATGCCGGCGATTGTGCGGTCAATACCAGAACCTTCAACGGCAATGCCATGGCCTGGAAGCGGGACAGCACCTCCAGCCCGTCCAGCTTGGGGATGCTGATGTCGAGAATGACCAGGTCGGGGTTGGTTTCGCGGACCATCTGCATGGCGTCCACACCGTTGTCCGACTCGCCGACAACCTTGTAATTCTGGTTCTCCAGCAACATACGGACAGCCAGGCGGATGACAGGATGGTCGTCGACAATAAATATGGATTGCATGTTCAACTTCCTGCGGGCGATTGAGGTGACAGGCGGCACCTTATCGCAGTTGGAAGTGATCGGGGATGCGAGGAAGGGCTGTTAGACCTATATGGGAAATGGCTTACAAGATAAAACAAATCTGTCTACGAAATAGGGGGATTCAACACGATGTCAAAACAAATTTGGTAACCAATCATTTTGTTTTTAATCGTGTTGTTTAGTTTGTCGTGCGTATATGTAGGAAGTTTCCTTCAAGCAGGATGGTAGCACCGGGGGCGGGCTGCACCTGCCAGGTTCAGACCGGGCTGGAGCGACCGGTCATCTCGCGAGCCATTTCGCTGGCATAGCTGTCGGTCATCCCGGCGATGAAGTCGATCATGCGCAGGAAGGCACTGTGCAGGGAGCCGTGCGGGTCGGGGGCATTGTTGCCGATCAGGTCCAGCACCCGGCGGCTCTTGAACGAGGGCGTGCGCCCGCCGTGCTGTTCGAGGGCTGCGCCACAGAAGGTGTTCAGCAGAATCTCCAGGGTGGTATAGGCGCCGATCTCGTGCAAGGTCTTGCGCTTGTCCTGGAAGATCTTGTTGCGCGCCATGGCCTTGGCCTGCAGCACGCAGCGTTTGGCCGGGCCATGCATGTGTTCGACCAGGTCGCCCGCCAACTGGCCGGCCAGCAGGGCTTGCTGTTGCTCGACGAAAGCACGGGCGGCGGCGTTGGTCAGGTGTTCGATGGCCTTGCCACGCAGGATGGCCAACTTGCGCCGCCGGGAATCGCCCGGGCCGAGCTGGCGGTAGGTTTCCGGCAGATCGTCGCCGACCAGGTCGAGCAGCAGCGCTTCGACTTCGGCGTATTGCAGCAACTCCATTTCCAGGCCGTCTTCCAGGTCGATCAGCGCATAGCAGATGTCATCGGCGGCCTCCATCAGGTAGACCAGCGGGTGGCGTGCCCAGCGTTGGTGTTCCAGCTGCGGCAGGCCAAGCTTGCGAGCGATCTGCTCGAGCAGGGGCAGTTCGCTCTGGTAGCTGCCGAACTTGTGCTTCTTGTAGCCCAGGGCGTCGGCGTGGCGCGCGCTCCACGGGTATTTCAGGTAGGTGCCGAGGGTGGCGTAGGTCAGCCGGGTACCGCCGTCGAACTGGTGATATTCCAGCTGGGTGAGTACCCGAAAGCCCTGGGCGTTGCCTTCGAAGTTGAGGAAGTCGGCGCGTTCGTCGTCGTTCATGTCATCCAGCCAGCCGCGCCCGGCGGCCTGCTGGAACCAGTGGCGGATGGCATCTTCGCCGGAGTGGCCGAACGGTGGGTTGCCGATGTCATGGGCCAGGCAGGCCGACTGCACGATCATGCCAAGGTCGCTGGGGGCGCACCAGTCCGGCAGGCTGTCGCGCAGGGTTTCGCCGACGCGCATGCCCAGTGAGCGACCGACGCAGCTGACCTCCAGCGAGTGGGTCAGGCGTGTGTGGATATGGTCGTTGCTGGAAACCGGGTGCACCTGGGTCTTGCGCCCGAGGCGGCGGAAGGCTCCGGAGAAGATGATGCGGTCGTGGTCTTTGTGAAAGGGGCTGCGCCCGAGCTCATCGGCGCTGTACAGCGCTTTGCCCAGGCGTTCGCGGGTGAGCAGGGTGTGCCAGTCCAAGGCGCGGTCTCCTGTGCATCGAGGGGTATAGCTTCGGGTGTCCGAAGGGTCAGCGCAAGGGGCAAAGCCTGCGATGAGACCATCGCAGGCGGCATAAAACGCTCAAGGACGGCGGCTGGCTTGCAGATACAGGCGCAGCAGCGGTAGCACGCTGGTGCTCAGGCGCAGCAGCCGCGCGAGGTTGCCGCTGCGTACGCCCTTGCCGGTGAGGAAACCCAGTGCCACCACGGCGCCGATCCCCCACAGCGGTGCATGCTTGATGCCCAGGCCGTCCTGTAGCGAGTTGCCCATGCCACGCACGCGGCGCAACGGTTCCAGCAGCTGCGCGGATTCGTGGCGGATTTCCTGGCGGTGCATTTCCATGCGCAGGCGCAACAACGCCTTGCGCAATTCCCGCGGGTTACGCGTGTCTGGCAGTTCTGGCAGGCTCATGGCAACAGGCGCTCCCGGTCCTTGGCGAGTTCCTCGAGGGTGGCACCGAACGGTGACGATTCGTCGAATACTGCGGCCTTGAGACGCAGCCCGCAGTACAGTGCGGCGATGCCGTAGAACACACAGAGGCCGATGATGCCGGCCAGGCGATAACTGTCCCACAGCAGCACCAACAACAGCCCGGACAAGGCGGTCAGCAGCAGCAAGGCGAACACCAGGGCCAGGCCGGCGAACAACAGCAGGCTCAAGGTGCGGCCCTTCTGTTCCTGCAACTCGATGCCGAACAGTTCGATATGGCTGTGCAGCAGCCCCAGCGCAGCTGCGCCCAGGCGCTTGCCTGAAGCGCTGGCGCCGTTGGCGTCGTTATCCATGGTATCCCCTCAGTGGCGGTTGGCCAGCAGGCCGATCAACAGCCCGACGCCCGCCGCGATGCCGATCGCCTGCCACGGGTTTTCCTGCACGTACTGCTCGGCGCTGCCCAACGCAGCCTGGCCGCGCTCGCGCACCGAGTCCTGGGTCAGTTGCAAGGTTTCGCGGGCCTGGGCCAGGCGCTCGTGAATCTGTCCGCGCAATTCGTCCGCCTGGTCGCCGGCCAGGTTGGCGGTGTCGGCCAGCAGCTTCTCGGTGTCGCGCACCAGCGCCTGGAAGTCAGCCATCAATATCTCTTGTGCAGTCTTTGCCGATTTGCTGGCCATGGGTGTCTCCCTGTCGATGAATGTTGGTAGTTCGAGTGATAGCACACGCGGAAGGTTCAAGTGCCGGCGCTGGTATGGGCCTTGCTTGAGGCTTTGCCACGTTGCGGGGCGTTCGTGGCAGGTTTTGCGCCGATTCAGGGCGCCGACGCAGCGGCTACCGATAAACCTTAACCCAATCCACGACAAACCCAAGAAAAAACCGCGCAGGCCCGCCCGGCTCACCGAAACAGGGCAGGGGGGGGGCACCGATTCGGTGCAGGGATGCAGGTTCTTGAACTGTCCTGGTGCCTTTTCAGCAGGTCTGCCTACTTCATGGAAAACATGCACAGCGCGATGGATTCTCTGGTCCACGGTTCCAATACCCTGTTCATCCTCATGGGCGCCATCCTGGTGCTGGCCATGCATGCCGGCTTCGCGTTTCTCGAAGTGGGTACGGTGCGCCACAAGAACCAGGTCAATGCCTTGTCGAAGATTCTCAGCGATTTTGCCATCTCGGCGCTGGTGTACTTCTTCATCGGCTACTGGATCGCCTACGGGGTCAACTTCCTGCAGCCGGCAGCCGCACTGGCGGCCGACCAGGGTTACGCGCTGGTCAAGTGCTTCTTTCTGCTGACCTTCGCCGCAGCGATCCCGGCAATCATCTCCGGGGGCATTGCCGAGCGGGCGCGCTTCGTGCCGCAGCTGTGCGCCACGGCGTTGATCGTGGCGTTCGTCTACCCGTTCTTCGAGGGGGTGGTGTGGAACGGCAACCTCGGCCTGCAAGCCTGGTTGCAGGCACGCTTTGGCGCGCCATTCCATGACTTTGCCGGCTCGGTGGTGGTGCATGCCATGGGCGGCTGGCTGGCCTTGGCAGCGGTGCTGCTGCTGGGCGCGCGTCGAGGGCGCTATCGCGATGGCCGGTTGGTGGCGTTTGCGCCGTCGAGCATCCCGTTCCTGGCGCTGGGGTCGTGGATCCTGATCATTGGCTGGTTCGGCTTCAACGTCATGAGTGCGCAGACCCTGCAGGGTGTCAGCGGCCTGGTGGCGATCAACTCGTTGATGGCCATGGTCGGTGGCACCCTGTCGGCGTTGCTGGCCGGCCGTAACGACCCGGGCTTCCTGCACAACGGTCCGCTGGCCGGCCTGGTGGCGGTCTGTGCGGGCTCCGACCTGATGCACCCGGTTGGCGCACTGGTTACCGGCCTGGTCGCCGGTGCACTTTTCGTCTGGACCTTCACGGCGGCGCAGAACCGCTGGAAGATCGACGACGTGCTGGGCGTGTGGCCGTTGCATGGCCTGTGCGGCGTGTGGGGCGGCCTGGCTTGTGGTGTGTTCGGCCAGGCGGCCTTGGGCGGTGTGGGCGGTGTCAGCCTGGTCAGTCAGTTGCTGGGCAGCCTGTTGGGCGTGCTGGTGGCACTGGCCGGCGGCTTTGCCGTGTACGGTGCGATCCGCGCGTTGCATGGCCTTCGCTTGAGCCATGAGCAGGAGTTCCAGGGCGCCGACCTGTCGTTGCACCGTATCGGCGCAACCAGCCAGGATTGAGCCAGGTCAGGTGCGCGCTGGGCAGGAGCGGCCTAGAATAGGCTTCTGTGCATGTCAATCCGGAACCTGCCCATGCTGCCTGAATGCCAACTGTTCGGCACCCTCGGCTGCCACCTGTGCGAAGTGGCCGAGGCTGTGCTGATGCCCTTCGTCGATCACGGCCTGTTGGTGGAACTGGTCGATATTGCTGAAAGCGAGGCGATGGTCGAGCGCTACGGCCTGATCATTCCGGTGTTGCGGCGCTGCGACAATGGCGCCGAGCTGCATTGGCCGTTCGATTCCGAGCAGGTCGTGGCGTTTCTCGCGCAATGACGGCACCAGGGGAGGTGCCTCCCTGCTCCATGTGGCGCGCTGCGTCGTGATGATCACTTGCCGGCACACTGAGGCCGGCATTTGCCACCAATCATCAGGACCCCAAGCATGCTTATTACCCCCCATTTCTCCCTCGATGAAATGACCGTTTCGCAGCTTGCCGCCAGGGAAGGGCTCGACAACGACCCGCCAGCCGAGGCGCGGACCAACCTGCAACTGCTGTGCAATGTCCTGGAGCAGGTACGCGCCCTGTTCGGCGCGCCGGTCATCGTCAGCAGTGGCTATCGCAGTCCGGCGGTCAACAGCCGCATTGGCGGGTCGATGGCGAGCAAGCATTTGCAAGGGTTGGCCGCCGACTTCACGGTGATCGAAGTCAGCCCGCGCGAAGTCGTGCGGCGCATCAGCGAAAGCGCCATTCCCTTCGACCAGCTGATCCTCGAATTCGACCAATGGGTACACCTGGCGGTGACCCCAGGCAGGCCGCGACGACAGGTACTGACGATTCGCAGAGGCAGCGGCTACGAGGAGGGGCTGCAATGAAGCGCATTGACGGCAGCAAGGGGATGTTCGTATGCTGTATATAAATACAGTATCGAGGTAAAGCCATGCTCAATGTCGAGCAACTCAAGTACAGCGTCAACCGCATGCCCGTCGAACGGGTGGCCGACGCTGTTCTGGAACTGCGCCTCGAAGGCCTGGTAACCGACGACCGCACGCCGTTCGGCAAGGTCCACTTCAATACCTGCTTCGCCGAGATAGAGGCCTTGTTCCAGCGTGCCGGCTACCACCGCGGGCTGGATGTGGTGGGTTACCAGGGGTTGCTGTATGCCCTGTACGACCCTGGCCGCTGGGAGCCGGTGCAGGTACTGCGTTGGTTGAAGGAGCGCAGCGAAGCGATGGCCAAGGCTGGTTGAGGGCGCGGGCTTGGAGGATAATGCGCGGCCGTGACTGTTTCGAGCCCTGCCATGACCACGCCGTTCGACCCCGCCCGCCAGCAAGCCAGCACGGTGTGCCTGCCACCCGGTAACTGGGCGACGGTACTCGACTGCCTGTGCGACCATTTCAAGGCCATCGACCGAGCCCAATGGCTCGATCGCTTTGCCCGTGGCCGGGTGCTGGATGCCGAGGGGCGAGCAGTCGCGGCCGAGCTGCCGTACAAACGGGGCATGCGCCTGCATTACTTCCGCGAGGTGCCGAATGAGCGGCCGATCCCGGTGCAGGAGGCGGTGTTGCATGTGGATGAACACCTGGTGGTGGCGGACAAGCCGCATTTCCTGCCTGTGACGCCGAGCGGAGAATACGTCGAGCAAACCTTGCTGCGCCGGTTGATTCGCCACCTGGGCAACCCGCACCTGGTGCCGTTGCACCGAATCGACCGGCATACCGCCGGGCTGGTGCTGTTTTCCGCCAACCCGCAGAGCCGCAGTGCCTACCAGCGGCTGTTTCCCGAGCGGCGCATCGATAAACGCTACCAGGCCATTGCCGCGGCCATGCCGCAACACGATTTCCCGCTGGTGCATAAAAGCCGCCTGGTGCATGGCGAGCCGTTTTTCCGCATGCATGAGGTCGAGGGGGAGGCGAACAGCGAAACGTGGGCTGAGGTGTTGGAAAAGCATGGCGACCTGTGGCGTTACGGGTTGTCGCCAGTGACCGGCAAGACCCACCAGCTGCGCGTGCACATGGCGGCACTGGGCGCAGGGATCAGCAATGACCCGTTTTACCCGCAGTTGCTCAAGGAAGACGATGACTACCAGCGGCCGTTGAAACTGCTGGCGCAGAGCTTGCGTTTCGAGGACCCACTGAGTGGCGAAGAGCGTTATTTCGAGAGCCGCTTGCACCTGGATTGGTAATCTGGAGGCTGGCACCGGCGGTGCCGGTGATCGCGGCTGAAGCCGCTTCTACAGAAATAGCGTCAACTGTAGAAGCGGATTCATCCGCAAAGCAGGCGGTACGGTGGATGGCACAGGCTTTGCCGGTGATCGCGGCTGAAGCCGCTCCCAGCGGAAACGGCCTCAGCGGTTGAAACGCTCCACCAGTGAGTACTGAGTACCTGCGGTGCTGGTCAGCTCCTCGCTGAGCAGCGCCGAATGCTGGGCCTGTTCGGCAGTCTGGTCGGCCAGCTGGGCGATGGTGCTGATGTTGCGGCTGATCTCGTCCGCTACCGCCGTCTGTTCTTCTGTCGCTGCCGCAATCTGGGTCGCCATGTCGGTGATGTTGGCCACCGCTTCGCTGATGCCCACCAGCGCTTCGTCGGCCTGCATCACGCGGTCCACGCCTTCCTGTGCCTGGCGGTGGCCGGTTTCCATGGTCAGCACGGCGTTGCTGGCAGTTTGTTGCAGCTTGGCGATCAGCCCATGGATCTGCCCGGTGGATTCAGCGGTGCGCTGTGCCAGCTGGCGCACTTCGTCGGCCACCACGGCAAAGCCACGGCCCATTTCACCCGCACGCGCCGCTTCGATGGCTGCGTTCAATGCCAGCAGGTTGGTTTGATCGGCGATGCCCTTGATCACATCGACCACGCCACCAATCTCGTCACTATCCTTGGCCAGCTGGGTGACCGTCTGGCCGGTTTCGCCCACCGCAGCCGACAGGCGCTCGATGGCTTCCCGGGTTTCCCCGGCGATCTGCCGGCCCTGGCTGGTCAGGCGGTTGGCTTCCTGGGTGGCATCGGCCGTGCGCTGCACGTGGTTGGCCACTTCCTGGGTGGTGGCGGCCATCTGATTGACAGCGGCGGCGACCTGTTCGGTTTCCACGCGCTGGCGTTCCAGCCCCGAGGAGCTCTTGTGCGCCAGGGCGTCGGACTGGCGTGCCTGTTCGCTGAGGTGTTCGGCGCTGTCCTGCAGGCGGGTCAGGCAGGTTTTCATGCGCGCGTCCTGGCTGAGCATGGCCATTTCCAGGCGCGCCTGCACGCCGCGGCTGTCGGTGTACATCTGTGCGATCAGCGGGTCGGAGGTGGTCTGTTCGGCCAGGCGCAGCAGGCGCTTGAGGCCGCGCTGCTGCCAGCCCAGGCCGAGCAGGCCCAGGGGGACGGAAAGCCCGGCGGCCAGGGCGAAGCCCCAGGAATGGCCGAGCCAGTTGCCGATCAGGAAGCCCACCTGGCTGATCAGGATGAACGGCAGCCAGTCCTGCAGCACCGGTAGCCACTTGTCGCGGCGTGGTACGGGCGGCTTGCCTTGGTTGATGCGTTGGTAGAGCGCCTCGGCGCGACGAATCTGTTCGGCAGTGGGTTTGACCCGCACCGATTCGAAGCCAACCACCTGG
This sequence comes from Pseudomonas anuradhapurensis, assembly GCF_014269225.2. NCBI lineage: Bacteria > Pseudomonadati > Pseudomonadota > Gammaproteobacteria > Pseudomonadales > Pseudomonadaceae > Pseudomonas > Pseudomonas anuradhapurensis. The sequence continues at coordinate 1,839,338 of NZ_CP077097.1, forward strand.
TTATTGTCGAAGATCGGCGTGACGTAGGCGTTGACCCAGTAGTGGTCGCCGGACTTGCAGCGGTTCTTGACGATGCCCATCCATGGCTGGCCCTGCTTGAGGGTCTGCCACATGTGCGCGAACACGGCAGGCGGCACGTCCGGGTGGCGCACCAGGTTGTGCGGCGCGCCAGTCAGTTCCTCGCGGGTGAAACCACTGATCTCGATGAAAGCATCGTTGCAGTAAGTGATCACACCTTTGGCATTGGTGGTGGAGATCAACCGCTGCTGGGCAGGGAAAGTCCTTTCTCTCTGGGTAATCGGCTGGTTGTTACGCATGGGTTGATAGTCCGCAGGGCTTTCCAAAGCTATCGGCAAGGCCCTGGTTTTATTGAGTGAATATTTGCAAGGCTTGATCTATGGCAATGAGCCATTATGCAATCTGGGGTAGTCGCCGGGCACGTTCAAGCTTGTTTGCGTCATTATTGCGTTTTTACTGCGGATTAATGACGTAGAAGTCAGATGATGACCGATTAGCTAGCCAAGAGCCAGCATTGGGTAGCTGAACAGCGCGAAATGCACCAGGTTCAGGCCGAAATGGCAAAGCACGGCTGCCGCCAAGCCGCCCCAGCGGTACGCCAAGCCGTAGCCCACTCCGGCAAGCGTGGCCAGGTATACCCACTGCCAGCCAGCCCCCAGGTGGGCCAGGCCGAACAGCGTGGCGGCGGCGAGCAACGCCAGCCCCTGATGGCGCAGCAGGCGTTGCAGGCCGCCTTGCAGATAACCGCGAAACAGCAGCTCTTCGGTCAGGCTGACCAACAACAGGTTGTTCAGCAGCCACAACCAGGCTTGTTCGGGCCATTTCGGCGCCCATGCAACCATGCCCAGGGCCCAGGCCCCGCCCAGGCAGGCCAGCAGGGTCAGGGGCAGGGCGCACAGCAGACTGGCCGGCAGGCCCTGGCTGCGCCACAGGATCAGCCAAGGGCAGGCCAGCAGCAGCCAGGCGCCGATCAGCGGTTTGTCCAGGTTCAGGTACATCGTGAAAGGTTGGGCGCCGGGGCTGAAAGTGGTGCTGTCGATGACCTTGGCTGCGTTGAAACCGGGCAGCCAGTGCAGTGCCAGGGCGATAGCCAGCAGGATGAACATCCCATGGCCCAAGGCTTGTAGCCAGCGCTGCGGGCGACCAGCAAGCAGGGCGCTGGTGAGCAGGGCGAGGAAGGTGGGCAGGCTGGCGATGCCGAGCTTGCCGTGGCTCAGGGCGAGCGTGTAACCGAGGGCCAGGAGTAGGAGAGCGATCAGCTGGAGGCGAGGCACGAGTGGTCCTTCTCGGGTAAATGGAAATGGGCCGCTGCCCATCGCTGGTAGGAGCGGCCTTGTGTCGCGACGGGCCGTATAGCGGCCCAAGATTTCAGCTTCGCCGCTACTATCGAGTGGGGGCGCTATGCGCCCCATCGCGACACAAGGCCGCTCCTACAGCGGCCCAAGCATACCCGGTTCAGCCCGCGATCAATTGACGCAACACGTAATGCAGGATTCCCCCGGCCTTGAAATACTCCACCTCGTTCAAGGTATCGATCCGGCACAGCACCTCGATCTGTTCCTGTTGCCCGTCTTCGCGGGTGATGCGCAAGGGCAGGCTCATGCCTGGGTGGAGCTCCGCACCGGTCAGGCCCAGGACGTCGATCTGTTCCTTGCCGGTCAGCCCCAGTTGCTTGCGGTTGTGCCCGGCCTTGAACTGCAGCGGCAGCACGCCCATGCCCACCAGGTTTGAGCGGTGAATGCGTTCGAAGCTTTCTGCCAGCACCGCCTTGACTCCCAGCAGGTTGGTGCCTTTGGCCGCCCAGTCGCGGCTCGAGCCGGTGCCGTACTCCTGCCCGGCGATCACCACCAGCGGGGTGCCTGCCTGCTGGTAGCGCATGGCGGCGTCGTAGATCGACAGTTTCTCGTCGCTGGGCACATGCAAGGTGTTGCCGCCTTCCTCGCCCGCGAGCATTTCGTTGCGGATACGGATGTTGGCGAAGGTCCCGCGCATCATTACTTCGTGGTTGCCACGCCGCGAGCCATAGGAGTTGAAGTCACGTGGCTCCACGCCTTGGGCACGCAGGTAGCGCCCGGCCGGGCTGTCGGCCTTGATGTTGCCTGCCGGGGAAATGTGGTCGGTGGTCACCGAGTCGCCGAGCAACGCCAGTATCCGCGCGCCGCGGATGTCGGTGACCTGCGGGGGTGGCCCGCCGATGTCATCGAAGAATGGCGGGTGCTGGATGTAGGTCGAGTCGGCCTGCCACACGTAGGTGGCCGCCTGCGGTACCTCGATCGCCTGCCACTGCGCATCGCCGGCGAACACTTCGGCGTATTCCTTGTGGAACATCGCCGTGTCGACCTTGGCCACGGCAGCGGCAATTTCCTGCTGGCTGGGCCAGATGTCGCGCAGGTACACCGGTTGGCCGTCGTTGCCGATACCCAGCGGGTCGCAGGTCAGGTCCAGGCGCACCGTGCCGGCCAAGGCGTAGGCCACGACCAGCGGTGGCGATGCCAGCCAGTTGGTCTTCACCAGCGGGTGCACGCGGCCTTCGAAGTTGCGGTTGCCCGACAACACCGAGGCTACGGTGAGGTCGGCGCTGCCGATGGCCTTTTCGATCGCGTCATCCAGCGGACCGGAGTTGCCGATGCAGGTGGTGCAGCCATAGCCGACCAGGTCGAAGCCCAACTGGTCGAGGTAAGTGCTGAGCCCGGCGGCTTTGAAGTAGTCGGTGACGACCTTGGAGCCCGGTGCCAGCGAGCTCTTGACCCAGGGTTTGCGTTGCAGGCCTTTTTCCAGGGCCTTTTTCGCCACCAGCCCGGCGGCCATCATCACGCTGGGGTTGGAGGTGTTGGTGCAGGAGGTGATCGCAGCGATCACCACCGCGCCATCGCGCAGGGTATGGGTCTGGCCTTGATGGCTGTAGTCGATTTCTCCTGCCTGGTCGGCGTTGCCCACCGCCACGCCGCCGCCACCTTCGCTTTCCAGGCGGCCGACTTCCTTGGCCAGGGGTTTGGGTTGCAGTTCGATGAAGTGGTCGAAGGCCTGGCGCACCTGGCCCAGGGCCACGCGGTCCTGCGGCCGCTTGGGCCCGGCCAGGCTGGCCTCGACCTCGTGCATGTCCAGCGCCAGGCTGTCACTGAACAGCGGTTCCTGCCCTGGCATTCGCCACAAACCCTGGGTTTTGCAGTACTGCTCGACCAGTTGCACGGTCGCCTCGGGGCGGCCTGACAGGCGCAGGTAGTCCAGGGTCACCTGGTCGACCGGGAAGAAACCGCAGGTGGCGCCGTATTCCGGGGCCATGTTGGCGATGGTTGCGCGGTCGGCCAGGGGCAGCTCGGCCAGGCCATCGCCATAGAACTCGACGAACTTGCCCACTACGCCTTTCTTGCGCAGCATCTGCGTCACCGTCAGCACCAGGTCGGTGGCGGTGATGCCTTCGCGCAGCTTGCCGGTCAGCTTGAAGCCGATCACTTCCGGAATTAGCATCGACACCGGCTGGCCGAGCATGGCCGCCTCCGCTTCGATGCCGCCCACGCCCCAGCCGAGCACGCCCAGGCCATTGATCATGGTGGTGTGCGAATCGGTACCGACCAGGGTGTCCGGGAAGGCGTAGGTGCGGCCATCGGCTTCACGGGTCCAGACGGTGCGGCCCAGGTATTCCAGGTTGACCTGGTGGCAGATTCCGGTACCTGGGGGTACCACGCGGAAGTTGTCGAAGGCGCTCTGGCCCCAGCGCAGGAACGCGTAGCGTTCGCCGTTGCGCTGCATTTCGATGTCGACGTTCTCGCTGAAGGCTTGTGGTGTGCCATAGCGGTCGACCATCACCGAATGGTCGATCACCAGGTCCACCGGCGACAGCGGGTTGATCCGCTGCGGGTCGCCACCGGCCTTGGCCATGGCAGCGCGCATGGCGGCCAGGTCGACCACGGCCGGTACGCCGGTGAAGTCCTGCATCAGTACCCGTGCCGGGCGGTACTGGATCTCACGGTCGGAGCGCCGCTCAACCAGCCATTGGGCGAGGGCACGCAGGTCGTCACCGGTAACGGTCTTGCCGTCCTCCCAGCGCAGCAGGTTTTCCAGCAGCACCTTCAGCGACATGGGCAGGCGCTGCAGGTCGCCCAGCTGTCGGGCGGCTTCGGTGAGGCTGTAGTAGTGGTAGGTCTGGTCGCCGACCTTGAGGGGCTTGAGTGTGTTCAGGCTATCGAGCGAGGGCATTGCCAACTCCTTCTGCGCCGGTGCCCGGTACGACTCAGGGTTGCCGGGGGCACCGCTCTGTATCGGTCCGCACGCTACGGACCTGGCTGAAAAGTCAGGTTAGACCGCTTTGCGCCACCTGACCCTTTTCTGGACCGGCGGGGCATGTCGCAGGTTCCGATCTTCCTTTATCATCGCCGCCCTGCCGGCGCCTGTGGCGCCCGCCGTAGTGGAGTGAGAGATGAATACCCTGTTCATGCATTGCCGGCCCGGTTTCGAGGGCGAGGTGTGCGCCGAAATCAGCGAACATGCCGCCCGCCTGGGCATTGCCGGCTATGCCAAAGGCAAGCCGCACAGTGCCAGTGCCGAGTTTGTCTGCAGCGAGGAGGGCGGTGCCGAGCGCTTGATGGGGGAAATGCGCTTCAATCAGCTGATTTTCCCGCGGCAATGGGCCCGTGGCGGTTATGTCGAGTTGCCGGAGAACGACCGCATCAGTGTGCTGCTGGCGCACCTGGCGGGGTTACCGGTGTTCGGCAGCCTGTGGCTGGAGGTGCTGGACAGCAACGAAGGCAAGGAACTGTCCACGTTCTGCCGCAAGTTCGAGGTACCGCTGCGCAAGGCGCTGGAAAAGGCCGGTCGCCTGGTCGACGATGCCAGCCGTCCGCGCCTGCTGCTTACGTTCATCAGTGGCCGGCGAGTGTTCGTCGGCGTTGCCCCGGCCAACAACAGCGCGCTGTGGCCCATGGGCATCCCGCGCCTGAAATTTCCTCGCGAAGCTCCCAGCCGCTCGACGCTCAAGCTGGAAGAGGCCTGGCACCAGTTCATCCCGCGCGAGCAATGGGCGCAGCGCCTGGGTGACGACATGACCGGTGTCGACCTGGGGGCCTCGCCGGGCGGCTGGACCTACCAGCTGGTGCGTCGGGGCATGCTGGTGACGGCCATCGACAACGGGCCGATGGCTGAAAGCCTGATGGATACCGGGTTGGTTCAGCACCTGATGGCCGATGGTTTTACCTGGCAGCCGAAGCAGCCGGTAGACTGGATGGTATGCGACATTGTCGAGAAGCCGGCGCGCACTACCGCGCTGATCGAGACCTGGCTGGGCGAGGGCTTGTGCCGCGAAGCGGTGGTCAACCTGAAATTGCCGATGAAGCAGCGCTATGCCGAGGTGCGGCGGCTGCTCGAGCGCATGGAGGCGACATTCAAGGCACGCAAGATCAAGGTGTCGATTGCCTGCAAGCAGCTGTACCATGACCGAGAGGAAGTGACTTGCCACCTGCGTCGAATGGACTTGAAACCGCGTTGAGCACGGCCCGGTAATTGCCGTTGCTTTTAAGCGCGCGGTAGTGCAGGCGCCGCCGATTGCGACTTCAGGAGGCCTCACTCCGGCCTTGCTCCCGGGAGGACGCGCTGCAGGCCCCATCCATGGGGCCTCAGCGCTTGACGGGCATCCATGCCCGTCACCTCCCTCCGCAAGGCCTGCGTTCGGCCTCCTGAAGTCGCGAAGATCAAGATCAAGATCAAGATCAAGATCAAGAGCAAGAAGAGCGAGTGGGGCGTGTGGTGCTTGGACCGCGTCGCGCTATGCGCGACAATAGCGCATCATTTGCGGAGCCCCCCATGACCGAATTCACCCCCGACGCCATCCTCGACGCCACCGGCCTGAACTGCCCGGAACCGGTGATGATGCTGCACCAGCACGTACGTGACCTCGCCGCTGGCGGCCTGCTCAAGGTCATCGCCACCGACCCCTCGACCCGTCGCGATATCCCCAAGTTCTGCAACTTCCTCGGCCACGAACTGCTGCAGCAGCAGGAAGACGCCGGCACCTTCCTGTACTGGATTCGCAAGAAAGCCGACTGAAGCGCTCTGGAACACGCCCCGCGTTGCGCCTACACTGCGTTCCCCAGACAGGAGAGCGCCATGCTGATAGTTGCCGACGAGAACATCCCGCTGCTCGATGCCTTCTTCCAGGGCTTCGGCGAAATCCGCCGTTATCCGGGCCGAAGCCTCGATGCCGCCAGCGTCAAGGACGCCGACATCCTGCTGGTGCGCTCGGTGACCAAGGTCGATCGCCAGTTGCTCGAAGGCAGCCGCGTGCGCTTTGTCGGCACCTGCACCATCGGCACCGACCACCTCGACCTCGACTACTTTGCCGAGGCTGGCATTCGCTGGAGCAGCGCGCCGGGCTGCAATGCCCGTGGCGTGGTGGATTACGTGCTGGGGAGCCTGCTGACCCTGGCCGAACTGGATGGCGTCGCATTGCCCGAGCGGGTGTATGGCGTGGTGGGTGCTGGTGAGGTAGGCGGGCGCCTGGTGCGGGTACTGCACGGCCTGGGCTGGAAGGTGCTGGTGTGTGACCCGTTGCGCCAGGCCGCCGAAGGCGGCGACTACGTCAGCCTCGATACCCTCCTGCAACAATGCGATGTGATCAGCCTGCATACGCCCTTGCAGCGCGGCGGCGAGCACCCGACCTGGCACTTGCTGGGCCAGGCACAGCTGGCACAACTGCGCCCCGGCGCCTGGTTGATCAATGCCAGCCGCGGCCCGGTGGTGGACAACAGCGCCCTGCGCGAACTGCTGCTCGACCGTGAAGACGTGCATGCGGTGCTGGACGTGTGGGAGGGCGAGCCACAAGTCGACCTACAACTGGCCGACCTGTGCACCCTGGCCTCACCGCACATTGCTGGCTATAGCCTCGACGGTCGCCAGCGTGGCACGGCGCAGATCTACCAGGCGCTGTGCCGCTTCCTCGGCGTGGAGGCACAGGTGCAACTGGCCGACCTGCTGCCACGCCCGCCGCTGGCACAGATCGAGCTGGACGCCGATGCCGACCCCGCCTGGGCCTTGGCCACCCTGTGCCGCGCCGTATACGACCCGCGCCGTGACGATGCCGATTTCCGCCGCAGCCTCAGCGACGACCCGCAGCAGCAGCGCGCGGCATTCGATCAGTTGCGCAAACAGTACCCGCCACGGCGCGAGATCGAAGGCCTGGCGGTGCGCTTGCGCGGTGAGTCGCCGCAGTTGGCGCAACTGGTGAGTGCCTTGGGTGGGGTGCTGGTTTGACAGCCTGTTGACCGCTGCCACTGCGCTGGGCAGCTGTGCGGTCCCTGTGGGAGCGGGTTCACCCGCGAAGAGGCCAGTGCAGGATTCAGGCAAATAAAAACCCGGCGCGAGCGCCGGGTTACAAGGGATTCGCCGATCAACCTTTGCGTACGCGCTCGACCCGGCTTTGTTCCAAGGCCTTGCAGGCCTGCTGGATCATCTGCTCGGTAATCGGTACCTCGCGCCCCTGGGCGTCGATGATCGAGCCGCACACCTGCGTGGGCGGGATGGGGCGGGGCTTCTGGTTGTCGCTGCCATGCTGCAAACTCATGTAGTGCCTCCTTATCAGGTTCAAGCTCAGGGTAACCCTGCGCCGTGACTGGCCTGTGAAACCTACCGCCGCGTCCCGGCAGAAATACTCCAGCAGAAACGGCGACAAAGCTCCAGCGTCTGGTTAGACCGATAGGCTATAGCGACCTGCAAGGGTTCCCTGGGCGCCGATGAGTGGTAGGCTGCGGTTTCCCCGCTCTTGTGGTCGCCGCCATGCCTGAATCGGTTTCCCCGCGTCAACGCCGCGCCTTGCGCCTGGGTTGGCAGTTCCTCCGTCCATACCGTCGACAGATGCTGCTGGCGTTGCTGGCCCTGGTGGTCACGGCTGCCATTACCTTGTCCATGGGGCAGGGCATCCGCCTGCTGGTCGACCAAGGCTTCATGACCCGCTCCACACACCAGCTCAACCAGACCATCGGCCTGTTCCTGCTGCTGGTGCTGGCCCTGGCGGTGGGTACCTTCAGCCGCTTCTACCTGGTGTCATGGATCGGCGAGCGCTGCGTGGCCGATATCCGACGGGCTGTGTTCGACCACCTGATCGGCCTGCACCCCGGCTTTTTCGAAGACAACCGCAGCTCCGAGATCCAGTCGCGGCTGACCGCCGACACCACCTTGCTGCAGTCGGTAATCGGTTCGTCGCTGTCGATGTTCCTGCGCAACGCGCTGATGGTCATCGGCGGTGTGGTGTTGCTGTTCATCACCAACCCCAAGCTCACCAGCATCGTGGTCGTGGCCCTGCCGCTGGTGCTGGCGCCGATCCTGCTGTTCGGCCGCCGGGTACGCCGCCTGTCGCGGCAGAGCCAGGACCGTGTAGCCGACGTGGGCAGTTACGTAGCCGAGACCCTCGGCCAGATCAAGACCGTGCAGGCCTACAACCACCAGGCACATGACCGCAAGTTGTTCGCAGGCGCAGTCGAGGCGGCGTTCGCCGTGGCGCGGCAACGCATTGCCCAGCGTGCCTGGCTGATCACCCTGGTGATCGTGCTGGTGCTCGGCGCGGTGGGAGTGATGTTGTGGGTCGGCGGCATGGATGTGATCGCCGGGCGAATCTCGGCGGGCGAACTGGCCGCCTTCGTGTTCTACAGCCTGCTGGTCGGCAGTGCCTTCGGCACCCTCAGTGAAGTGATCGGCGAGCTGCAGCGTGCGGCCGGCGCAGCCGAGCGCATTGCCGAACTGCTGGCGGCACGCACGGCGATCCTGGCGCCCAGTGTGGCGCGGGTGCTGCCACAGCAACGGGCCAGTGGGCGTATCGAGCTGCAGGAACTGCTGTTCGCCTATCCGTCACGGCCCTCGGTCGCGGCTGTCGATGGCCTCAGCCTGACCATCGAGCCGGGGCAGACCGTAGCGCTGGTGGGCCCTTCGGGGGCGGGCAAGTCGACCTTGTTCGATCTGTTGCTGCGCTTCTACGACCCGCAGCAAGGGCGCATCCTGCTCGACGGCGAGGCGATTACCGAACTGGACCCCGAGCAATTGCGCCGGCAGTTCGCCCTGGTGGCGCAATCCCCCGCGCTGTTCCGCGGCACGGTCGAGGCCAATATCCGCTATGGGCGGCCCGAGGCCACCTTGGCCGAGGTCGAGGCGGCGGCCCGTGGTGCTCATGCCGATGCGTTCATCCGGCAACTGCCCCAGGGTTACCAGACCCCGCTGGGCGAGGGGGGCATCGGCCTGTCTGGCGGCCAGCGGCAACGCCTGGCCATCGCCCGGGCGTTGCTGGTCGATGCGCCGATCCTGTTGCTGGACGAAGCCACCAGCGCCCTCGACGCGCAGAGTGAACACTTGATCCAGCAGGCACTGCCCAGCCTGATGGCCGGGCGCACCACCGTGGTGATTGCTCATCGCCTGGCCACGGTACAGCATGCCGACCGTATCGCCGTCATCGACAAGGGCCGGCTGGTGGCGATAGGCACGCATCGCCAGTTGATCGAAACCAGCCCGCTTTATGCGCGCTTGGCAGCCTTGCAGTTCACCACCGGCTAGCTTGTCGTGGCTTTGTAACATTTCTGTAGTATTTGCCTGAGAGTATCTGTCTCAACTGTTGCGCGCTTGACCTGGCTGCCATTGCTTGATGGCAGCCTTTTTTTGGCCTGCCAGTAACCGGGGCTGCGTCGTCGGCCCCAGCCTTCCCCCTGGTTTCCGAGATCCAAGATGTTGCGTAAATCACTCAGAGTGCAAATTCTCTCGCTGCTCGGTGGCAGCCTGTTGGCCATGCTGCTGATCGCCCTGGTGTGCTTCCAGGTCCTCTCGTCCAGCGTGCGTGGCTATGCCGAGCTGGTGGACGGGCCGCTGCGGGCCTCGCAATTGATCGACGAAGCCAACCTGCAGTTCAAGATCCAGGTGCAGGAATGGAAGAACGTGCTGTTGCGCGGGCGCCAAACCGCTGACATGGACAAGTACTGGCAGCAGTTCCAGGCCCGCGAGCAGCAGGTGCAGCAACTGCTCGGGCAATTGATCGAAAGCAGCGACGCGCGTCTCAAGGCACCGCTGCAGCAACTGCGCGACAGCCACCGGCAGCTTGGCCAGGCCTATGCGCAGGGCCGCCAGGCGTTCCTGGCGGCGGGGGGCGACCCGGTTGCCGGCGACCAGGCGGTCAAGGGCGTGGACCGTGCCGCCAGCGAGCAGATGAGCGAGCTGGTCGAGCAACTGCGGGGCGATGCCCGCCAGCGCGCCGCCAGCCTCAGCGCCGGCGCCGAACGCACGGTATGGCTGGGCCTGTTGGTGATGCTCGCCTCGGCGGTACTGGTGGGGCTGTTCAGCCTGTGGCTGGTCAACCGCAGCCTGATCGAGCCGATCCGCCAGTTGATCGACTATGTCGCACAGCTCAGCCAGGGCCGCTTTGCGGCGCGGGTAGACAGCCGCCGCGAGGATGAACTGGGGCGCCTGGCGCGGGCGGCCAACACCTTGCGCGATTTCCTCGCCGATACCGTCGGCCGCCTGCAGGACAACGCCCAGGAGCTGGAGGGTGCCAGCGGCCAGCTGCGCAACATCGCTGGCGACATGGCCCGTGGCACCCACGACCAGTTCCAGCGCACTGACCAGGTGGCCACGGCCATGCACGAGATGTCTGCCACCGCCCAGGAAGTCGCACGCCACGCCGCTGAGGCGGCCCGCGCCGCGGACGATGCCGACCACAGTGCCCAGGCAGGCGAGCAGGTGATGCAGCAGACCATCGACATCATCGGCGTGGTCAACCGCGAGATTGCCGGCACGGCGGCGGTGATTCGCGACCTGGAGCATGACAGCACGCGCATTGGCAAAGTCCTCGAAGTGATCCGTGGCATAGCCGAACAGACCAACCTGCTGGCGCTCAACGCGGCCATCGAGGCGGCTCGCGCTGGCGAGGCCGGTCGTGGCTTTGCCGTGGTCGCCGATGAAGTGCGCAGCCTCGCCCAGCGCACGGCGGCGTCGATTGCCGAGATTCAGCAGATCATCGAAGCGGTGCAGTCCGGGGCAGTGGAAGCGGTCAAGGCCATCGAAAGCGGCCAGCAGCGCAGCGAGGAGGGCGCCGCGCAGGTGCAGCAGGCCGGGCAGATGCTGCAGCGCATCACCCTGGCAGTAGAGGCTATCCGCGACATGAACCGGCAGATCGCCACGGCGGCCGAGGAGCAGACCAGCGTGGCCGAAGACATCTCGCGCAACCTGATCGAGATCACCCGCATCGCCACGGCCAACCAGGAGGCGGTGCAGCATACCGAACAAGCCGGGCAGCGCCTGCATGGCTTGTCGGGGCAACTGGGTGAGGTCACCTCACGCCTCACTGCTTGAGGCGTTCCAGCGTTCATGCGGTCCCTGCAGAAGCGGGGACCCTTTCTCGGATGCAACAAAAAGCCCGCACAATGGCGGGCTTTTTGATCAGGATTTGGTCGGAGAGACAGGATTCGAACCTGCGGCCTTCTCGTCCCGAACGAGACGCGCTACCTGGCTGCGCTACACTCCGATGAAGGAAATCCTACTGCATCCTGTTTTTGCACGCAACCCCTTGTTGTTAAAAGGGCGTTTGCAAAAAAGCATGCTGCAATCAGAGCTCTTTCACGGTGCGAATCTGGTCCTTGTTCAGGCGCGTGCGCTTGCCATCCAGTTGCTCGAATTCGTAGAAGCCGGAGTCTTCATCGAATTTTGGGGTGTCGGTGGCCTGGATTTCGCGACCGTCGTTCAGGGTAATGACGGTTGGCGATGCGCAGCCTGCCAGGGCGCCCAGGCCCAGGGCGAGCAGGAAGGCGGGTAGGGTCCGTTGAATCATCGTGTTTCTCCAGTGCGATGGTGCTAGATGACATTAAGACGCAGCGCGTCCGCGCAAGTTCCTTCTACAGTGCAGCATAGCCGCTCAGCCAAGGCATTGACCAAGCGCAACAGCCACGGGTGTCACGCTGTGATGGGGGCGCGCTGTGTTATAACTGCGGCCATCCCATCTTGTTGTGACGGACGTCCATGAAAGCCAAGGCAGATACCCCCTTCGTGCCGCTGAACATCGCCGTGCTCACGGTCAGCGACACCCGTACCTTCGACACCGATACCTCCGGCCAGCTGTTCGTTGACCGCCTGAATGCAGCCGGCCACCGCTTGGCCGAGCGTGTGCTGCTGAAAGACGACCTGTACAAGATCCGTGCGCAGGTTGCCACCTGGATTGCCGATGACAACGTGCAAGTGGTGCTGATTACCGGCGGCACCGGCTTCACCGGGCGTGACAGCACGCCAGAGGCCGTGGCGTGCCTGCTGGACAAGCAGGTGGAAGGCTTTGGCGAGCTGTTCCGGCAGATTTCCGTGGCCGATATCGGCACCTCCACCGTGCAGTCGCGCGCCCTCGCCGGGCTGGCCAACGGCACCCTGGTGTGCTGCCTGCCGGGGTCGACCAATGCGGTGCGCACCGGCTGGGACGGTATCCTCGCGGAGCAGCTGGATGCCCGCCATCGCCCGTGCAACTTCGTCGCGCACCTGAAGCAGGCTGCGGCCTGTGACAGCCGTGGCTGAGGTCCACCAGGCCCGGCCGCTGATGCCGGTGGAACAGGCCCTGGCGCAACTGCTGGCATTGGCCGAGGCCGCCCCGATCGGCGACTCCGAGAGCCTGCCGCTGGCGGAGGCCGAGGGCCGTGTGCTGGCCAGCGCTCTGCTGGCCCCGCTCGACCTGCCGCCTTGGCCGAACAGCGCCATGGACGGTTATGCCCTGCGCCTGGCCGACTGGCAGGGCGAGCCGCTGCCGGTCAGCCAGCGGATCTTCGCTGGCCATGCGCCGCAACCGCTGCAACCCGGCACCTGTGCACGGATCTTCACCGGCGCGCCGCTCCCTGACGGCGCCGACTGCGTCGAGATGCAGGAAAACACCGCCGACGTGGAACAGGGCCGGGTCCGCTTCCTCGAACCGTTGAAAGCCGGGCAGAACATTCGTCCCCAAGGCCAGGAAACCCGCAAGGGCGAGCAGGTGATGAATGCCGGCACCCGGCTGGGGCCGATCGAGCTGGGCCTGGCCGCAAGCCTCGGTTACGACCGCCTGCAGGTGGTGCGCAAGGTGCGGGTGGCAGTGCTGTCCACGGGCGACGAACTGGTCGAGCCCGGCCTGCCGCTGGGGCCGGGGCAGATCTACAACAGCAACCGCCAGCTGCTGGTCAGCTGGTTGCAGCGGCTGGGCTGCGAGGTGGTCGATGCGGGTATCCTGCCGGATGACCTGGCGCGAACCCGCGCCTGCCTGGCCGAGCTGGTCGCTGTCGACCTGATCCTGTCCACGGGCGGCGTTTCGGTGGGCGAAGCCGACTACCTCGGTGCCGCCCTGCGCGAAGCGGGCGAGCTGGCCTTGTGGAAGCTGGCAATCAAGCCGGGCAAACCGTTGACCTTCGGCCACTACCAGGGTGTGCCGGTGATCGGCCTGCCTGGCAACCCGGCGTCGACCCTGGTCACGTTTGGCCTGCTGGCCCGGCCGTATCTGTTGCGGCGCCAGGGCGTGGCCGACGTCACGCCGCTACGTTTCGACATGCCGGCAGGCTTCGACTGGCCCAAGCCCGGCACCCGTCGCGAATACCTGCGTGCCCGCATCGAGCAGGGCCAGGTGCGCATCTACAAGAACCAGAGCTCTGGCGTGCTGCGCAGTGCGGCCTGGGCCGAAGGGTTGGTGGAGGTGCGCGAAGGCAGCACGCCGAAGCAGGGTGACTGCGTGCCGTTCATCCCATTCAGCGAGCTACTTGGCTGACCGGCCCAGCCAGGCGCTGGGCAGCGGCGCGGCCTCGGCCGCTGCCGCCTGGGCCAGGCGCATGTGTACATTCTCCAATTGCTGGGCAGCCACCCGCCAATCATGGCGCTGGCGGGCGAACTGGCGCCCGGCAGCGCCCAGCTGGCTCATGCGCCAGGGCTGGTTGAGCAGCTGTGTGATCAACAAGGCCAGCTGGTCGCCGTCGTCACTGCCCAGGTAATGCTCGCCGTTGTTCGCCGCCAGGCCGGAAACGCCTTTGCCAGTGGTGATGACCGGCAAGCCGGCGGCCATCGCTTCGAGTATCTTTACCTTGGAGCCACCGGCATAACGCAGCGGCGCAAAGAACAGTGCCGAGCGCCGCTGCAGCTCACGCAGGTCCGGGCAATAGCCCAGCCATTCGATGCGCGGGTCGTTCCAGTGCAGCTTCCAGCTGGCCGGCATGGCATGCCCGGCGATGGCCAGGCGCACCGCCGGATTGCTCATCCACACTTGTGGCAGGATGTCTTCCAGCGCCCATTCGATTGCCTCCAGGTTGGCGCCGCACTCGAAGTTGCCAACGAACAGCAGGCGCTGGCTGTGCAGCGCCGGTTCCACGAACTGGTAGAAATCGCAGTCCACGCCATTGACCACCACGTTCACCGGGCGCCCGCTGGCCTGCGCGATCAACTCGGCGTCGTGGCTGCTGACCGCCACCAGTTCGGTGGGCTGGCGCAGTACCCGCTGTTCCCAGCGCCGGTAGCGCCACCGGTCGAAGGCATTGAACGGGCGCAGCCACAGCGGCAGGCGGTCGTGGTTGGCACCGCCTGTCAGCGACTCCAGGGTGTGTTCGCTGAGCATATACGGCAGCCTGCGGGTCTGCAGGGCCTTTTCGAAGGGCTGGAAACTGTAGCTGTGCTCGATCTGGATCACGTCCCACGGCTCGTCCAGCAATTGCTCGAAGCGGTGCCGCAGGCGGGGCGCCAGGCCATTGATGATCGCCCGCATGGGGTAGTCGAGGATGGGCGAGGCCAGCAGGTTGAGCGGGCTGTGCAAGGGCCGGCGGGGCAGTACGATCAGGCGTTCGAGCAACGGCTCCAGGACCTCGCGGGCCGCCTCGTCGAGAGGAATTTTCGATTGCACCAGCAGGGTGATCCGGTGGCCGCGCTGGGCCAGTGCGCGCAGTAGATGGTATTGCCGGGTCTTGCTGCCGCTGGTGGTCGGCCAGGGCAGGTAAGGCAGCGTCCAGAGAATGCGCATGACCCGGAGTCCTCGCTGAAGGTCACGGTTGACAAGGCACGCGCGTCGGCAGGCGTGCACACCACTGCCGGTGGGGCGCGTCCTTGGCCAGGGTTGAGGCAGGCCCGGGCAAACAGGCGTCAATAGGCTGACTGGCCTGGAAAGACTCCCTGCTCGGGTCAAAAACTTGTCGATGCATCAGCCAAGCATAGCCGGGCCTGTGCGATGCTGTGAAAAAACACCGGTTGAGCCGATCAATTGCACAGCGGCATGCAACGATCCTGGGCTGCCGAGGGTCGAGATCTGGGTTGATCCATTCATGGAGGGGCGCACATGCAAGGGCGCAAGGCAATGCTGATCCTGCACGGCAAGCAGGCGATGAACGAAGAGGTGCGCAGCGCCGTGCGCGGCCTGCGCGACAGCGGCTGGGTGCTGGATGTGCGGGTTACCTGGGAGGCCGGTGACGCCCAGCGCCTGGTTACCGAAGCGCTGGCCGCCGGCTACAGCCATATCGTTGCAGGGGGTGGGGACGGCACGCTGCGCGATGTCGCCGAGGCCATGGGGCTGGCGGGTACCGAGGCCAGCCTGGCGTTGCTGCCGCTGGGCACGGCCAACGACTTTGCCAAGGCCGCCGGCATCCCCCTGGAGACCGCCACGGCGCTGGCCTTGCTCAACGTTCCTGCGCAGCCGATAGACCTGGGGCAGGCCGGCGAGCAGTTGTTCCTCAACATGGCCACAGGCGGTTTTGGCAGCCAGGTCACGGCCAACACCTCCGAAGACCTGAAGAAAGTCCTGGGCGCTGCCGCCTACCTGTTCACCGGGCTATCGCGCTTCAGCGAACTGCAGGCCGCTTCGGTGGCGTTGCAGGGGCCAGGTTTTCACTGGCAAGGGGACTTGCTGGCGCTGGGTATCGGCAATGGCCGCCAGGCCGGGGGCGGGCAGGTGCTGTGCCCCGAGGCGGTGGTCAACGACGGCTTGCTCGACATCGCCATCCTGCCGGCTCCGCAGGAAGTGGTCGGGACCTTGCGTGACCTGTTGGCCGGAGACGGCCTGTTCGTCCGGGCCAGGTTGCCCTGGGTCGAGATCAAGTGCTCGCAGGGGCTGGACATCAACCTCGATGGCGAGCCGTTGCAGGCCGACAAGCTGCGCTTCCAGGCCAGGGCCGCAGCACTGCGCCTGCACCTGCCAGCCGGGTCGCCGTTGCTCAGTCGTCCAGGCTGATGATTTTCTCGCGCACGGCGAACAGCACCAGGCCAGCCACGTCATGGATCTGCAGGCGTTTCATGATTTGCGAACGGTGGGTTTCCACCGTCTTGATCGACAGGCCCAGGCCGCTGGCGATCTCCCGGGTCGATTTGCCACGCACGATCAGGCGCAGGATCTCCAGTTGCCGCGCGGTGAGGCTGTGGCGCTCGCCCGTGGCTTGCTTGCCCTGCCTGGTGTGCTGCAGCGCCTGGTTGATGACCGTGTGGGCGATGGCCGGGCTGAGGTAGCGTTCGCCGTTGCGCACCGCGGCCAGGGCCTGCTCCAGCTCGGTGGCGCTGGTGTCCTTGAGCAGGTAGCCGTGGGCGCCGCTTTCCAGGGCACGCATGATCAGGTCCGGGTCGGTGTGCATCGACAGGATCAGTACCTTGCAGTTGTTGCCGCTGGCGCGTAGCTGGGTAAGCGCATCCAGGCCGCTGGTCGAGCGCATGGAGATGTCCAGCAAGACGATATCCGGCGCCAGCATGCGCACCCGTTCCAGCAATTGGCTGCCATCGTCGGCTTCGCCGATAACGTCATAACCGGGGATGTCGCAGACCAGGGCACGCACCCCGGCGCGGATCAGCGAATGGTCGTCTACCAACAGCAGTCTACAGGTCATGGGTGTCGGTATTCCTGGCGCGTTGCTGAGTACGCGGTGGCCATGGGAACACCGCCTCGATGTGCGTGCCCTGGCCGGGCTGGCTGGTGATGGCGAGGCTGCCCTGCAGCGCGGTGACCCGCTCCAGCATGCCGGCCAGGCCGCGTTGGCCTGCCTCGGCCGGGTTTCTCGCCGGCACAAAGCCATGGCCGTCATCACGGATCGACAGCGCCAGCCCTACGGGGGTGCGTTGCAGGCCGATGACCAGGTTGCGTGCCTGGGCATGGCGCAGCATGTTGGTCACGGCTTCCTGGGTAATACGAAACACTGCCATGGTCACCGCCTCGTCAATGCCGCCCAGGCGCTGGTTGCAAGCCAGGCTCCAGTGCACGTCGCTGTTGGCCAGGGTGCGCACCAGGTGCGCACGCAGGCTGGCTTCCAGGCCAAGGCTGGCCAGCTGCCGCGGGTTGAGCAGGGCGGACACGTTGCGCACGTTGCCCAAGGTGTCATCCAGCGTACTGCGCAGCGCCTCGCAGTGGCCCTGCAGCTCCTCAGGCATGCGTTTTTGCAGCCATTGCAACTGCAGCTTGGCGGCGGTGAGCAACTGGCCGATGTCGTCGTGCAGTTCACGGCCCAGGTGCTGGCGTTCGTCTTCCTGGACCTTGAGCATGCGCTCGGCCAGTTCCGCCGGGCGCAGGCTGATCGACCTTGCGCTCAGGCCCAGTTGCACGGCAGTGCCCAGGGTGGCGGCCAGCTGTAGCAGCAGCAGGCTGGTCGGGATCGCCTGGTTGCCCAGGTACAGCACCAGGTTGGCGACCAGCGAGGCCACGCACAGCCCGACCGTTGCCCAGCGCAGCAGGGCGGCGCGGGAGCGGCAGCGCAAAGAAGTCTTCAAGCGTGGGAGCATAGGTAGGGAAGCCACTGAAGTATTGCTGATGAAGGGCCTTGCACAATGCTGGTCAGAAGCTTGGGCGCAGTTCTTTCGATAGGTTTTCGAGCACATGAGCTTCCAACCTTTCAGTAGGTTGCAAGCGTTTATGGGTGCGCATATTACCACTTCGTACTGCCGCGGTCGCGGCTGGGTAGCGCTTTGAAACGCCGGCCGGTTGCGCCCTGCCGGCCAGCAAAGTGCCACCCGTTGAGGCGCGTAATGGGTAACTTGTGCGGTAATGATCCGACCTTGCTCCGGCAACTTCGGGCACCTTCCAGGCTCGACCATGGTGGGGCTTGAATCAACGAGGCCAGTTGCACGTTGTGCCGGGTCAATACGAGGACGGCGAGCGGTCGGGTTGTGTGCTGTCTGCCGCTTTGTCATGCGGGTGGATGCACACGCTGCCTTGTTCGTCACAGGACGTGCAGGTTCGGGCCAAGGGCTGCTGCACGACCTTGGCCAGTTCACCCAGCAGCACCAGCTGCTCGCCGATGTCCAGGTTAAGCCGGCCTGTCAGGGGGTCGACCAGCTCCAGCTGCCAGGCGAGCAGGGTCAGGCATGCCTCCACGGCCGGCAATGCTTCGCGCTGCAGGCAGCCGTCGTGGCAGGCCGGGGCGAGCAACTGTTGCAGGGCAGTGGTGTAATGGGCGACTTCGCGCAGGCCCAGGTGCATGGCCTGGCGGGCGAGGCTATCGAGCGCGTTGTCCAGGCAGCGGCAGGCATCCGGGTCGTTGTCGATCAGTTCCAGATGCTGCAGGCACTCCTGCGCCTGGGTCAGCTGTACCTGAGCGTCCAGCAGAAACCGCTGCAGCGCGTCATCGAACGATAAGGCACTGTCCTTCATGATGCCCCCGCGCGTAAGGCAGGCGCAGAGGACGGGCACGCCGATACGATAGCTAGCAAAAGCCTGACTCCATTCATGCAATGAGAATGGCGTCACATTAATGGCTAAAGGATAGCGCGAACATCAGGTTGCACCCGATTGTCGCTAAGGGTTTCCCTTATCCGAGCCTCAGGTAGGGAACTTTTTGCCGGGCTGCCGATTTGCTCGGCGGTGCCCGCAGTAAAGCATGATGTTAAAGTGATATCAATTGTTTCGGCGCATTTTCCGGCAAGGGTCAAGCTGGGCGTGAAGCCGCCGATACAAGGTGGATGATCTCAATTTTTTCGACTCAAGCCTGGGGGTTTTCCAATGGCTGGCATTCTCGACACGGTAGACCAACGTACGCAACTGGTGGGTGAGAACCGCCTGGAAATCCTGATGTTTCGCCTGGCTGGTCGCCAGCTGTTCGCGATCAACGTGTTCAAGGTCCAGGAAGTGCTCCAGCTGCCCAAGCTGACCCTGATGCCCCAGCGCCACGCCTTCGTCTGCGGGGTGGTCAACTTGCGTGGCCAGACCCTGCCAGTGATCGACCTGTCCCAGGCGATCGGCATGCGCCCGCTGCAGCCGGGGCCTGACAGCACCATCATCGTGACTGAGTACAACCGTTCGGTGCAGGCCTTCCTGGTGGGCGGTGTCGACCGCATCGTCAACATGAACTGGGAGGCGATCATGCCGCCGCCGACCAGCGCCGGGCGCCAGCATTACCTGACCGCCATCACCAAGGTGGATGACAAGCTGGTCGAAGTGATCGACGTGGAGAAGGTGCTGGCCGAGATCGTGCCGTACAACGCCCGGGTTTCCGGCGACAAGCTCGCTGACCCGGTGCTGGCGCGGGCGCGTGGCCGCGAAGTGCTGCTGGTGGACGACTCCAGCGTGGCCCTGGCGCAGTTGCGCGACACCCTGTCCCAGCTGGGGGTGAAGCTGCACGTGGCCAGTGACGGGCTGAAGGCGTTGCGCCTGCTCAAGGGCTGGGCCGATGCCGGCGAGGATGTCTGCAAGAAGTTGCTGATGGTGTTTACCGACGCCGAGATGCCGGAAATGGACGGCTACCGGCTGACCACCGAGATTCGTGGCGATGCCCGTTTGCGCCAGCTTTACGTGGTGCTGCATACCTCGCTGTCGGGCAGCTTCAACGAGTCGATGGTGAAAAAAGTCGGCTGCGACAACTTCCTGTCCAAGTTCCAGCCTGATCGCCTTGTCGATGTGGTCAAGCAACGCCTGTTGCTGGATGCCGCTACTGCGTGATCCAGGCCCCTGCCGGGTATAAGCTTGGCGTTTTTGCATGACGCGAGGCGGCAGGGATGTTTCTCAGTGAGCTGTATCGGTACCCGGTGAAGTCGGGGCAGGCGCAACGCCTGCGGGCTTCAGCGGTGGGGTTGTTGGGGTTGCAGGGTGATCGGCGCTGGATGGTGGTGGAGGAGGAGAACGGACGCTTCCTCACCCAACGTGCCTGGCCGCGGCTTGGCCAGCTCCGCGCCAGCGAAGACGACTGCGGCCAGTTGCTGCTGCAGGCGCCGGGGCAGGCTGCGTTGCGGGTGTCGGTGCCGGCGGCCGATGACGCACTGCGGGGCGTGACCATCTGGCGCGATACCTTGCGCGTGCCGGATGCCGGTGATGCGGCGGCGGCCTGGCTCAGCGAGCTGCTGGGCAAGCCCGTACGCCTGGTGCATTGCCCCGAACAGCGCGCGCGCTACCTGCCCAATGGCTATGGCTTGAACAGTGACCGGGCGGCGTTTCCGGACGGTTTTCCGTTGTTGCTGATCGGCCAGGGCTCGCTGGACGAACTCAACCGGCGGATCGGCCGGCCGATGGAAATGCTGCGCTTTCGCCCCAACCTGGTGGTGCAAGGCGCGGCGCCCTTTGCCGAGGATGGCTGGAAGCGGATTCGCATCGGCAGCCTGGAGTTCCGCGTGCTCAAGCCCAGTGTGCGCTGCATCTTCACCACCATCGACCCGGCGACTGGCGAGCGCAGTGCCGACCGCGAGCCGATGGCCACGCTCAGGACCTTCCGCGAAAAGGAAGGGGATGTGTTGTTCGGGCAGAATCTGGCGGTGGATGGTGGTGGGCAGCTTGAAGTAGGGATGGAAGTCGAAATCCTGCAATGACCGGTTGCCTGCACCGGCCTCTTGGCGGGGTTATCCACCAAGAGACCGGTGCAGTTTCAGCAACCCTCACATGTCGTCAAAGTACCGCTCATGCCAATCCACCAACGGCTGCGGCGAGTTGAGCTTCTGCCCGTAGATCACCGAATACGACAGCACGTTCTGCACGTACTGGCGGGTCTCGTCGAACGGGATGGATTCCACCCACACATCGAAGCTCAGGTGCTTGGCACCTTTGAGCCACTGCCGCACCCGCCCTGGCCCGGCGTTGTAGGCCGCCGACGCGAGTACCCGGTTGCCGTTGAACTGGCTGTGCACCTGGCTCAGATAGGCGGCGCCGAGCTGGATGTTCTTGTCCGGGTTGAGCACCTGTGCCGGCGATGCCAGGGGAATGCTGAACTTGCGCGCGGTTTCCTTGGCGGTGGAGGGCATCAGCTGCATCAGGCCGCTGGCGCCCACCGGGGAGCGTGCATCCTCCATGAAGGCACTCTCCTGGCGGGTAATGGCGAATACCCAGCTCGAGTGCAGGCCGCGGACCTTGGCTTCACGCACCAGGGTGTCGCGGTGGGCCATCGGGAAGCGGATGTCCAGGTCGTCCCAGTACTGTGCCTGGCTGATGGTACGAATGGCCGGGAAGTACCAGCGCAGGTCGTAGCCCAGGCGCGCCTGGGCGACCATTTCGTCACGGTTGAAGTGGCGGCTGACGTGGTACCACTCGCGGCGGCCTTCGACGATCTGGCCGCGGGCATGGAACTCCAGCGCGCGGCGGATGCCCGGAGTGTTGCGCACCTTGTTGACCAGCTGCGGGCTGAGTACCAGCGGCTTGTTGTTCAGCTGGTAGGGGGTCTGTGCCCGGTCGGCGGCGAGGAAGCCGTAGAAGTCACGCTCGCGCGCCACGTTCTTGTACAGCAACGGCACTTGCGGGTTGTTCGGCTGCGCCAGCTCCAGGCTGCGGGCTTGCCAGTACTTCCAGCGGCTGCTGCTGGCCAGGTCCTGCGGCAAGCGCTTGGTCAGCTCGTAGGCGTCCTCCCAGCGGCCCAGGCGCAGCAGCAGGCGCAGGCGCCACTCGCTGACGGTGTTATCGCGCAGCTCCGGGTCGTAGCGGGTCATCAGGTCGAGTGCGCGCGGGTCGTAGCGACGGGCCAGGGTAAGGCCGATCTCACGGGCGATCGCCACCTTCTCGTCGCGGGAAAAATGCATGCGCTGGGCGTAGTCGTCGAGCAGCGCCATGGCCCGTTCCGGGTCCTGCCGGGCCAGGCGACGCAGGCCGAGGCTGACCACGTCGGACATGGCTTCGTTGGCCGGGGTGAAGCGCGACGGCTGATTGAGCAGTTCGGGCTTTTGCGCCACGTCGACCAGCAGGCGCCCTTGCGGGCCGAGGGTGGTCAGGGTCTGGACCAGATTGTTGGCCAGGCTGTAGTTGCGCGCCTGGGCCGCCAGCTTGGTGCGTTGCCAGCGCTTGGCCTCGGTCAGCTGGCCTTCGGCTGCCCACATGGCGAACAGCGTGTCGCAGGTGGCCGGCTGCGACTTGCCGACGTTCCATAGCTTGTCGGCGGTGGCGTAGCCCTCGGCACGCAGGCCATGGCTGAGCTGGTACTGGCCGTTGAGGCAGTCCAGTTCGGTGAAGTTGAGCTTGGGGTCGTAGTACTTGACGAAGGTATCCCAGTCGCCGCGTTCGGCCAGCCAGCGCAGCCAGCGCAGCTTCATCCAGTTGGCCTGGGGCAGGTCGCCATGCTTGGCGAGGAAGTCTTCGATTTCCTGGTTGCTGGCGCTTTTCAGGCGCGCGGTGAGTTCGTCATAGGCCAGGTAGGGCGTCAGCGGGTAGTCGCTGAGGGCCTGGGCATAGCGCAGGTACGGGCCCTTGTCGCCCTTGGCCAGCGCGCGCTTGGCCTCGTCATAGTATTGGCGTTGCAGGGTAAGGTCGGCGGCCTGCGCCGCGCCGGTGGCGGCGGTGAGCAGCAGGCAGGATGCAATGTGTAACAGGCGGCTGCGCATGATACGTCCGGGCAGTTGAACCATGGGGAAGTGACGGCGGAGCCAGCACTGTTGGAAGCTATAGCCTTAGCTTAGCCGTTTGCCGGCGGCGGGTGAAAGCACTGTGCTTGTATCGGGATATTAAGTTCGACCAGTTGTCGCCCAACCCTGGTCTACCGGCCAGGCAGATGCCGTCCGGGGCCAAGTCAGGTAGAATGCGCGCCCGATTTATGGAGACCAACATGACCCTGCTCAAATTCAGCGATGTGTCCCTTGCATTCGGCGCCATGCCGCTGCTGGACCACGTGTCCTGGCAGATCGCTCGTGGCGAGCGGGTGTGCATCATCGGCCGCAACGGCACCGGCAAGTCGAGCATGCTGCGCCTGGTCAAGGGCGAGCAGAAGGGTGACGACGGCGAGATCTGGCGTGCCCCGGGGCTGAAGATCGGTGAGCTGCCACAGGAGCTGCCGGTGGCCGACGAGCGCACGGTGTTCGACGTGGTGGCCGCCGGCCTGGATGGCGTCGGCGAGTTGCTGGCGCAGTTCCATCACCTGAGCCTGAATATCCAGGGCGATGAAGACCTGGAAAAACTCATGCACGTGCAACACGAGCTGGAAGCCCGTGACGGCTGGCGCCTGCAGCAGGTGGTGGAAAGCACCCTCAGCCGCCTGCAACTGCCGGCCGACAAGACCCTGGCCGAGCTGTCCGGTGGCTGGCGCCGCCGTGTGCTCCTGGCCCAGGCACTGGTGTCGGAGCCGGACCTGCTGCTGCTCGATGAGCCGACCAACCACCTGGACATCGGTGCCATCGCTTGGCTCGAAGAGGCCCTGCGCGGCTTCAACGGCGCGGTGCTGTTCATTACCCACGACCGGTCCTTCCTGCAGAACCTGGCCACCCGCATCCTCGAGCTGGACCGTGGCGGCCTGATCGACTGGAACGGTGACTATGCCAGCTTCCTGGTGCACAAGGAGGCCGCGCTGGCCGCCGAGGAAACCGCCAACGCGCTGTTCGACAAGCGCCTGGCCCAGGAAGAGGTATGGATCCGCCAGGGCATCAAGGCCCGCCGTACGCGCAATGAAGGCCGGGTGCGCGCACTCAAGGCTTTGCGTGTGGAGCGCAGCGAACGCCGCGAGCGCCAGGGCAAGGCCAACATCCAGATCGAGGCGGCGGAAAAGTCTGGCAAGCAGGTGATGGTGCTGGAGAACGTCAGCTTCCATCACCCGGACGGGCCGATGCTGGTGAAGGATTTTTCCATGGTCCTGCAGCGCGAGGACCGCATCGGCCTGCTGGGTGCCAACGGTACCGGCAAGACCACCTTGCTCAAGCTGATGCTCGGCGACCTGCAGCCGACCTCGGGCAAGGTCGAGCGCGGGACCAAGCTGGAAGTGGCCTACTTCGACCAGATGCGCCACCAGCTCGACCTGGAAAAGACGGTGATCGACAACCTGGCCGAAGGCCGCGACTTCATCGAGATCGATGGCCAGAACCGCCACGTGCTGAGCTACCTGGGCGATTTCCTGTTCAGCCCGCAGCGTGCCCGTACGCCGGTCAAGGCGCTGTCCGGTGGCGAACGCGCACGGCTGTTGCTGGCCAAGTTGTTCAGCAAGCCGGCCAACCTGCTGGTGCTGGACGAACCGACCAACGACCTGGACGTGGAAACCCTCGAGCTGCTCGAAGAGGTGCTGTCCAACTACAAGGGTACCGTGCTGATGGTCAGCCACGACCGGGCCTTCCTCGATAACGTCGTCACCAGCACCCTGGTGTTCGAGGGCGAGGGCAAGGTGCGCGAGTACGTGGGGGGTTATGAAGACTGGATCCGCCAGGGTGGTTCGCCGAAGTTGCTGGGCGTGACCGAGAGCAAGGGCGGCAAGTCCGAGCTCAACAGCGCGGTGGTCGAAAAGGTCGAGGCCAAGCCTGCACCGGCGCCGGTTGTTGCGGCGGCCGATGCCTCGAAGAAGAAGCTCAGCTACAAGCTGCAGCGCGAGCTGGAGATGCTGCCTGGGCAGATCGACGAACTGGAGCAGCGCATGGCCGAAGCTCAGGAAGAGGTGAATGCGGCGGGCTTCTATCAGCGGCCGATTGCGGAAACCTCGGCAGTGCTGGCGAAGATCGAGAAGCTACAGGCCGAGCTGGATGTGCTGGTCGAGCGCTGGGCCGAGCTGGAAGGCTGATCGGCGTCAGCCTGGGCCGGCGTCTTCGCGGGCTTGCCCGCTCCCACAGGTCCTCCACAGATTTTCAGCTCTGTGCAGTCCCTGTGGGAGCGGGCAAGCCCGCGAAAGGGCCGGTACAGGTCAAATCATTCTTTTTTCTGCAGCCTTACCGCCAGCACATCGCACGGCGCGCCATGCAGCACATCATTGGCCGTGGAACCCAGCAGCAACGCCAGGCCATGGCGGCCGTGGCTGCCGACCACGATCAGGTCGCACTTCTGGTCCTTGGCCAGCTGGTGGATTTCCTGGCGCGGCTGGCCATAGGTCAGGTGCGAGTCGCCGCGGTGGATGTCCGGGTACTTGTTGAACAGGCGTTCCATGCGCTCCTTGGCCTGGTCGAACTGCTGCTGTTGCAGTTGCGACAGGTCCATGGGTACGTCACCGCCGAACGCCATGGCCATCGGCTCGACGATATGTACCAGTGAAACCTTGGCATTTGACGGTGTCGCCAGCGCCATGGCGCGTTTGATCACCGGGTCGCATTCTTCGGTCAGGTCGACGGCGACCAGAAGATGTTCGTATTGCATGAGCGGAACTCCTGACAATCGCGATAGAAGAAGTATGGTCGCTTTCGGGCGGGTCTTCCGTGAAAAATGGCTAACCGGCTCATTTGCAACGTTTTATGGGAACTACTGATATGACGGTATTGCTGGTGGTGTCAATCCTTGCGCTGATTCTCAGCCCGCTTTCCTGGTTGCGCACCTCGCGCAAGCAGAGCGAGCAGATGAAGCTGCGCCTGGAGGCGCGGCGCATGGGCCTGGCCATGCAGTTGGCGCCGCAGCAGTGGCCGCACTGGCTGGAAAGGCCAGCGCCAAGCCCATGCCCGCAATACCATCGGGCGCGCCGTCGCGGGCATGAGGACAGCTTCAGCTTCTGGCAGATCAGCCCCGGGGTGTGGTGGAACCAGTGGCGCGAGCCATGTGAAGACCCACGGTTCATGGAGCCCTTGGCGCGCTTGCCCGCGAGCGTCTACAAGGTCGAAGCCGATGCGCGGATGATTGCCCTGTACTGGACCGAGCGTGGCGATACGGCTGTGTTGCAGGATGTTGCCTACGTCCTCGAAACGCTGGCCTGAGGCCTGTCATGCACGGGCCCTGTAGGAGCGGCCTTGTGTCGCGATGGGGCGCGCAGCGGCCCCGGTTTTTTGCGCCATAGCTGAAATTGCCGGGGCCGCTCTGCGGCCCATCGCGACACAAGGCCGCTCCTACAAGGCTATGCGGCGCTGTGGAACCTCTGTAACGACAAAGCGGCGGCTTGGCATTCCCCTGAAGGGATAGGGTGCCAAGTCGCCGCTTTGCGTTCTGCTGCGCAGAAAAGGCCAGGCAGGCCGGGTATTCATCAAGCAAGTGGCAGTGTAGCCGCCAGGCATTGTCGCGCAAGCTGAAAAACACCGCGCTTCACCGTCGCCTATGGTCAATCGCTGACATGAATGGTCAGCGATCACTGTCATCATGTTTTGTACCTGAGCGATACAAAATGACTGGAAAGTCGCGTTTTCACCCGGCTCGTGAGCATTTGACAACGCCGATCTTTTCGGAGAATGTGTGCACACCCAAATCAAACGGGCGTATGAATTGAGCGTTTGTATGTCAGCGCGCCAAGCCATACTTCCGAATAGCGCGCTGACGGGTGTGCCTGGGGCAGGGCAGCTAGGCCTGCTTTTGCTGCAGCGATCGGCGTGTACGTTCAGCTTCCATATCGTGGAGATCAGTTGATGATTTACGAAGGTAAAGCCATCACGGTTAAGGCTCTTGAAAGTGGCATCGTCGAGCTCAAGTTCGACCTCAAGGGTGAGTCCGTCAACAAGTTCAACCGCCTTACCCTGAACGAGCTTCGCCAGGCCGTCGATGCCATCCAGGCCGACGCCTCGGTCAAGGGCGTGATCGTCAGCAGTGGCAAGGACGTGTTCATCGTCGGCGCCGACATCACCGAGTTCGTCGACAACTTCAAGCTGCCCGAGGCCGAACTGGTCGCCGGCAACCTGGAAGCCAACCGCATTTTCAACGCCTTCGAAGACCTCGAAGTGCCGACTGTGGCCGCCATCAACGGCATCGCCCTGGGCGGTGGCCTGGAAATGTGCCTGGCCGCCGACTACCGGGTCATGTCCAGCAGCGCCAAGATCGGCCTGCCGGAAGTCAAGCTGGGTATCTACCCGGGCTTCGGCGGCACCGTGCGCCTGCCGCGCCTGATCGGTCCGGACAATGCCATCGAGTGGATCGCCGCCGGTAAGGAAAACCGTGCCGAAGACGCGCTGAAAGTCGGGGCCGTGGATGCCGTTGTCGCGCCTGAACTGCTGATGGCCGGTGCGCTCGACCTGATCAAGCGCGCCATCAGTGGCGAACTGGACTACAAGGCCAAGCGCCAGCCCAAGCTGGAAAAGCTCAAGCTCAACGCCATCGAGCAGATGATGGCCTTCGAGACCGCCAAGGGCTTCGTCGCTGGCCAGGCCGGCCCGAACTACCCGGCACCGGTCGAAGCCATCAAGACCATCCAGAAGGCTGCCAACTTCGGCCGTGACAAAGCCCTGGAAGTGGAAGCGGCAGGCTTTGCCAAACTGGCCAGGACCTCGGTTGCCGAAAGCCTGGTCGGCCTGTTCCTGAACGACCAGGAACTCAAGCGCAAGGCCAAGGCCCACGACGAAATCGCCCACGACGTGAAGCAGGCGGCCGTGCTCGGCGCCGGTATCATGGGTGGCGGCATCGCCTACCAGTCGGCGGTCAAGGGCACCCCGATCCTGATGAAGGACATCCGCGAAGAAGCCATCCAGCTGGGCCTGAACGAGGCTGCCAAGCTGCTTGGCAACCGCGTCGAGAAGGGCCGCCTGACCCCGGCCAAGATGGCCGAGGCGCTCAACGCCATTCGCCCGACCCTGTCCTATGGCGATTTCGCCAATGTCGACATCGTCGTCGAGGCGGTGGTCGAGAACCCGAGGGTCAAGCAGGCCGTGCTGGCCGAAGTCGAAGGCCAGGTGAAGGACGATGCGATCCTCGCCTCGAACACCTCGACCATTTCCATCAACCTGCTGGCCAAGGCGCTCAAGCGCCCGGAAAACTTCGTCGGCATGCACTTCTTCAACCCGGTGCACATGATGCCGCTGGTGGAAGTCATCCGTGGCGAGAAGTCCAGTGACGTGGCGGTCGCCACCACCGTGGCCTACGCCAAGAAAATGGGCAAGAACCCGATCGTGGTCAACGACTGCCCGGGCTTCCTGGTCAACCGCGTGCTGTTCCCGTACTTCGGCGGTTTCGCCAAGCTGGTCAGTGCCGGTGTCGACTTCGTGCGTATCGACAAGGTCATGGAAAAGTTCGGCTGGCCGATGGGCCCGGCGTACCTGATGGACGTGGTCGGCATCGACACCGGCCACCACGGTCGTGACGTGATGGCCGAAGGCTTCCCGGACCGCATGAAGGACGAGCGTCGCTCGGCCGTCGATGCCCTGTACGAGGCCAACCGCCTGGGCCAGAAGAATGGCAAGGGCTTCTACGCCTACGAAACCGACAAGCGTGGCAAGCCGAAGAAGGTCGCCGATGCCAGCGTGCTTGATGTGCTCAAGCCGATCGTCTTCGAGCAGCGTGAAGTCAGCGACGAAGACATCATCAACTGGATGATGATCCCGCTGTGCCTGGAGACTGTGCGCTGCCTGGAGGACGGTATCGTCGAAACCGCTGCCGAAGCCGACATGGGCCTGGTCTACGGCATTGGCTTCCCTCCCTTCCGCGGTGGCGCGCTGCGCTACATCGACTCGATCGGTGTGGCCGAATTCGTTGCCCTGGCCGATCAGTACGCCGACCTGGGGCCGCTGTACCACCCGACCGCCAAGCTGCGTGAAATGGCCAAGAACGGCCAGCGCTTCTTCAACTGAGCGGTCAACGAGCTAGAGCGAGAGATTTGATATGAGCCTGAATCCAAGAGACGTGGTGATTGTCGACTTCGGTCGCACGCCAATGGGCCGCTCCAAGGGTGGCATGCACCGCAATACCCGTGCCGAAGACATGTCGGCACACCTGATCAGCAAGCTGCTGGAACGCAATGACAAGGTCGACCCGAAAGAGGTCGAGGACGTGATCTGGGGCTGCGTCAACCAGACCCTGGAGCAGGGCTGGAACATCGCCCGCATGGCCTCGCTGATGACCCAGATCCCGCACACTTCTGCAGCTCAGACCGTCAGCCGCCTGTGCGGCTCGTCGATGAGCGCGCTGCACACCGCCGCCCAGGCCATCATGACCGGTAACGGTGATGTGTTCGTGGTCGGTGGCGTGGAGCACATGGGTCACGTCAGCATGATGCATGGCGTGGATCCCAACCCGCACCTGTCCCTGCACGCCGCCAAGGCCTCGGGGATGATGGGCCTGACTGCGGAAATGCTCGGCAAGATGCACGGCATCACCCGTGAGCAGCAGGACCTGTTCGGCCTGCGTTCGCACCAGCTGGCCCACAAGGCCACGCTCGAAGGCAAGTTCAAGGACGAAATCATCCCGATGCAGGGCTATGACGAGAACGGCTTCCTCAAGGTATTCGACTTCGACGAAACCATTCGCCCGGAAACCACCCTCGAAGGCCTGGCCTCGCTCAAGCCGGCGTTCAACCCCAAGGGCGGTACCGTCACTGCCGGCACCTCGTCGCAGATCACCGACGGTGCCTCGTGCATGATCGTCATGTCCGGCCAGCGCGCCATGGACTTGGGTATCCAGCCGTTGGCCGTCATCCGTGCCATGGCAGTGGCCGGTGTCGACCCGGCGATCATGGGCTACGGCCCGGTGCCATCGACCCAGAAAGCCCTCAAGCGTGCCGGCCTGACCATGGCCGACATCGACTTCATCGAGCTCAACGAAGCTTTCGCTGCACAGGCCCTGCCAGTGCTGAAAGATTTGAAAGTACTCGACAAGATGGATGAGAAGGTTAACCTGCACGGCGGCGCCATTGCCTTGGGCCACCCGTTCGGTTGCTCCGGGGCACGGATTTCCGGCACCCTGCTCAACGTCATGAAGCAGAATGGCGGTACCCTGGGGGTGGCGACCATGTGTGTCGGCCTCGGCCAAGGCATCACCACTGTCTTCGAACGCGTCTGATCGCGTTGCGGACAGCGACCGGGGCCTTGTGCCCCGGTTTTGTTTTTTTCAGGTTTTTTTCAAGAGGGTGGGCAACATGCAGATACAACCAGGCATATACCGGCATTACAAAGGGCCTGAGTACCGTGTCTTCAGTGTTGCACGGCACTCCGAAAGCGAAGAGTGGATGGTGTTCTACCAATGCCTGTATGGTGATTACAGCTTCTGGGTACGGCCACTTTCGATGTTCCAGGAGTCCGTCGAGGTTGACGGCGAGCAGGTGCCACGCTTTGCTTTGGTCAAGGCCGAAGAGGGGCTGTCCGGGCTGCCGGGCAAGTCGCAAGCGTGATAGTCCGAACTTGACCTCACACTTTTGCCACTATATATAGCGGTGCCGCGTCTGGCACCTGACGCGTTTTTTATCTTCAGATTCAGGAATACTCCGATCCATGGGCAAATCGCTGGTCATTGTGGAATCCCCGGCCAAGGCCAAGACCATCAACAAGTACCTGGGCAACCAGTACGTGGTGAAGTCGAGTATCGGCCATATCCGAGACCTCCCCACCAGCGGTTCGGCCAGCGCCAGCAAAGAGCCGGCCGCCAAGCGTGGCAAGGCTGCGGCTGAGGCTCCGGCGCTGTCGCCGAAGGAAAAGGCCCGGCGCCAGCTGGTCGCACGGATGGGCGTCGACCCTGACCACGGCTGGAAGGCCAAGTACGAAATCCTGCCCGGCAAGGAAAAGGTGATCGAAGAGCTGCGCCGCCTGGCCAAGGATGCCGACACCATCTATCTCGCAACCGACTTGGACCGCGAGGGGGAAGCCATTGCCTGGCACCTGCGCGAGGCCATTGGCGGCGACGACAGCCGCTACAAGCGCGTGGTGTTCAACGAAATTACCAAGAAGGCCATCCAGGATGCCTTCTCGCAGCCGGGCGAACTGGATATCGACCGGGTCAACGCTCAGCAGGCGCGGCGCTTCCTTGACCGTGTGGTCGGCTACATGGTTTCGCCACTGCTGTGGGCCAAGATTGCCCGCGGCCTGTCCGCCGGCCGTGTACAGTCGGTGGCGGTTAAGCTGGTGGTGGAGCGTGAACGCGAGATCCGCGCGTTCATCCCGGAAGAGTACTGGGAAATCCACGCCGACCTCGGCACGGCCAAGAACGCCAAGGTGCGCTTCGAAGTGGCGCGCGAGAAGGGCGAGGCCTTCAAGCCGCTGAACGAAGCCCAGGCCATGGCTGCGCTGGAAAAGCTCAAGGCCTCCAGCTACAGCGTGGTCAAGCGCGAAGACCGTCCGACCAGTAGCAAGCCTTCGGCACCGTTCATTACCTCCACCTTGCAGCAGGCGGCCAGCAACCGCCTGGGCTTCGGGGTGAAGAAAACCATGATGATGGCCCAGCGCTTGTACGAAGCTGGCTACATCACCTACATGCGTACCGACTCGACCAACCTGTCGGCCGACGCCCTGGACATGGCGCGCAGCTACATCGAGCGTGAATTCGGCAAGCAGTACCTGCCGGATGCACCGCTGGTGTATGGCAGCAAGGAAGGCGCCCAGGAGGCGCACGAAGCGATTCGTCCTTCCGACGTCAATACCCACCCGACCAAGCTCAGTGGCATGGAGCGTGACGCCGAGCGCCTGTACGAGCTGATCTGGCGCCAGTTCCTGGCGTGCCAGATGCCGCCGGCGCAGTACCTGTCCACCAGCGTCACCGTGGCTGCTGGCGACTTCGAGCTGCGCGCCAAGGGCCGTATCCTCAAATTCGACGGTTACACCCGTGTGCTGCCGCAGCAGAGCAAGCCGGGCGAAGATGACGTGTTGCCGGAGATGGTCCAGGGTGAAGCGCTAAAGCTGATTCAGATCGACCCGAGCCAGCACTTCACCAAGCCACCGGCGCGCTTCACCGAAGCCAGCCTGGTCAAGGAAATGGAGAAGCGCGGCATCGGCCGTCCGTCGACCTACGCGGCTATCATCTCGACCATCCAGGACCGTGGCTATGTGACCCTGCACAACCGCCGCTTCTACTCGGAAAAGATGGGCGACATCGTCACTGAGCGCCTGTCCGAGAGCTTCTCCAACCTGATGGACTACGGTTTTACCGCCGACATGGAAGAGAACCTCGACGACGTGGCCCAGGGTGAGCGTGACTGGAAGAACGTGCTCGACGAGTTCTACGGTGACTTCAGCAAGAAGCTGCAGACTGCCGAGTCCAGCGAAGACGGCATGCGCGCCAACCAGCCGACCATGACCAACATTCCGTGCAAGGAATGTGGCCGCCCGATGATGATTCGTACTGCCTCGACCGGCGTATTCCTCGGCTGCTCGGGCTACAGCCTGCCGCCGAAAGAGCGCTGCAAGGCTACCGTTAACCTGGTGCCGGGCGATGAGATTGCCGCCGACGACGAGGGTGAATCGGAATCCCGTGTGCTGCTGGGCAAGCACCGCTGCCCGATCTGCGCCACGGCGATGGATGCCTACCTGCTGGACGAGAAGCACAAGCTGCACATCTGCGGTAACAACCCGGATTGCGCCGGATATGAGATCGAAGAAGGCAACTATCGCATCAAGGGCTACGAAGGGCCGAGCCTGGAATGTGACAAGTGCGGCAGCGAGATGCAGTTGAAGACTGGCCGCTTCGGCAAGTTTTTCGGTTGCACCAACCCGGCCTGCAAGAACACCCGCAAGCTGCTCAAGAGCGGCGAGGCGGCGCCACCGAAGATGGACAAGGTGGATATGCCTGAACTCAAGTGCGAGAAGGTCGACGACACCTACGTGCTGCGTGATGGCGCTTCGGGGCTGTTCCTGGCTGCCAGCCAGTTCCCCAAGAACCGTGAGACGCGTGCGCCGCTGGTGCTGGAAATCGTGCCGCACAAGCACGAGATCGATCCGAAGTACCACTTCCTGTGCGATGCACCGCAGAAGGATCCGGACGGCCGGCCTGCGGTGATCCGCTACAGCCGCAAGACCAAGGAGCAGTACGTGCAGTCTGAAGTCGATGGCAAGCCGACCGGCTGGAAGGCGTTCTACGACGGTGGTGCCTGGAAGGTTGAAGACAAGCGCTGATCCTTCAGTGCTGTGATTGGGGCCGCTTTGCGGCCCTAATCATTTATGATGCAGCTATCCGCCTTGCAGCCTTATGGGAGGGCACCGAGATGGCCCAGGAACTCTACACCCGCACCAACCAGAAACTGTTCTTCGCCGGCCTCGCCTTGGAGTCCATGGCCAAGGCCGAGCAAAGCCAGGCGATGAACGCCCAGGGCCTGGTCCAGGCTGAGCGTGAATCGGCGCTGTTTCACCTGTACGGCGCGCTGCTGGGGCTGTGCCATGAGATTGGTGGCTTCTACCGCTTGCCTGTCGTTGCTACTGTCGAGCAAGCGCTGGCCGACGACGCCCTGAACGGCATCGCCATCCCGGAAGTGGCCGAGCTGCTGGAACTGGCCCGCCAGCGTGAAACCTGGCTGGCACAGATGCTAGGTGCTTATGCCGATTTGTTCCGACCACCGGTCGCGAAGAAAACACCAAAAACCGACGTTACCCAGCCGCTGATCCAAGCTGTCAATCTCGATGAGCCCGAGCATCCGGCGCTGTCACGTGCAGAACTGGAAAGCTGGCGCAGCAACCTCAAGGGCCTTGTAAGACGTTTCCGTGATGCGTTGAGTGAGTGCTGATAACCGCTACGGCTGGTACAATGCTGGCCTTTCGCGGAGAACTGCCATTTATGTCTACGTCGTTTCTGGAAATTGTCGAGTTGCCTGATGGCCGCATCGAACTGCGTCGCGCCGAGGATGAGGGCTCTCTGGTAACCTTGGATTTCTCGGAAGACGCCAAGGCGTTCCTGCAGGGTCAACATGTGGAAGTGGCCAAGGCCATGCTCAGTGTGGGCGTGCAAATGGCCGGTCGCCTGATGGATGGCGAACTCGAGCGCGATGAGGGGCCGCGCGTGCTGCACTGACAGGCAGCGCGGCATCAGGTGTCATGTAGCAACAGGCAAAGCCTGAACATCAGCCGAGGCGGATGTTCAGGCTTTGTGCGTTTCCGGCGCTGGCGGCACGCAGCAATTGCTGGCGTGCCGTGGCATTCACATTGCCGAGCCAGCTGACCACGGTGTGGCTGCGGCCCAGGCGCAGCGCTTCGCAGGCCAGTTGCAGCGGGCTTTGATTGCCGCGAGGGTGCAGCAGCAGGATGCGTTCACGGTTGAGCCCGGCGTCGCGCAGCCAGGCCTGGGTCAGGCTCGAAGGCGGAGCGATCAAGGTCAGCCAGCGGGCCTCGTCCTCTTCGCTCAGCTCGCGCAGTACCGGTGCCAGCAGGCTGTGGCAGTGCCCGGGAGCACCGCGTAGCGACAGTTCGCTGAACAGCTCGGGCTGGCTGCTCTTGCGTGCCAGTTCAGTGGTTTTCAGGCCTGGCAAGACTGGCTGGGCGAGGAATGCTTCGAACAATGGCAACTGGGCTTGCTCGGGTGCGTGAATGAACTGCTGCATGACGCCTCCTGGATCAGCGGCGAATGACGCCGACGCTCAAACCCTCGATCACCAGTTCCTGTTCTTTCAGGTCGACTTCGATAGGGGCGAATTCGGGGTTTTCGGCAAGCAACCAGACCTTGCTGCCTTCACGCTTGAAACGCTTGACGGTGACTTCGTCGCCGATACGCGCCACGACGATCTGGCCGTTGCGTGCTTCGCGGCAGGTATGCACCGCCAGCAGGTCGCCATCGAAGATACCGACGTCCTTCATGCTCATGCCGTGCACGCGCAACAGATAGTCGGCCTGGGGGTGGAAAAAGTCGGGGCTGATATTGCAGGATTGCTCGATGTGCTGTTCGGCAAGGATCGGCGCACCGGCGGCGACCCGGCCGATGATCGGCAGGCCGCTTTCTTCGGCCTTGGCCTCCAGGCCAGGGATGCGAATGCCGCGAGAGGCGCCCGGGGTCATTTCGATCGCGCCCTTGCGGGCGAGGGCCTTGAGGTGTTCCTCGGCGGCGTTGGGCGACTTGAAGCCCAGCTCCTGAGCGATCTCGGCGCGGGTTGGCGGGAAGCCGTTGTCTTCCAGGCAACGCTTGATGAACGCGAGAATTTCGGCTTGGCGTGGCGTCAGTTTCAACATGTTGGGCGCTCTGTCTTTTTGTACAGTGCCTGGGATTATATACAGTACTGGATGCGCTGCAAGTTACCGGCAGCAAGAAAACTGCGAAACGCTGCTGCAGGCCCCGGCGTGCGCCGCTGCTGTTTTGAGGCTTGCAGCGTGAAGCGCGTCGCCTTTTAATGGCGACCGACCGGTCACCGAGCCTTGACAGAAGCAGGGCTGAAACGTATGTTTCAAACACCTGTTTGTCTGGCGGAGTAGTCGGAGTAGTCATGGCCCAATCGGAAACCGTTGAACGCATTCTCGATGCTGCCGAGCAGCTGTT
Organism: Pseudomonas anuradhapurensis; assembly: GCF_014269225.2. Classification (NCBI taxonomy): domain Bacteria; kingdom Pseudomonadati; phylum Pseudomonadota; class Gammaproteobacteria; order Pseudomonadales; family Pseudomonadaceae; genus Pseudomonas; species Pseudomonas anuradhapurensis. The sequence continues at coordinate 1,874,688 of NZ_CP077097.1, forward strand.
CGCGGAAAGGGGGTTCGCCGAAACCTCGTTGCGGCTGATTACCAGCAAGGCCGGGGTCAACCTGGCGGCGGTCAACTATCACTTCGGTTCCAAGAAGGCCCTGATCCAGGCAGTGTTCTCGCGCTTCCTCGGGCCATTCTGCGCCAGCCTCGAGCGCGAGCTGGAGCGGCGCCAGGCAAAGCCGGAGCACAAGCCCAGCCTCGAAGAGCTGCTGGAAATGCTGGTGGAACAGGCCCTGGCCGTGCAGCCACGCAGCAACAACGACCTGTCGATCTTCATGCGCCTGCTGGGCCTGGCCTTCAGCCAGAGCCAGGGCCACCTGCGGCGGTACCTGGAAGACATGTACGGGAAGGTGTTCCGCCGCTACATGCTGCTGGTCAACGAGGCCGCGCCGCGTATCCCACCGCTTGAGCTGTTCTGGCGGGTGCACTTCATGCTTGGTGCCGCAGCCTTCAGCATGTCCGGTATCAAGGCCCTGCGCGCGATCGCCGAAACCGACTTCGGCATCAACACCTCGATCGAGCAGGTAATGCGCCTGATGGTGCCTTTCCTGGCGGCCGGCATGCGTGCCGATAGTGGCGTTACCGACGAGGCCATGGCCACCGCCCAGTTACGCCCGCGCAGCAAGTCCGCTACCATCACCGCCAAAGCCTGAAGGCTGGGCGGGGCAGGGCGCTTCGGCTAAGCTAGCGCCCATGTCCGATCTCGATCTGCTGCACATTTCCCTTGCCGACCAGTGCCTGTACGGTTTCAGCCGTGGCCAGCTATGCCTGCGCCTGCCGGTTTCCACCGCGCGCAACGGTGCCGGCGAGCGCAACGGCTCGGGCTGCACGCCTTGCGGCTTGCACCAGGTGCGGGCAAAGATCGGCGCAGGCCTGCCGTTGAATGCGGTACTGGCCGGGCGGCGCTGGACCGGCGAGGTGTGGTCGCCGGCGTTGCAGGCGCAGTACCCCGGGCGGGACTGGATCCTTACCCGCATCCTCTGGCTCAGCGGTTGCGAGCCCGGGGTCAATCGCCTTGGCGCGGTCGATACCTTCCGCCGCTATATCTACCTGCACGGCACCCCGGATACGGAACCCATGGGCGTAGCGCTGTCCCATGGCTGCATACGCCTGCGCAACACCGATTTGCTCAGCCTGTTCGAGCGGGTGCCGGCGCATTGCCTGGTGCGCATCGAGCAGGCCGCTTGCCCCCAGTGGGCTTCTCTCAGTCTCCAATGAAGGATTTCCCATGACTGTCAGCCTGCAAGGCTCCTTGATGGTGGATATCGCCGGTAAATGGCTGACCGCCGAAGACCGTCACCTGCTACGCCAGCCTGAAGTGGCCGGCCTGATCATCTTTGCCCGTAACGTCGACAGCCCGCGCCAGGTGCGTGAGCTGTGCGCCTCCATTCGTGCCATACGCCCCGACCTGATCCTGGCGGTGGACCAGGAAGGCGGTCGCGTGCAGCGCTTGCGCCAGGGTTTCGTGCGCCTGCCAGCCATGCGCGCGCTGGCTGACAACGACAACGCCGAATACCTGGCCGAGCAGTGCGGCTGGCTGATGGCGACCGAGGTGTTGGCGGTTGGCCTGGACCTCAGCTTTGCCCCGGTGCTCGACCTGGACTACCAGCGCAGTGCGGTGGTCGGCAGCCGCGCCTTCGAGGGTGACCCGCTGCGTGCCACGCAACTGGCCGGGGCGTTCATCCGCGGCATGAACGCGGCGGGCATGGCGGCGTGTGGCAAACATTTCCCGGGCCATGGCTGGGCCGAAGCGGACTCGCATGTGGCCATTCCCACGGATGAGCGCAGCCTTGAACAACTGCGTCAGGCCGACCTGGTGCCGTTCACCCGCCTGAGCGGGCAATTGGCGGCAGTGATGCCGGCGCATGTCATCTACCCACAGGTCGACAACCAGCCGGCGGGCTTCTCGCGGCGCTGGTTGCAGGATATCCTGCGTGGCGAGTTGGGCTTTGACGGGGTGATCTTCAGTGACGACCTGTCGATGGCTGGCGCGCATGTGGTCGGGGATGCGGCTAGCCGGGTCGAAGCGGCGTTGAGCGCTGGCTGTGACATGGGCCTGGTGTGCAATGACCGGGCAGCGGCGGAGCTGGCGTTGAGTGCGGCGCAGCGAATGAAGGTCAAGCCCTCGCCACGGATTGCGCGGATGCGTGGGCAAGGGTTTGCGCGGACGGATTATCGCCAGCAGCCGCGGTGGCTGGAGGCGTTGGGGGCGTTGCGGGAGGCGCAGTTGGTCGATTGACCGCGCCGGCCCCTTCGCGGGCACGCCCGCTCCCACAGGTGCAGCGCTGGTTTCGAAATTAGTGTTGTATCTGTGCCGGCTCCTTCGCGGGTAAACCCGCTCCCACAGGTACGGCACCGCCCTTGAGGGCACTGATATGCCTGTGGGAGCGGGCGTGCCCGCGAAGAGGCCGGTACAGGCAGTGGAGGATTCTGGGCTAGCGCCCGCGCTTCCCGGGCAGCGGCGCAAACAGTGCCTCGATCTCTTCATCCCCCAGCCGCCATTGCCCGGCCTGCCCGCCATCGAGCAGGCTCGCTGCCAGCGCCGCCTTCTCCTGCTGCAACAGCTGGATCTTCTCTTCCACCGTGCCCCGGGTGATCAGCTTGAACACGAACACTGGCTTGTCCTGGCCAATGCGGTAGGCGCGGTCGGTGGCCTGATTCTCGCTGGCCGGGTTCCACCAGGGGTCGAAGTGGATCACCGTGTCTGCGGCCGTCAGGTTCAAACCCACGCCCCCCGCCTTGAGGCTGATCAGGAACACTTCGCTGTCACCCTGCTGGAATTGCTGTACCGGCGTGCGCCGGTCACGGGTATCTCCGGTCAGCAGGCTGTAGCGGATCTTGCGCTTGTGCAGTTCCTCCTCGATCAGCGCCAGCATCGAGGTGAACTGCGAAAACAGCAGTACCCGGCGCCCTTCGCTGAGCAGCTCGTCGAGCATTTCCAGCAGCGCGCCCAGCTTGCCCTTGTCCGCCTGGTTGCCTTTGCTTTCCACGCCTTTGACCAGGCGCAGGTCGCAACATACCTGGCGCAGCTTGAGCAGGGCGTCGAGGATGACGATCTGGCTGCGTGCGGCACCATTGCGGGCGATTTCGTCGCGGACCTTCTTGTCCATGGCCACCCGCACGGCCTCGTAGGTGTCACGCTGGGCATCGCTGAGCTCGACCCAGTGCACCATCTCGGTCTTGGCCGGCAGCTCGGTGGCCACCTGCTCCTTGGTGCGGCGCAGCAGGAACGGGCGGATGCGCTTGGCCAGGTGGGCCATGCGCTCGCCGTCGCCGTGGCGCTCGATCGGGGTGCGGTAGTCCTGGTTGAAGCGCTTCTGGTCGCCCAGCCAGCCAGGCATGAGGAAGTGGAAGAGCGACCACAGCTCGCCGAGGTTGTTCTCCATCGGCGTGCCGGTCAGACACAGGCGCTGCCCGGCCTGCAGTTCGCAGACGGCAAGGGCGGCTTTGCTGGTGCTGCTCTTGATGTTCTGCGCCTCGTCCAGCACCAGTACGTGCCAGCGCTGGGCGCGCAGGTGTTCGAGGTCGCGGGGGGCCAGGGCATAGGTGGTCAGCACCACGTCATAGGCGTGCAGGTTGGCGAAATGCTTGCTGCGCCCTGGCCCGTGCAGGGCCAATACCCGCAGGCCGGGGGCGAAGCGTTGCGCTTCGTCGAGCCAGTTCGGTATCAGGCTGGTGGGCATGATGGCCAAGGCCGGTGCACTCAGGCGACCGGACTCCTTTTCCAGCAGCAGGTGCGCCAGGGCCTGCAAGGTCTTGCCCAGGCCCATGTCGTCGCCCAGGATGCCGCCGGTGCCCATTTCTCGTAGCGCCTGCAGCCAGTTCAAGCCCTGTTGCTGGTAAGGGCGCAGGCTGGCTTGCAGGCCGGCCGGTGGTTGCACCTGCAGGTCGCGGGCATCGCGCAGGCGGCGGCCGAGATCGCGCACATGCTCGCCGCCTTCCCAATGCAGTGGCAGCCTTTCGATCTCGTTCAGGCGCGCGGCATCGGCGCGGTCCAGGCGCAGCGATGGGCCGGTGGCATCTTCGTGCAGGTACAGCTCGCCAAGGGTGCCCATGACCGCCTTGATCCGCCCGTAGGGCAGGGCGACACGCAAGGCCGGGGTGTCCAGGCGCCCGCGGTTGAGGTCGAGCAGCAGGTGCTCGTCATCGCTGCGCCGGGCCAGTTCACTGGGGCGCAGCAGTTCCGGGTTGCTGCGTAGCAGTTGCAGCACGATCGGCAGCAGGCTGTGGCGCTGGCCATCGACCACGATGCCCAGTTCCAGGTCGAACCATTCATGGCCGGGTGCCTCGTCGATGCTGGCGTACCAGTCGTCAACCTCCTGCAGGTTGAAGGCGAAGTCGCGCTGGATGTCGATGTCCCAGCCTGCCTCGCGCAAGCGTGGCAGGCCTGCGCGGGCGAAACGCAGCCAGGCTTCGTCGTCGGGAAGCTGGAGCATCTCGCCAGCGCTGTCGGGCAATGCCTTGCTCTGCCGGGTGGCGGGCTTGAAACCGAGGTCGCGCAGCACCTTGCGCAGCGCCTGCTCGGCCTGTGGCTGGCGGCGGATGCGCTGGCTGGTGTCGCCGACCAGACGGGTCAGCGGTTTGTCGTCGCTGCCGCTGGCGTGCAGGCCGTCGTAGTCGAATGCCAGCGCGGCGCGGTGTTGCATCTGCCGTTGCATGCGGCCGGTCTTGGGCATGTAGGCACTGAATTCGAGGCTGCCGAGGGTCAGCCTCCCTCTTGGCGTGAGGTCTTCGATTTGCCGGGTGCTAACGGCTGTGGGGGTAGGGACGTGGCGGTTCAAGGCGTTCAATCGATGGCTCAAGGGAACGACCAGGTGTTCGGGAACAACAGGTGCACGTGCGAGCTGGCTGGCAATGAAGGGGTCGAGGTCATGGCGCAGTGTGCCGGTCTGATGCGAATGCCTGTCCACATAGTACATGGGCTCGATGGGCAGTACCTGCAGCTGCAAGTGGCCATCGTGATACCAGGCGCCGCGGTAGCTGCCATTGTCCAGCCTGACCCAGCGGAACTCGGCATGCAGCTCCGGCCCGGGAGACAGTGGCGCAGCGTCGTCTTCGAACAGCAGGCGATCAGTGGCCAGGGCGTAGCTGTAGAGCTCCGCGCCCTGCTTGCCTTCCAGTTGCACCACGGGCGTAATCGTCTTGCTGCGGGCATCGATCAGGCGCAACAGTCGGGCGTCGTCCTCCGTGACATAGCGGGGGGTGTAGTAGATCATCTCGGGCATTGATGTGATGCGACCGATCTTCAGTGTGCCGTCTGTCTGCCGGGTGCCTTTGATCGGTTCGAGCCGCCATTGCTCATGATCCAGGTGAATACGGTAATAGATTGCCGGGCCTTTGCGTGCGGGTTCGCGGGAGGCCGCGGGTTGGGACGGCGACTCGAGTGCCTGGACCCACAGGTTGAGGTCCGGTGGCAGCGAAAGCGCGGCCTGCTCCGGCGGGGCTGCAGCGTCAAGGCCGTCTGTTCCGTCCTGCAGTTGCAGCAGCGCTGCAACGCAGTGCTTGCAGTTGAGCCCGACGGGGCAGGAGCAGCGCCCGAACACGCGCAGGTCACCGTGATTGACGAGCAGCTGGATGGTCTGCTGGTAGGTCTGGCCGGCCGAGCCCTTGCAGATTGCCTCGACCGTTGCGCCATGCTGCGACAGGATGCGCGTCCGCTCTTGGGCCGCATAATTGCGGCCTCGTGCCAGTGCGCCAGCCTCGATGAACTTCACCCAGCCGGGGTGGGCCCTCAGCAGTTGCTGCGCATCGCCGCTGCTCACATCACTGCTCCATCATCTCCGGGTCCATCACCGGCATCTTCGGCGTGCCCGGTGGCGTCACTTTCAGCAGCAGCGCCAGGTGCCCGCCGTCAAGGAAGGTCAGCTGCCCACCCTTGACGTTGCTGTTGCTCTGCTTGAACTGCTCGCTTTGCAGCACACTGCCGTTGCCGTCCAGCTGGTTGACCCAGAAGTTGGCCTCGACCGCGATGAAGCGGCCCTCGGTGATGCTCAGGTTGCCTTCGATGGGGAAGTGGCCGAACTGCTCGGCGCCTTCGCCCAGGGCGATGCGGCTGGGTTCGCTGCCAACCCGCTGCTGCCAGGCCTTGTGCATCAGCACGGTGTAGTCGGCAGTGGCTTCCAGGCGGGTGGCTTCGTCTTCCAGCGCCGGGCGGCGCTCGGCGTCCTTTTCCAGGCGCGGGGCGCCGGCGCTCCAGTTTTCCGGGGCAAACGGGCTGGTAAAGGCGGGCACGCTGTTCTGCCGCACCAGGATCATTTCCACCTGATACAGGCCTTCGGCGAAGGCGGCCGGGGCGAACAGCGCCAGCAGCAGGGTCAGGCAACGGATGGCACGCATGGATCTTCCTTAAGCAGGCTGTGGGGTCAGGCGCTCGAACAGCGCCTCCAAGGTATTGAAGCGTTCGTCGGGGCGTTCCATCGGTACCAGGAAGCGGAACTGGGTGGCGCCTTCGAACTTGTAGCGTTTGGGCTGGCCCTGGATCAGCTTGATCAGGGTCAGCGGGTCGACCGGGGTTTCGGCCTCGAACTCGATTTTGCCGCCATTGGGGCCGGCATCGACTTTCTTGATGCCGAGCTTTTCCGCCTGCAGCTTGAGCGAGGTCAGGCGCATCAGGTTCTTGGTCGGCTCGGGCAGCAGGCCGAAGCGGTCGATCATCTCCACCTGCAGGTCCTTGAGGCCTTCTTCGTCGGCGGCCGAGGCGATGCGCTTGTACAGGATCAGCCGTGCGTGCACATCGGGCAGGTAGTCCTCGGGGATCAGGGCCGGCAGGCGCAGGTTGATCTCCGGGCCGCCGCCCAGCGGTTGCTCCAGGTTGGGCTGGGTGCCCTTGCGAATCGCCTTGACTGCGCGTTCGAGCATTTCCATGTACAGGGTGAAGCCCACTGCCTGGATCTGCCCGCTCTGGCCTTCGCCCAGCAATTCGCCGGCACCGCGGATTTCCAGGTCGTTGGTGGCCAGCACGAAGCCGGCACCAAGGTCCTGGGTGTTGGCGATCGCCTCCAGGCGTTTCTCGGCATCGGCGCTGACCTTCTGCCGGGTCGGCGTCAGCAGGTAGGCGTAGGCCTGGTGGTGGCTACGGCCAACCCGGCCGCGCAACTGGTGCAGCTGGGCCAGGCCAAACTTGTCGGCACGCTCGATGACGATGGTGTTGGCGCTGGGCACGTCGATGCCGGTTTCGATGATGGTCGAGGCCACCAGCACGTTGAAGCGCTTGTGGTAGAAGTCGCTCATCACCTGTTCCAGCTCGCGCTCGCGCATCTGCCCATGGCCGATGCCGATGCGCGCCTCGGGGACCAGTTCGGCAAGGTCGGCGGCGCATTTCTCGATGGTTTTCACATCGTTGTGCAGGTAGTACACCTGGCCGCCGCGCAACAGTTCACGCAGCAGCGCTTCCTTCACGGTGCTCTTGTTCTGCTCCATGACGAAAGTGCGAACCGACAGGCGGCGCGCCGGTGGCGTGGCGATGATGGACAGGTCGCGCATGCCTGCCACGGCCATGTTCAGCGTGCGCGGAATCGGCGTGGCGGTGAGGGTGAGGATGTCCACCTCGCTGCGCAGGGCCTTGAGCTGTTCCTTCTGGCGCACACCGAAGCGGTGCTCTTCGTCGATGATGGCCAGGCCCAGGTCCTTGAAGCGCACGTCGTCCTGCAGCAGCTTGTGGGTGCCGATGAGGATGTCGATCTTGCCTTCGGCCAGGTCGGCGGCGGCGGCGGCCACTTCCTTGGCCGACTTGAAGCGGCTCATCACCTCCACGGTCACCGGCCAGTCGGCGAAGCGGTCGCGGAAGCTGTTGTAGTGCTGCTGGGCGAGCAGGGTGGTGGGCACCAGCACGGCCACCTGGCGGCCACTGTGTACGGCAATGAATGCCGCGCGCATGGCCACTTCGGTCTTGCCGAAGCCGACGTCGCCGCACACCAGCCGGTCCATCGGCTTGGGCGCGAGCATGTCGGCGCGCACGGCTTCGATGGCGGCCTGCTGGTCCGGGGTTTCCTCGAACGGGAAGCCGGCGCTGAAGGTGGCGTAGTCGGCGGCCGGGTCGGCGAACGCATAGCCCTTGCGTGCGGCGCGGCGGGCATAGATGTCGAGCAGTTCGGCGGCGACATCGCGTACCTGTTCGGCGGCCTTGCGCTTGGCCTTCTGCCAAGCCTCCGAGCCCAGCCGGTGCAGCGGCGCCAGGGCATCGTCGCTGCCGGTGTAGCGGGCGATCAGGTGCAGGTTGGCCACGGGCACGTACAGCTTGGCGCCCTCGGCGTATTCCAGAGTCAGGAACTCGGCGGCCTGGCCTTCGATTTCCAGGGTTGCCAGGCCCAGGTAGCGGCCTACACCATGGTCGATGTGCACCACCGGTGCGCCTTCGCGCAGCTCGGTGAGGTTCTTGATTACCGCGTCGTTGGCGGTTTCGCCGCGCTTGTCGCGGCGGCGGCGCTGCATGACGCGTTGGCCGAACAGCGGGCTTTCGGCGATGAGGGCGATGGCCGGGTCGTCCAGCAGCAGGCCGTCGTCTAGTGGGGCAATGGTTATCGCCAGGCGCTCGGCGCCGGTGATGAAGTCGGCCCAGCCATCGACGCTCTGTGGTCGCAGCTTCAGCCGCTCGAGCAGCTCCAGCAGCACTTCGCGGCGGCCTGCCGATTCGGCGGTGAACAGCACGCGCCCGGGGAACTGGTCGAGGAAGCTGGCCAGCTCGGCCAGCGGCTGGTTGGCCTTGGCCTCGATCGCCAGGTTGGGCAGCGCGCGCGCCGGGAAACGCTCGCGGCCAACCCCGGAGTCGAGGTCCTCGCTACTGACCACCACCCGTGGCCATTGCTTGAGCCGGGCAAAGCAGTCTTCCACCGGCAGGAACAGCTCGGCGGGCGGCAGCAAGGGCCGGCTCAGGTCGCCACGGCGCTCTTCATAACGCCCGCGTACGTCGTTCCAGAAATGCTCGGCGGCCTGTTCCACGCCGGGCAGCGAGAACACCTGGGTGTCGGCCGGCAGGTAGTCGAACAGGGTCGACGTCTCTTCGAAGAACAGCGGCAGGTAGTACTCGATACCGGCAGGGATGATGCCGCTGGCCAGGTCCTGGAAAATCGCGCTGCGGCGGAAGTCGACATCGAAGCGTTCGCGAAAGCGCGCCTTGAAGCGGGTCACTTCCTCTTTCTGCATCGGGAACTCGCGCGCCGGCAGCAGGCGTACCGAGTCGACCTTGTCGATCGAGCGCTGGGTCTCGGGGTCGAAGGTGCGCAGGGTTTCGATCTCGTCATCGAACAGGTCGATGCGGTAGGGCAGCTTGCTGCCCATCGGGAACAGGTCGATCAGCGCCCCGCGCACGGCGAACTCGCCATGCTCGTAGACGGTATCGACACAGCGATAGCCGCTGGCTTCCAGGCGCGTGCGCATCTGTTCGACGTCGATGGTCTGGCCGACGTCCAGCACCAGGCTGCTGCCCAGCAGGAAGCGGGTTGGTGCCAGGCGGTGCAGGGCGGTGGTGACCGGCACCACGAGGATGCCATGGCTCAGCTCCGGCAAGCGGTACAGGCTGGCGATGCGCTGGGAGATGATGTCCTGGTGCGGTGAGAACAGGTCGTAGGGCAGGGTTTCCCAATCGGGGAACGGCAGCACCGGCAGGTCCGGGGCAAAGAAGCGGAGTTCCTGTTCCAGACGATCGGCTGCCTGGCTGTCGGCAGTCAGCAGCAGGGTGAAGCGGCCCGCGCTGCTGGCGGCCTCGGCGATGGCCAGGCTGAGGGCGGCTCCGGGCAGATTACCCCAGGTTTGTTTGCCGGCCGTGGCCGACATTTGCGGTAGGCGCAGAACTGACACGGGAGATTGCACTCCAAGCGTTGCGGCAAAGAGATCGATTGTACCGGTGACGGTGCCGGCTGTCAGGCTCGAAAGGGCATGAACGCTGGCGCGCGTGCCGCGACAGGCGCTCATTGCCGGTTACGCGTTGGGGCGTCATAATGTAGCCCCTTTTTTCTGTCCCTACATGTGGAAGGTTCCCGTGACTCAGAAGCCCGACCAGTGTCTTGGTGAGTGGATCGATCGTGAAGCCCTGGCTGAAGCGATGATCCCGCTTATCGGTCAGCTCTACCGCAACAACAATGTGGTGAGCTCGATTTATGGCCGTAGCCTGATCAACCGTTCGGTTATCTCGATCCTCAAGGCGCACCGCTTTGCGCGCCATCGTCAAACCGACGAAACCGAACTGTCCGTCCACGAGACATTCCCCCTGCTCAAGGCCATGAGCGAGCTGAAGCTGGGCGCCGCCTCGGTCGACCTCGGCAAGCTGGCCAACAAGTTCAAGCAGGAAGGCAATGGCCGTACTGCCGAGCAGTTCGTCCGTGAAGAACTGGCCGAAGTGGTTGGCCAGCAGAACGCTTCGGCGCGCAAGGGCACCGACGTTGTGCTGTACGGCTTCGGCCGCATTGGCCGCCTGCTGGCGCGCATCCTGATCGAGAAGACCGGTGGCGGCGACGGCCTGCGCCTGCGTGCCATCGTCGTGCGCAAGGGCGCCGAGAACGACCTGGTCAAGCGTGCCAGCCTGCTGCGCCGTGACTCGGTGCACGGCCCGTTCGATGGCACCATCACCATCGACGAAGCCAACAACACCATCACCGCCAACGGCAACCTGATCCAGGTGATCTACGCCAAGAGCCCGAGCGAAGTCGACTACACCCAGTACGGCATCGAAAACGCGCTGATCGTCGACAACACCGGCGTATGGCGTGATGCCGACGGCCTGGGCCAGCACCTGGCCTGCCCGGGTGCTGCCCGCGTGATCCTCACCGCACCTGGCAAGGGCGCGCTGAAGAACATCGTGCACGGCATCAACCACGGTGACATCGCTGCCGATGACAAGATCATCTCGGCCGCTTCCTGCACCACCAACGCCATCGTGCCGGTGCTCAAGGCCATCAACGACCAGTACGGCATCGTCAACGGCCACGTCGAAACCGTTCACTCGTTCACCAACGACCAGAACCTGATCGACAACTTCCACAAGGGCAGCCGCCGTGGCCGTGCCGCGCCGCTGAACATGGTCATCACCGAAACCGGCGCCGCCACTGCTGCCGCCAAGGCACTGCCAGTGCTCAAGGGCAAGCTGACCGGCAACGCCATTCGCGTACCGACGCCGAACGTTTCGATGGCCATCCTCAACCTGAACCTGGAAAAGCCCACCTCGCGCGACGAGATCAACGAGTACCTGCGCCAGACCGCCATGCACTCGGAACTGCACAAGCAGATCGACTACGTCAGCTCGCAGGAAGTGGTTTCGACCGACTTCGTCGGCTCGCGCCACGCCGGTGTGGTCGACGCTGAAGCGACCATCGCCAACGATAACCGTGTTGTCCTGTACGTCTGGTACGACAACGAATTCGGTTACAGCTGCCAGGTGGTTCGCGTGATGGAAGAGATGGCCGGTGTGAACCCGCCAGCGTTTCCGCGCTGATTCGCTTGTAAGGCAATGAAAAAACGGGAACCTTCGGGTTCCCGTTTTTTTATGCTTGCCGTGGGTTGTGTGGCGCTCGATTTACGCCACACCTCAAAACCCAAGGCAAGCCTCCAGGACCTGAAACCGTGCGCGCGCCCTTACTGCTCACCCTCATGCTGCTTACCGCCTGCAACCAGGGCCCCACCCTGGAGCGCCTGGGCGGCCCGACAATGGGCAGCAGCTATAGCATCCAGTATGTGCGGGAGCCCGGCGGCCCGGCACCGGCCCAGGTGCAAGCAGCGGTGGAAGCCATCCTGCAGGGCATCGATCAGCACTACTCGACCTACCGCGGCGACTCTACCGTCAGCCAGTTCAACCAATTGCCCGCCAATCAGTGCCAGGCTATGCCCCCCGACATGCTCGAACTGGTCAGCCTGGGCCAGCAACTGGCCGAGCAGAGCGATGGCGCCTTCGACCTCACCGTCGAGCCGTTGCTCGACCTGTGGGGCTTCGGCCCCCAGGCGCGCCACACGCAGGTGCCCGACCCGCAGGCCCTGGCGCGGGTGCGCCAGCGGGTCGGCTACCGGCACCTGCACATCCAGGGCCAGGCCCTGTGCAAGGACGCCCCGGTGCAGCTCGACTTCAACAGCATGGCCGCCGGCCATGCCGTCGACCTGATCGCTGCGCGCCTGCAGGCCATGGGTGTCGCCAGCTTCGTCGCCGAAGCGACCGGTGAGCTCAAGGCGGTCGGCCGCAAGCCTGACGGCAGCCCCTGGCGCATCGCCCTGGAGCTGCCCCGCGAAGATCGCCAGATCGCCCGGCAGATCATTCCGCTCAATGGCCTTTCAGTATCAACCTCGGGTGACTATCGGCACTATTTCGAGGACAATGGCCGGCGCTATTCGCACACCTTCGATGCCCGCCTCGGGCGCCCGGTGCAGCACGACCTGGCCGCGGTCAGCGTGCTCGATGCCTCGGCACTGCGGGCAGACGGCTATTCGACGCTGCTGTTGATCCTGGGCCCGCAACGCGGTTGGGATTTTGCCGTGGCGCATGGCCTGCCTGCGGTGCTGGTGACTCGGGTCGAGGGTGGCTTCGTCTCCCGAGCTACGCCCGCGTTCGAACGGGCAGTGAAAGGCGAGTGAAAGCACAAGCAGGGATGATCGCCGCCAGGGAGTGGGTGAACCACATGTAGTGCGGGCAAAATTGGCCTACGACGCGACCAAGGGTTAATGTGCGCGGCGTTCACGCTTGATTAGACTGCACCCGAATTTTCTCATGGCGCCCTGGCGGCATGATCGCGCCCCGCGAGCGACCGTGGCTTGCGGGCCAGTTCTGAAGGAGTACGCATGGCTGTCTACAACTACGACGTAGTGGTGCTGGGTTCCGGCCCGGCCGGGGAAGGCGCGGCAATGAACGCCGCCAAAGCAGGGCGCAAGGTGGCGATGGTCGACAGCCGTCGCCAGGTCGGGGGCAACTGCACCCACCTGGGTACCATCCCGTCCAAGGCACTGCGTCACTCGGTGCGGCAGATCATGCAGTTCAACACCAACCCGATGTTCCGTGCCATCGGCGAGCCGCGCTGGTTTTCGTTCCCCGACGTGCTGAAGAGCGCCGAGAAGGTCATTGCCAAGCAGGTGGCCTCGCGCACCGGCTATTACGCCCGTAACCGCGTGGATGTGTTCGTCGGTACCGGCAGCTTCGCCGACGAGCAGACCATCGAAGTGGTCTGCCCGAACGGCGTGGTGGAAAAGCTCAACGCCAAGCACATCATCATTGCCACCGGCTCGCGCCCCTATCGCCCGGCCGACATCGACTTCAACCACCCGCGCGTCTACGACAGCGACACCATCCTCAGCCTCAGCCACACCCCGCGCAAGCTGATCGTGTACGGCGCCGGCGTGATCGGTTGCGAATACGCCTCGATCTTCAGCGGCCTGGGCGTGCTGGTAGAGCTGGTGGACAACCGCGGCCAGTTGTTGAGCTTCCTCGATTCGGAAATTTCCCAGGCGCTGAGCTACCACTTCAGCAACAACAACATCACTGTGCGCCACAACGAAGACTACGAGCGTGTCGAAGGCCTGGACAACGGTGTGATCCTGCACCTGAAATCGGGCAAGAAGATCAAGGCCGACGCCTTGCTGTGGTGCAACGGCCGTACCGGCAACACCGACAAGCTGGGCCTGGAAAACATCGGCATCAAGGTCAACAGCCGCGGCCAGATCGAGGTCGACGAGAGCTACCGCACGAGCGTGCCGAACATCTACGGTGCCGGTGATGTGATCGGCTGGCCGAGCCTGGCCAGTGCCGCCCACGACCAGGGCCGCTCGGCAGCGGGCAGCATCGTCGACAATGGCAGCTGGCGTTTCGTCAACGACGTGCCGACCGGCATCTACACCATTCCCGAGATCAGCTCGATCGGCAAGAACGAGCAGGAGCTGACCCAGGCCAAGGTGCCGTACGAAGTGGGCAAGGCCTTCTTCAAGAGCATGGCCCGTGCGCAGATTGCCGGCGAGCCGCAAGGCATGCTGAAGATCCTGTTCCATCGCGAAACCTTGGAAGTGCTGGGCGTGCACTGCTTCGGCTACCAGGCTTCGGAAATCGTCCACATCGGCCAGGCGGTGATGAACCAGCCGGGCGAGCTGAACAACCTGAAGTACTTCGTCAACACCACGTTCAACTACCCGACCATGGCCGAAGCCTATCGGGTAGCTGCTTACGACGGCCTGAACCGGCTTTTTTGAGCGGCTCCGACCGGTGGCCTGAGCCGGTCGGAGAGACCGATTTCAACCCTGCCCGAGGGTGGTCTTGGCCAAACCGGGAAAGTCTGTAATCAGGCTGTCCACGCCAAAGTCAGCGAGCCGGCGCATCAGTGCCGGTTCGTTGACCGTCCACACCGACACGTGCAAACCCTGGCTCTGCGCTTTCAGCAGGCGCTCCGGCGTGCACAGTGTCCAGTTCAATGCCAGCAGGTCACAGCCGTAGTTCTGCGCCACCTTCAACGGGTCGAGCCAGGCGTATTCGGCCACCAGCCCGCGTTTCACGTCCGGCACCAGTTCCTGTGCGGCGCCCAGCACTTCGCGCGAGCTGGAGGTGATGGTCACCTTGTCCAGCAGGCCGTACTGCTGGGCCAGTTCACGGATCGCCAGCACGGTGGTGGCGGCGCGGGTGCGTGAAGCGCTTTTCACTTCCAGCTGCCAGTGCTCGAACGGGCACTTCTGGAACAGTTCTTCCAGCCGCGGGATGGGGCAGGGCTGGACGTGGCCCGGGCCGCCCTTGCGGGCGTCGATCCGGACCAGGTCGGCGGCGGTGTGTTCGACCACCTTGCCGCGCTTGCCGGTGGTGCGTTTGAGGGTGGGGTCGTGAATCACCATCAGCTCGTTGTCGGCCGACAGGTGCAGGTCCAGCTCGCAGCGGGTCACGCCGTGGGCCAGGCATTGCTGGAAGCTCTTCAGGGTATTCTCGGGCGCTTCGCCCTTGGCGCCGCGATGGCCGTAGATCAGGGTCACGTTCGTTCCTTCAAATCAGGGAAAAATGGGCTCAGGAGGCGGGGTCGTTCTGTTCCAGCTGCTGGCGCCGTTGTTGTTGCTGGCGCTGCAGGATGTAGCGCGCCAGCAGTTGACGCTGGGCGTCGGTCATGTCGGTGAATTCGGTGCCGACCTCGAAGCCGCCCTCCGGGCGCGGGTCGCAATGGCTGACCTTGCCGCGCAGCAGCAGGCCATGAGCCCGCGGCATCAGCACCATCTTCACCTTTACCCGGGTACCGGGAGCCAGCCGCGTGGCTTGGGTGAATTCGATGCCACCCTCGGAAATGACCACCGGCTGGGGCTGGCCCACTTCGCCGATCAGGGTCTGGGCAACCACCGCGCTGAGCAGGTCGAGGCGTTTGTTCTGCGCGCGCAGGAACGCGGCGAGGGTGCGGTCCTTTTCGCTCAGCTGACGCAGCAGGTGCTGCGACTCGAAGTCGGACAGGTGCAGCTCGCTGAGCAGGTTGAACAGCGGCGAATCATCTTGCAACACATCTGGGTCAAGGGCTTCGGCCGCGCTGAGGGGGCTGATTTGAAGTGCGATCTGATCTTCGATGCGGTAGTATTCGCGGCGATCTTCTTCGTCTAATGTCGTCATGGCGAACCCAAGGTAGCGGCGGTGGTCCGAGTGTAAAGCCGCCGTAGGCGCCTCGCCACAAGGACGTTCCCTTTCATCCGAACAAGCCCCGACATGTTCAGACCTCTTTTCGCATTCATCGGCACGCGTTATACCCGTGCCAAACGTCGCAATCACTTCGTCTCGTTCATTTCCCTGACCTCGATGATCGGCCTCGCCCTGGGCGTGGTGGTGATGATCGTGGTGCTCTCGGTGATGAACGGTTTCGACCACGAGATGCGCACCCGCGTGCTGGGCATGATCCCGCATGCCACGCTGGAGAGCGGCCAGCCCATAGCCGACTGGCCGGCCCTTGCCCAACAAGTAAAGCAGAATCCGCAGGTGCTGGCGGTTGCGCCGTTCACCCAGATGCAGGGCCTGCTGACCCATGACGGCAAGGTGCAGAAGGTGCTGCTCAACGGTATCGACCCAGCCCGCGAGCGCGAGGTGTCGATCATCGACAGGTTCGTTCTGCAGGGCCGCCTCGACCAGCTGGCGCCGGGCGAGTGGGGCATCATGATCGGCGACAAGGCCGCGGCCAAGCTGGGGGTGTCGATTGGCGACAAGCTGACCTTCGTCGCCCCCGAGGTCAGCGTGACCCCGGCCGGCATGTTCCCGCGCATGAAGCGCTTCACCGTGGTCGGTACCTTCCACGTCGGGGCGGGCGAGATCGATGGCTACCTGGGCCTGACCAACATCAGCGACCTGTCCCGCCTGCACCGCTGGAAACCCGGCCAGGTGCAGGGCCTGCGCCTGAAGTTCGACGACCTGTTCCAGGCGCCGCGAGTGGCCTGGGACATCGCCCAGCGCCTGGGTGACCAGGAATTCTACAGCCGTGACTGGACCCGTACCCATGGCAACCTGTACCAGGCGATCCGCATGGAAAAGGCCATGATCGGCCTGCTGTTGCTGCTGATCGTGGCGGTGGCGGCGTTCAACATCATTTCCACCCTGGTAATGGTGGTCAACGACAAGCGCGGCGACATTGCCATCCTGCGCACCCTGGGCGCCACGCCCGGGCAGATCATGCTCATCTTCATGGTCCAGGGCACGGTGATCGGGGTGATCGGTACCCTGATCGGCGCCGTGGTCGGGATCGTCGCCGCGCTGAACGTCAGCGCGGTGATCGCCGGCATCGAGAAACTGATCGGGCACAAGTTCCTCAATGCCGACGTGTACTTCATCGATTACCTGCCGTCGCAGATCCAGGCCCAGGACGTGTACATGGTCTGTGCTGCGGCGCTGGTCCTGAGTTTCTTCGCCACCCTGTACCCGGCCTGGCGTGCGGCCCGCACCCAGCCTGCAGAGGCGCTACGTTATGAGTGAGTCGCGCATGAGTGATAAAGCCGTTCTGAGTTGCCGCAACCTGGGCAAGTCCTACGACGAGGGCCCGGAGTCGGTGCAGGTACTGTCCGGGCTCAACCTCGAGCTGCACGCCGGTGAGCGCGTGGCCATCGTCGGCAGTTCGGGCTCCGGCAAGAGTACCTTGCTCAACCTGCTGGGCGGCCTCGACCGGCCGACCCAGGGCAGCGTCTGGCTGGCCGGCGAGGAGCTGTCGGCGCTGGGCGAGCGGGCGCGCGGCCTGCTGCGCAACCGGGAGCTGGGCTTTGTCTACCAGTTCCACCACCTGCTGCCGGAATTCACCGCCATCGAAAACGTGTGCATGCCGTTGCTGATCGGCCGCACACCGATCCCCGAGGCCCGTGAGCGTGCCGAGGCGCTGCTCAAGCGGGTCGGCCTGGCCCACCGCTACAACCACAAGCCGGCCGAGCTGTCCGGCGGCGAGCGCCAGCGGGTGGCGATTGCCCGGGCGCTGGTCAACCGCCCCGGCCTGGTGATGCTCGACGAGCCGACCGGCAACCTCGACCACCACACCGCGCAGGGCATCCAGGAATTGATGCAGGAACTCTCCAGTGCCTCGCGCACCGCGTTCCTGGTGGTGACCCACGACCTCAACCTGGCACGCCAGATGGACCGCGTGCTGAAGCTCGACGACGGTCACCTGGTGGCGATCTGATCGACTGCACGGGGTGGCTGCGCTGCCCCGTTTTCCTGTTTTCATTGGGTGTTTCCGTACATGTTCAGACCCTTGCCCATCTTCATTGGCGCGCGCTACACCCGAGCCAAGCGCCGCAACCACTTCATCTCGTTCATCTCGATGACCTCGATGATCGGCCTGTCGCTGGGCGTACTGGCGATGATCGTGGTGCTGTCGGTGATGAACGGTTTCCAGCGCGAAATGAGCTCGCGCATTCTCGGCCTGGTACCGCACGCCGCCATCCTCGGCACGCAGCCACTGGATGACTGGCACAAGGTGGCCGATGCGGCCTTGCAGGACCCGGCAGTGATGGCGGCAGCGCCGATTACCGAAATGGAAGGCATGCTGTCGTACAAGGGGGCGATGCAGCCGATCCAGGTCGGCGGCATCGACCCGGCCGAGGAGGGCAAGGTCTCGATCGTCGGTCAGCACATCGTCCAGGGCCGCCTGCAGGACCTGCAGCCGGGCGAGTTCGGTGTGGTCATCGGCGAGCTGACCGCACGCCGCTTCCGCCTCAACACCGGTGACAAGCTGACCCTGATCGTGCCGGAAATCAGCAAGGAACCCGGCGGTATCACCCCGCGCATGCAGCGCCTGACCGTGGTCGGTATCTTCAAGGTGGGTGCCGAGCTGGACGGCTCGCAGGCCTACATCCATGTGGCCGATGCCGGCGCCATGCAGCGCTGGGCGCCGGGCCAGGTGCAGGGCGTGCGCCTGAAGCTGCACGACCTGTATGCCGCGCCGCAGGTGTCCAAGGCCATCGCTGCCAGGCTGGGCGATGCCTACCGTGCCGATGACTGGTCGCATACCCAGGGCAGCCTGTTCAGCGCCATGAAGATGGAAAAAACCATGATCGGCCTGCTGTTGATGATGATCATCGCGGTGGCCGCGTTCAACATCATCGCCACCCTGGTGATGGTGGTGAACGACAAGGGCCCCGACATCGCCATCCTGCGCACCCTTGGTGCCACGCCGGCGCAGATCATGGGCACGTTCATGGTCCAGGGCAGCCTGATCGGCATCGTCGGTACGCTGATTGGCGGCGTGCTGGGGGTGATTGCAGCGTTCAATGTCAGCCAGATCGTCGGCTGGCTGGAGCGGGTGAGCGGGCAGCACATCTTTACTTCGGATGTGTACTTCATCAGCAGCCTGCCTTCGCAGTTGCAATGGGGCGATGTAGCGATCATCTGCACGGCCGGGTTGGTGATGAGCTTCCTGGCGACCATCTACCCGGCTTATCGGGCATCGCAGGTGCAGCCGGCGATTGGCCTGGCTGTCTGATGTCTACTTGAGATTTTGCGGGCGCTTTGCGCCCCATCGCGACACAAGGCCGCTGCTACAAGGGTTTGAGCTCAACCTGATCGCTGTCCCCTGTAGGAGCGGCCTTGTGTCGCGATGGGCTGCAAAGCAGCCCCCGGTTCACCGATCTTCGGTAAACTCGATCACGAACCGCGTCCAGCCATCCACACACTCTGCCCGAATGCGCCCGCCATGAGCCTGCACGATCGACCGGGTAATCGCCAGCCCCAACCCCGCATGCTCGCTAGTGCCTTCGCGCCGCGCCGGGTCCACCCGATAGAAACGGTCGAACAGGCGCGGTAATGCGGCCGGGTCGATGGTCCCTCCGGTATTTGCCACGCACAGCGTCGGCCCAGGCGCCAGCGTCACCTGTATCTGCCCTCCCGCAGGGGTAAAGCGCAAGGCATTGTCCAGCAGGTTGGACAGCGCTCGGCGCAGCATGTGCCGGTCGCCCTGCAGGCAGGCCTCACCCTCGCGCGACAGCTGTACGTTGCTGTCCTCGGCCAATGGGGTGTAGTACTCCAGCAGCGCATCCACTTCCTCATGCAGCGCCAGCGGCGCTCGCCCCGGTACCAGCAGGCCATGGTCGGCCTTGGCCAGGAACAGCATGTCGTTGATCATCTGCGCCATCCGCTGCAGTTCTTCCAGGTTGCCATGCAGGGCCTCGCGGTACTCCTCGAGGCTGCGCGGGCGGGTGAGGGTGACCTGGGTATGGGTCAGCAGGTTGGACAGCGGTGTGCGCAGCTCGTGGGCGATGTCGGCAGAGAATGCCGACAGGCGCTGGAAGGCATCGTCCAGACGCTGCAGCATGGCGTTCATGGCGGTGGCGAGCTCGGCCAGCTCTTCGGGCATCTGCGCCACCGGCAGGCGGGTGGTCAACGAACGTGCCGACACGCTGGCGGCCACCTGGCCCATCTGCCGCAACGGGCGCAGCCCGCGGCGTGCGGCCCAGGCACCGAGCAGCGCGGTGGCCAGCGCCGACAGGCCGACGGTCAACCAGATCAGGCGCTGCATGCCCTGCAGGAAGTGCTGGTGGTGGGTGATATCGAGGTACAGGGCCAGTTGCGGCGACTGCGCGGCGTCTTGTACCAGGTACACGGCTAGGCTGCGGTAGTCCGTGCCTTGCTCATGCAAGGTCGCCAGCCCACCGGGCAGCGGTGCCTGGGGCAGGCCCGTGCGGCTTTCGAACCAGGTGGCACCGTCGCTGCCACTGATGCGCAGGGCCAGGTCGGCCTGGTGGCCGAGTTCATCGCGCAGCGCTGGCAGGCGCGCCTGCAGTTCGGCCGCGCTACTGAGGCCGGCCAGCTGGGAACGGAACAGCGACAGGCGCGAGTCGAGCAGTTGCTGGTCCAGTTCGACGAAGTGCTGCGCACTGGCCCGGCTGAATATCAGGCCTGCGCCGAGCGAGACGGCGGCAGTGCAGGCGGCGAACAGCAGGGCCAGGCGGCTGCCAAGGGAAACCCGGCGCATCATTCCTCGCGCTCTTCGAGGACGTAGCCCATGCCGCGCACGGTGTGGATCAGCTTGTTGGGGTGCGGGTCGTCGATCTTCAGCCGCAGGCGGCGGATCGCGACCTCGATCACATTGGTGTCGCTGTCGAAATTCATGTCCCACACCTGCGAGGCGATCAGCGATTTGGGCAGCACCTCGCCCTGGCGGCGCAGCAGCAGTTCGAGCAGGGCGAACTCCTTGGCGGTCAGGTCGATGCGCTGGCCGGCACGCTCGGCGCGCCGGCGGATCAGGTCCAGGCGCAGGTCGGCCAGGCCGAGGGTGGTGTCCTGGCTGGGGCTGGTGCCTCGGCGCAACAGGCTGCGCACCCGTGCCAGCAGTTCGGAGAAGGCGAACGGCTTGACCAGGTAGTCGTCGGCGCCCAGCTCCAGCCCGTGGACCCGGTCCTCGACCGCGTCGCGGGCGGTGAGGAACAGCACCGGTGTATCCAGGCCGGCCTGGCGCACGGCCTGGAGAATCTGCCAGCCGTCCCGCCCGGGCAGCATCACGTCAAGGATCAGCAGGTCGTGGTCGCCGGTCAGCGCCAGGAACTGGCCGGTCTCGCCGTCGTTGGCCAGCTCGGTGGCGAAGCCGGCTTCGTTCAGGCCCTGGCACAGGTACTGGCCGGTGCGGGCCTGGTCTTCGACGATCAGCAGTTTCATTGGGGCATGGCTCCAGGTAGCGCAGGGCTTTGGCCGAGATGATACGTGACGATGCAGCCGCTCGGCCAAACTGACAAAGTTGTAATTCCCCGGTAACCGCCTGGTGACTTGCGCTCCAAGGCAGGGCGCAAAACCGGTAGACTAGGCACAATTTCGAACCTTCAGGTCAGTTTCCATGCATCCCGCTGCCGAACATTCCCCGCTGGGCAAGTCCAGCGAATACATCGCCACCTATTCCCCGCAGCTGCTGTTCCCGATCCCGCGTACCGCGAAATGGGCCGAACTGGGGGTCACTGCCCAGACCTTGCCCTGGCAGGGTGTGGATTACTGGAACTGCTTCGAGCTGAGCTGGTTGCTGCCCTCGGGCAAGCCGGTGGTGGCGATCGGCGAGTTCGCCATCCCGGCCGATTCGCCGAACATCATCGAGTCGAAGTCGTTCAAGCTGTACCTCAATTCGCTGAACCAGACCGTGTTCGCCTCGCCTGGCGAGCTGCAGGCTTGCCTGGAAAAAGACTTGTCCACCGCGGCCGGCAAGCCGGTTGGCGTGCAGCTGCGCAGCCTGGCCGAAGTCGAGGCGCAGGGCGTGGTGGCCTTGCCGGGGCAGTGCATCGATGCGCTCGACGTTGCCATCAGCAACTACCAGCATCCGCAGCCCGAACTGCTGCGCTGCAACCCGGATCAGGTGGTGGAAGAAACCCTGCACAGCCACCTGCTGAAATCCAATTGCCCGGTCACCGGCCAGCCGGACTGGGGCAGCGTGGTGGTCGAGTACA
Source organism: Pseudomonas anuradhapurensis (assembly GCF_014269225.2). NCBI lineage: Bacteria > Pseudomonadati > Pseudomonadota > Gammaproteobacteria > Pseudomonadales > Pseudomonadaceae > Pseudomonas > Pseudomonas anuradhapurensis. The sequence goes on from NZ_CP077097.1 coordinate 1,896,500, forward strand.
AGGGCCCGGCGCTGGACCCTGCCAGCCTGCTGACCTACCTGGTCAGCTTCCGCCAGCACGCCGACTTTCATGAACAGTGCGTGGAACGGATCTACCTCGACCTGAAGAACCTGCTGCAGCCGGAGTTTCTGACGGTGTATGCGCGCTATGTGCGCCGCGGTGGGCTGGACATCAACCCGTACCGCAGCACCCGCGCGATCAGCCCGCAGAACCAGCGCCTGGTTCGCCAGTAAGGTATCGGGGCCGCTTTGCGGCCCATCGCCGGCACGCCAGCTCCTGCAGGGATTGCAGATGGCCCGAGGCCGATGCGGTCGAGGTCGGAGCTGGCGTGCCGGTGAAAGGGGGGAAAAGCACCCCCCGCTTTTTCAGATGCCCATGCTGTGCAGCGAGTTGGCAATGCTGCGCAGGGTGGCGGTGAGGTCGGGGTGGTCGGCCTCGAAGCGTTCGATCGCCAGGTTCACGCCGTCTACCAGGTTATGGTCTGGGGTGGCTTCTTCAAGTTTCAGTTGCGCCTCGATCTGGCGCGCTTCTTCATGCAGCGCGGCCAGTTCTTCGTCAGAAAGCGGCACGTTGCGGTCCAGTTGCTCGCGCAAGCTGTTCAGGCGCTCTTGCAATTCGCGGGCAGGCATTGGTAGTTCTCCATCAATGGCTTGGCAAGCCATGGACCTCAGCGAAGCGGCAAAGGTTCTGGCCTGTGTTCAGCGTAATCCACCTGCCGCAGCTTTGCATGATCCGTGTCAACGCTGCTGTATCAGGGTTTTTCACCCTTGCGCCGGCGCTGGGCGATGTCCAGCAGGCAGGTGTCCAGCGCTTCCAGGTGGTCGATCACCGAATGCACACCCAGGCGGAACAGTTCCAGTGTCGCCTTGCCCCGGGCCAGGTCCTGTTGCTGCGCGGTCATGGCCTGCCAGTGCCGCGAGCTGGGGTTGCAGTACGGGCTGCAAGCTGCCAGCCCCACCGTCCACAGCCCCGCGTTGAGGCCAGATTGCAGCAGGCGTGGCTCGCCGCTGACCAGCACGCAGCCATCCAGGCGTGCGCTGCCTAGCGTCATCAGCGCCTGCCAGCAGGCGTTCGGCGCCGGCCAGCGTGTGCCCTGCACGGTATGCCCTGGCAGCCAGTCGGGCAGTACCTGGGCCAGGCGCTGGTTCTGGTTGGCGTCGAGCTCATCCAGCCAGATGCACGGTACCTGGCGCTGGCGCAGGCTGGCCAGGCTGGACAGCGCGCCAGGGGCGGGCGAGGGCGCGCCATCGGCGGTTTGCACCAGGCAGCCACGCAAGCCGAACAGCACAGCGGTGAAGGCGGGTGCAGCGTCCATGGCAACGTCCCCCAAATAGTCCGCAGGCTATTCGGCGATTGTTACCGCCCTGTGACAGCGGGTATGGCGCAAAAGTTGTTCACAAATTATTGAGCAACGTTGTGTAAAGCTGCTTATCAGCCCGCAAGTCTCTATACTGCCGCGGTACAGCAGCGCCCCGTTGCGCTTGCGGCCGAGAAATCCGATGGAGAAACACCTATGCGTAGGATCGGTGCCAGTGTGATCGAACGTGTCACCCAGGCCTGTGTCTGCGCCAGCATGCTGCTGGCGCCTGTGGCAGCTACCCAGGCTGCCACCGAGGAAGATCCCTGGGAAGCGGTCAACCGCCCGATCTTCCGCTTCAACGATACGCTTGACACCTATGCCCTCAAGCCTCTGGCCAAGGGCTACCAGGCGGTTACCCCGCAGTTCCTCGAAGATGGCATCCACAACATCTTCCGCAACCTCGGTGATGTGACCAACCTGGCCAACGACCTGTTGCAGTTCAAGCCACATGCGGCGGGCGTGGACACGGCGCGCCTGATCGTCAACACCACCTTCGGCCTGGGCGGCTTCTTCGACGTCGGCACCCGGATGGGTTTGCAGCGCAACGACGAAGACTTCGGCCAGACCCTCGGCTACTGGGGCGTGCCGAGTGGCCCGTACGTGGTCATCCCGCTGCTGGGGCCGAGCACCGTGCGTGACGGCGTGGCCAAGTACCCGGACACCTACACCGAACCCTACCGCTACATCGACCATGTGCCGACGCGCAACTCGATCTTTGCCCTGGACGTGATCGACACCCGCGCCGACCTGCTCTCGGCCGAGAAGCTGATCCAGGGTGACAAGTACATCTTCATTCGCAATGCCTACCTGCAGAACCGCGAGTTCAAGGTCAAGGATGGCGAGGTCGAAGACGACTTCTGATCTGCTGCCTGGCTGATCCTGCGCGATTGCCCTTCCTGCGCGATTCCCCTTGTAGGAGCGGCCTTGTGTCGCGATGGGCTGCGCAGCAGCCCCGGGTTTCAGCTTTGCTGCATGAATCGCCGGGGCTGCTGCGCAGCCCATCGCGACACAAGGCCGCTCCTACAAGGGGCGCCAGGCAGGGCGATCAATGCATGGCCAGAATCCGCAGGCCGAACTTCTGTTGGCCACCCGGCTGGTCGGCAATCCACACCACTTCGGTGCTGGCATGCAGCCCCTTCAACGCCGGATGCTCGGATTCGATCCGCACCTCGATCCGGTCCCCCACCTGGAAGTGCTGCGCGGCCTGTACCTGCATGCCGCTGCTGGACAGGTCCAGGCACACGGCGGCAATTACCTGGCCTTCATGCAGCAGGCTGACCTCGGCATCGATGCGCATGCGGATGAAGTCGCGTTTCTCGGCATGGCTGGAGGGCGTGTGGGACATGCGGCATGCTTCCTGTCGGTTACGCTGGACGACTTTCTTATAACTCCCGGTGATTTGCGCTGTAAAGTGCGGCGAGGTCGACCCTTGCATGCTTGAAACGCCTGCCGGATGGGAGTACCGTCTGCGCCTTACAAGGTCGCTCTCACAGTTGCCGGACAGTTGCCTGGCAGGTGTTCTTGTCCTACAACTCAAGTAGAGTGTGACCATAGAGAATCCCCGTAGCTGGCCGTCTGCCTTGCCGACCCCGCTGCACCAACCCCAATCGGCGCCGTTCGCCCACATGCAGAAAACCAGTGCAACGCTGCTGATCATCGATGACGACGACGTGGTCCGTGCAAGCCTCGCCGCCTATCTTGAAGACAGTGGTTTCAGCGTCCTCCAGGCCGGTAATGGCCAGCAGGGGCTTCAGGTCTTCGAAGAACACCAGCCCGACCTCGTGATCTGCGATCTGCGCATGCCGCAGATGGGCGGCCTCGAGCTGATTCGCCAGGTCAGCGAGCGCGCGCCGCAGTTACCGGTGATCGTGGTGTCCGGTGCCGGCGTCATGAGCGATGCGGTGGAAGCGTTGCGCCTGGGCGCGGCCGACTACCTGATCAAGCCGCTGGAAGACCTGGCCGTGCTCGAGCATTCGGTGCGCCGGGCGCTCGACCGTTCGCGCCTGGTGCTGGAAAACCAGCGCTACCGCGACAAGCTCGAAGCCGCCAACCGCGAGCTGGAGGCCAGCCTGCACTTGTTGCAGGAGGACCAGACAGCCGGTCGCCAGGTGCAGATGAACATGCTGCCGGAAAGCCCCTGGGTGGCCGGCGAGTTCGCCTTCGAGCACCAGATCATCCCGTCGCTGTACCTGTCGGGTGACTTTGCCGATTATTTCCGCGTGGACGAACGGCGCATCGCCTTCTACCTGGCCGATGTGTCCGGGCATGGCGCCTCGTCGGCGTTCGTCACCGTGCTGCTGAAGTTCATGACCACGCGCTTGTTGTTCGAATTCAAGCGCAGCGGCAAGATGCGCGAATTCAAACCTTCGCAGGTACTCAGCCACATCAACCGCGGGCTGATCAATTGCAAGCTGGGCAAGCACGTGACCATGGTCGGCGGGGTGATCGACGAGGACACCGGCCTGCTGACCTACGCCGTAGGCGGCCATCTGCCGTTGCCGGTGCTGCACACTCCTGAGCATACCCGTTACCTGGAAGGCCGCGGCCTGCCAGTGGGGTTGTTCGACGAGGCCAACTACCAGGACCTGGTGGTGGAACTGCCGCCGCGGTTCAGCCTCACGCTGATGTCCGATGGCATTCTGGACCTTTTGCCGGGTGACACGCTCAAAGATAAAGAAGCCGCCCTGCCGGAAATCGTCAGGGCAGCAGGTGGCAGCCTGGATGGGCTGCGTCAACGTTTTGGATTGGCTACGCTTGGGGAGATGCCGGATGATATCGCCCTATTGGTGTTGAGCAGGAACCTTCAATGAGTACCGGTAGAATTCAGTTCGCCGAGCAGAGCGGTACCTTTGTACTGAAATTCGTCGGTGAAGTGCGTCTGACCCTGTGTTCGGCGCTGGATGCGACGATCGAGAAGATCTTCACCGCGTTGAACTTCTCGGCGATTGTCATCGACCTGACCGAAACCGAGAGCATCGACAGCACCACCCTGGGCCTGCTGGCCAAGCTGTCGATCCTGTCGCGGCAGAAGGTAGGGCTGCTGCCGACCGTGGTCACTACCAATCCGGACATTTCCCGGTTGTTGCAGTCGATGGGCTTCGATCAGGTGTTCAACATCGTCGATCGTCCGATTCCATGCCCGGAGTGCCTGACCGACCTGCCATCGCAGGACCAGAATGAGGACGTGGTGCGCTCCAAGGTACTGGAGGCGCACAAGATCCTCATGGGCCTGAACGATTCCAACCGCGAAGCCTTCCATGACCTGGTCAGTGCGCTGGAGCGGACCTGATCGTCAGCCTGCGCCGGCGACTTAGCGGGTAAACCCGCTCCCACAGCTACCACATTGCCCGCTGGCTCACAGCGATTCCTGTGGGAGCGGGCGTGCCCGCGAAAGGGCGGCACAGGCAACACGGTTACTATGCCTGGCTATGTTCTGCCAATAAACTCGGTCGCCTCACCCCCATCCGCATCCAGCTGGTAGACCCGTGCCGGCCGCCCCTGTTCATCGAAGAAAACCTGCCCTAGGCCCGCGCCATTCCACAACCGCTCGCCGGCCTTGCTATGGCTGGGCGTACGCGGCACCACCTCCATCTCGCGGCGCTTGGTGAACCAGTTGAGCGGCGAGCGCGGCGCATACAGCCAGCGGTTGAGCCGGTCGAGCACGTCGAGTAAACGCCGCGGGAATTCGTTCTTGATCCCGCTGCTGGTGACCTGCCACAAATGCGGGCTGCGCTGGCGGTGGCGGTGGCGGATTAGCACTTCATAGACGAACGAGTAATGCACGTCTCCCGACAACACCACGTAGTGCCCCGGGGTGCGGGAGTGGCGGAAGATGTTGAGGATGACCTGCGCTGCACCGCGATGGGCCATCCAGTTCTCGGCATCCACCAGCAGCGGGTAGCCCAACCAGCTGAATACCTTCTGCACCGTCTCGATCAGCTTCACGCCAAAGATCGGCGCAGGCGACACGATGATTGCCGACGGGTGGTCCAGCAGCGCGAGCTGCAGTTCGCTCAGCGCCTCCCAGTCCAGCAGGCCGGACGGCTTGGCCAGGCTGCTCTCGCTGCGCCAGCGGCGGGTGCGGGTGTCCAGTACCAGCAAGGGCGGGTTGCTGGGCAGGCTGAACTGCCAGCCCTGGAAGCGCAGCAGTTCCCCGATCAGCTCGTCCTGGGGCTGGCTGCCAAGCGCCTGGCATTGGCCTATCAGTGCCTGGCAAGCGTCCGGGTCGTTACCCCAGGCCTGGCACAGCAGGTAGCCGAGCAGGGCGTTGCCGATGATCCGCCGCGAGAAGGGGTGGCCATAGGCGGTTGCCTCCCATTGCGCCGACAGGTTCCAGTCGTCGGTGATGTCGTGGTCGTCGAAGATCATCAGGCAGGGCAGGTGGGCCATGACCCGTGCAACCTGGCCAAGCTTGTCGGCAAACGCCTGGATCAGCGGCAGCTCCTGCTGGTAGCGGGCCTGGCGCGGTGCGCTGAGCCCGCTGGGCATGTCCAGGTTCACCAGCTGCCAGGGCACGGGGGACCACACCAGCAGGTACATGGCCATGACCTCGGCGAAGGTCACCAGGTGGTTATCGGCGTTACTCGACGAGAAGATCGGCTTGCGCTTGCCGCCGAAAAAGCGCTCGCGCAGGGTTTCGTTGCGCGGCTGGGCCGGCAGCAGGTCGGCGCGGTGGTAGTAGCAGGCCGGGTGCCGGTACAGCGCCTGGCTGTCGGCGACTACCGCGCCATCGAGGGTTTCGTCGAACAGGCCCAGGCGCGCGATCAGAACATGGATGGCGCGCAGCATCGGGCCAGCTACATCGTCGGCGTACACCTGGTCGCCGGTCATCAGCAGCACGGCAGGGCGGTCGGCTGGTGTTGTGCAGGCCTGCAGCAGGCGGTCGGCACATAGCAGGCCATCGGCAGCCGGATGATGCGGCTTGCGACAGGAGCCGTGCAACAGCTGGTCGAGGCGGTCGCGCAGTACCAGGTTTGGCCGGCGTGTGCCCGGATAAAGCAGGTGCGGTGCCCAGTCGGCAATGCCCTGGCCGTCGATCAGCAGGTCATATTCGAGCAGTTGATTGCAGGGCAGGGGGCGAGCGAAGTGGATGTCCAGCAAGTGGATGAACGCGTGCTGGGCCACTGCAACCACCTGGCAATCAACCTGTGCTTCGCCTGCCGGGCAGATGAATTCGGCTTGCAGCGGTTGGCTGGCAACCAGCCAGATGGCCAGGCGCTGGGGTTCCAGGCGGCGCAGGATCGGGCCGGCGAGGACGAGGGGCAATGGGGTAGAGGAGGTCATCGACAGCTCGGGTGGCTATGTGGGCTGCTTCGCCGGCAAGCTCGCTCGCCCAAGTGCGGCGCCGACCTCGGGCCTATCGCAATCCTTGTGGGAGCGGGCTTGCCGGCGAAGTAGCCCTGGAGTTCAATGTACTACTGACGCCAGAAACACAGACGGGCGGAAAATGCTGAACACTTCCCGCCCGTCAGGCAAACGCGAAATGTATCAGGCCTTTTCGGCCATCAACTTCTCCAGCTTCTCCTGGTCACGGGCGAACTGGCGAATGCCCTCGGCCAGTTTCTCGGTACCCATGGCATCCTCGTTCATCGCCCAGCGGAACTGGCTTTCGTTCAGCTGCTGCTTGGCCTCGCCGGCCTTGCCCGGTTGCAGTACCCGTGGCAGATCGCCCTGGTCTTCGCTCAGTTGCTGCAGCAGCTCGGGGCTGATGGTCAGGCGGTCGCAGCCGGCCAGTTGCTCGATCTGGCCGATATTGCGGAAGCTGGCACCCATGACCACGGTGTCGTAGCCATTGGCCTTGTAGTAGTTGTAGATGCGCGTGACCGATTGCACGCCTGGGTCCTCGGCGCCGACGTATTCCTGGCCGGTGCTTTTCTTGTACCAGTCGTAGATACGCCCCACGAAGGGTGAAATCAGGAACACCCCGGCATCGGCGCAGGCCTGGGCCTGGGCGAATGAGAACAGCAGGGTGAGGTTGGTCTGGATGCCTTCCTTCTCCAGCTTCTCGGCGGCGCGGATGCCTTCCCAGGTGGAAGCCAGCTTGATCAGCACGCGGTCGCGGCCCACACCGGCGGCCTCGTACAGTTCGATCAGCTTGCGGGCTTTTGCCAGCAGGGCTGGTTCATCGAATGACAGGCGGGCATCCACCTCGGTGGAAATTCGCCCGGGGATGACCTTGAGGATGCCCGAACCCACGGCCACCGCGAAGCGGTCGCAGGCCAGGTCGACATCGCCCTTGGCGTCGGCTTTCACCTGCTTGAGCAGGTCGGCATAACCAGGGATGGCAGCGGCTTTGAGCAACAGCGACGGGTTGGTGGTGGCATCGACCGGTTTCAGCCGGGTGATGGCGTCCAGGTCCCCGGTGTCGGCGACCACGGTGGTGAACTGCTTGAGTTGTTCCAGCTTGGAGGTCATGGGCGTGCTCTGTCCTGTGCAATGACTCGACATTACCCGAGCCCCGACGGCCGCTCAAGGGCCTGGGCACGGGCTTGCCCGGAAGGGCTGTGCGAAAGGTGAAGATTCGAGTCGCAAGCTGCCCTGAGGTTCCGCAGCGGGTTGCCTGACGGCAGATCTACTGGCTGGCGTAACTGTCTTGCTCGGATCCACAGGTTGCACACTTTTTGTGGTAGTGGGCAGCCCGCGAATATGGGCTAGGCCGATGGCAACCATCGCGGCGCCTGCATTGCGGATAAATCCGCTCCTACAGGTATAAACCGCGCCGGCTTCAGCTTGACGCCGTACCTGTAGGAGCGGCTTCAGCCGCGAACACCGGCGTAGCCGGTGCCATCCACACGCCGCCTGCCTCACGGGCAAATTGCTCAGCGCCCTTGCAGCAACTCCACCGCCTGGTCGAATACCGCCAGCGGCTCCGCCGCCTTGTGGATGTCCGCCGACAGCAACTGACGGAACCTTCGGGCGCCTTTGAACCCTTGGGCCAACCCCAGGATGTGCCGGGTAACGTGATGCATGGCCCCACCCGCCTGCATGTGCGCGACGATATAAGGGCGCAACTGCGCCAGCGCCTCACTACGGCTGACCACCGGCGCTTCGCTGCCAAACAGCTGCTGGTCCACCTCGGCCAGCAAGTAGGGGTTATGGTACGCCTCGCGGCCGAGCATCACGCCGTCGAAAGTCTGCAGGTGCGTCTGGCATTCGGCCAGGGTCCTGATGCCGCCATTGAGCACGATCTCCAGGTCAGGGAAGTCCGCCTTCAACTGCGCCGCCACGTGATAGCGCAGCGGCGGGATCTCACGGTTTTCCTTCGGCGACAACCCTTCCAGGATCGCGATCCGCGCATGCACGGTAAAACTGCGGCAACCGGCCTCGCGCACCTGGCCGACGAAGTCGCACAACTCGGCGTAGCTGTCACGGCCATTGATACCGATGCGGTGCTTGACCGTCACCGGAGTCGACACGGCATCGCGCATGGCCTTCACGCAATCGGCCACCAGCGCCGGGTGGGCCATCAGGCAGGCGCCGATCATGTTGTTCTGCACCCGGTCGCTGGGGCAACCGACGTTGAGGTTGACCTCGTCGTAGCCGGCTTCTTCGGCCAGGCGGGCACACGCGGCCAGGTCGGCTGGCACGCTGCCGCCCAGTTGCAAGGCCAGCGGGTGCTCGGAGGCATCGTGGCGGAGGAATCGGTGGGCGTCGTTGTGCAGCAGGGCGCCGGTGGTGACCATTTCGGTGTAGAGCAGGGTTTGCCTGGAAAGCAGGCGCAGGAAGAACCGGCAGTGGCGGTCGGTCCAATCCATCATGGGGGCAACGCTGAAGCGGCGGGACGGCTCAGGGCGCATGGTTTCTGGCTTAGAGCCTGATTTTGCGGTCATTTCGTTCAACGTGTTCTGTACCGATTTTCGGGAGTTTTGGGGTATTTATACAAAGCGCTTGGTACATGTACCAAGCGAATCAGGACGTGTACCAATTCTCATGGCAACGTTTAGACCCCGCAAGAAGGCCGACGGCACCATCAGCTACACAGCTCAGATCCGCATCAACCGCGATAAGGTGACAGTCTACCAATAGAGCCAGATGTTCGCCCGCAAACAGGTGAGCGAGATCGGCGGCCAACGTTGGAGAAACTCGATGAGGTGCAGGAGCACTTCTTCGAGATGCTGCAGCGGCGACCGAGCGTAATCCAGATGCCTAAAGTGATCGCGTTCGCGATCTCTGCGCTACCCGTTGTCGATTGGCGTAGCGCGGGTATGGATCCAGCATGCCAGTCGACGCTCCGTTCCACTCCCTTATACGGTTACATTCGAGAGGCGATTTACTTGTTGACTATAAAGTCAACTGCGCAAGAAGTTGCGCAGTTGAATGTGGATAAGTGTGTGGATAGTTCCTCGCAGGCCTTAGCGGCCGCCATGTACAGCCAACTGCGCAACTTTTTGCCAGCACTGCGCAAAAAGTTGCGCAACTTTTGGATAGCAGGTAGCTGAAAAACCATCCAAATGAGTGTGTAGCATTTTTAAACTATTGATTTAAAAGGATAAAAAATATCTGGCACGGGGCTTGTATAAGGAGATGTCCCCCGCCTGGCAATTTCCTGCCACCGGGCGACTTTCTCAAGCATGGAGAGCATCACTCATGGCAACTCCCGCCTACATGGCCGTCACCGGCGAAAAACAAGGCCTGATCACCGCTGGCGCGTTCACCGCCGACTCGGTAGGCAACACCTACCAGGAAGGTCACGAAGACCAGGTCATGGTCCAGGGCTTCGAACACGAAGTGATCATCCCGCGTGATCCACAGTCCGGCCAGCCGACGGGTCAGCGCGTGCACAAGCCGGTGAAGATCACCAAGGTCTTCGACAAGGCTTCGCCGCTGCTGCTGGCCGCCCTGACCTCGGGCGAGCGCATGACCAAGGTCGAGATCAAGTGGTACCGCACCTCGGCCCAGGGCACCCAGGAGCACTACTACACCACCGTCCTGGAAGACGCGATCATCGTCGACATCAAGGACTACATGCACAACTGCCAGGACCCGGCCAACGCCCACTTCACCCACCTGGAAGACGTGTATTTCACCTACCGCAAGATCACCTGGACCCACGAAGTGTCCGGTACTTCCGGTTCTGACGACTGGCGCGCACCGGTCGCCGGCTAAGGCTCGGGGTCTCTGGGTGATCGACGCCAGCGTTGCATCGCCCATGAGATCGAGCGCCGCCCACGCGGCGCATCGCGGATGAATCCGCTCCTGCATCGGTTGCAAAGTGCCGCACCTGTGAGGCCCTGGTTGCCTGCCTGATCGGCCCGACGCGATGTTTCGGCTGGCGCCGCTGCCCGCCTGCCTGCAGGAGTGGATTCATCCGCGATGCGCCGCGTGAGCGGCGCGCTACCCCGAGGTCGTTTCACTCCCCAGGAAAGAGGGACAAGGATGTTTGCCGCCGCAAACCAGACCCATTTCAGCCTGCACATCGACGGCCTGGAGCACGACTTCCAGGTCCTCGCCTTCGACGGCAAGGAAGCCATCAGCCAGCCCTACGCCATCGACCTGGAGCTGGTCAGCGAACGTCCCTCGCTGGACCTGGAGAGCCTGCTGCACAAGCCCGCGTTCCTTCAGTTGGGCGATGCCGGACGCGGCCTGCATGGGCTGATCTACCGCGCCGCGCAAGGCGAGGCGGGCAAGCGCCTGACCCGCTACCAGGTGACCCTGCGCCCGCAGCTGGCCTACCTGGCCCACCGTATCAACCAGCGCATGTTCCAGCACATGAACGTGCCGAAGATCATCGCCCAGGTGCTGGAGGAGCATGGCATCCTCGCCAACGCCTACCAGTTCCAGCTGGGCGCCGTTTACCCGGACCGCGAGTATTGCGTGCAATACGACGAGTCCAATTTGCAGTTCATCCAGCGGTTGTGTGAAGAAGAGGGCATCCACTACCACTTCCGCCACAGCGCCGCTGGCCATCAACTGGTGTTTGGCGACGACCAGACGGTGTTCCCCAAGCTGGCGCCGGTGGCCTACCAGCAGGATGCCGGGCTGGTGGCCGACACGCCGATGATCAAGCGCTTCGGCCTGCGCGTGGAAACCCGCACCAGCAGCGTCACCCGCCGCGACTACGACTTCAAGAAGCCGCTGATCCAGCTCGAGGGCGAGTCGGTCAGCCACGCCGAGCCCGAGCTCGAAGACTACGACTACCCCGGGCGCTTCCTTGACCGCACCCGGGGCAAGCACCTGGCCACCCGCGCCCTCGAGCGCCATCGCAGCGACTTTCGCCTGGCCGAGGGCCGCAGCGACCAGCCGCTGCTGGTCAGTGGGCACTTCCTGCCGCTGACCGCGCACCTGAATGCAGCCTGGAACGACCTGTGGCTGCTCACCGAAGTGCGCCACCAGGGCCGCCAGCCGCAGGTGCTGGAAGAAGCCATCACCAGCGACGTCGACCCGCGCGTCGACGGGTTCCAGCAGGGCTACCGCAACTTCTTCAGCGCCACCCCCTGGGAAGCGGTCTACCGTCCGCCGCTGAACCACCCCAAGCCGCGCATCCTCGGCACCCAGCGCGCCGTGGTCAGCGGCCCCGAGGGTGAGGAGATCTATTGCGATGAGTTCGGCCGGGTCAAGGTGCAGTTCTTCTGGGACCGCGAAGGCCAGGCCGACGACAAGTCCAGCGTGTGGATGCGCGTGGCCTCCGGCTGGGCCGGGCAGGGCATCGCCGGCCTGCAGCTGCCGCGGGTGGGCATGGAAGTGCTGGTCAGCTTCCTCGAAGGCGACCCCGACCAGCCGCTGGTGACCGGCTGCCTGTACCACGGCGTGAACATGCCGCACTACAAGCTGCCCGAGCTGAAGACCCTGGCGACGATCAAGAGCAAGGAATACAAGGGCAGCCGCAACAACGAACTGCGCATTGACGACACCACCAGCGAGATCAGCATCGCCCTGCGCAGCGACCATGGCGCCAGTGCCCTGAACCTCGGCTACCTGACCCACCCACGGCCGAGCGGCGGTGCGCCACGGGGTGAAGGCTTCGAGCTGCGCACCGATCGCCACGGCGCCGTGCGCGCCGCCGGCGGTCTACTGCTCACCACCGAACCGCGCCCGAACGAAGCCAAGCACCACAAGGACCTGCCCGAGACCGCCGAACGCCTGGCCACTGCCAGCGAGCAGCAGGACAGCCTGGCGGAACTGGCCAAGCAGATGCAGGCCCAGGAACCCGGCGACCAGGATCAGGTCGCCAAGGACCTGCACGCCCAGCACCTGGGCATCCTCGGCAGTGGTCCGGTCAACCAGAGCGCCAACGAGTTCCCCGAGTTCGCCCAGCCTCACCTGGTGCTGTCGAGCCCGGCCGGCATCGCCCTGACCACGCCTGGCCCGAACCACATCACCAGCGGCAGCCACCTGGCGCTGAGCAGCACCGGGCATACCAGCCTGTCGATCGGCAAGCGCCTGTTGGCCAGTGCCAGCCAGGGCATGCGCCTGTTCGTGCAGAGCCTGGGCTGGAAACTGGTGTCGGCCTCCGGCGACATCGACATCCGCGCCCTGAAAGACAACATCAACCTGCTGGCCAAGCTCGACATCACCGCCAACGCCGAGCGCATCGTGCTCACCGCCAAGACCGAGCTGGTAATCCAGGGCGGCGGCAGCGCCACCACCTACAACGCCGGCGGCATCACCCACGTCACCAGCGGCAACTACACCGCCCATGCCGCGAAGTTTGCGCACATCGGTGCGGCGAGCAAGGCCGGCACCTTCCCCGAGCCGCCGAAACCCGGCAAGGGCGACCTGGAGCTGCTGTACCAGTACGCCAACAGCAAGGGTGTGAAGACCGGCGACTACGACGTGCTCGACGCGCTGGGCAAGTCGATCAAGGGCACGCTCGACGGCAACGGTTTCAACCAGGCCAGCGGCGCTGCCGCCGGCCCGCTGTGGGTCGACTTCGGTCTCGACCCGGCCGACACCTGGGCCGAGGGCAGCCACTTCGGCCCCGGTAGCTGGCCGGCGAAGACCGAGTTCAACGATATCGCCCCGGGCCAGCAGGCCGTGGTGGGTGAGGTGCTGAGCGCCGGCAAAGGCGAGGACGGGCTGCTGGGCAAGGGCCTGGCACTGGCACAGCAAGGCATGGACAAGGGCAAGGGACTGATGCAGAACGCGATGGCACAAGGTAAATCGATGGCCCAGGGCCTGATGGGCCCGGGCGGCAACAGCCTGCTGGAACAGGGCAAGGCCCTGGCCGGCACCGGCATGCAACTGGCGAAAAGCGGCCAGGCCGCACTGCACAAGGCGCAACAGGTCAAGGCCGCCGTCGGCGGCGACACCGGCGCCATGGCCCAGCTGGCCAGCAACGTGGTGCCCGGCGCTGCGCCCACGCTCAAGGCCGCCAGCGCCCTCAAGCAACTGCCGAGCCTGCCCAAGCTCAGCGCCCCGGCTAACCCGGCCAAGCTGAACCATGAGGTGCTGGCATGACCGACGCCAAACAACGCGAACCCCAGGTCGCCGTCGCCCCGCTCAACACCATCGACGCCAAGGACGTCGGCCGTGGCGCCGCCGCCTTCGATGCCTGGCTGCAGTCGGTCAGCGGCGGCTACGTCACCCTCGAACGGATCAAGACCGTGGCCGGCGCCTTGCCGGTGGTGGGCAACATCATGGCCCTGGTCGATGCCCTGGGCGACGTGGTGACGCTGGTCAAGAGCAAGAACCGCCAGCTGCTCGACTGGGTCAGCCTGGGCATCAACCTGATCGGCGTGCTGCCGGCACCGCCAACCATGGCCGCGGCGCGCATGAGCCTGCGCCCGACCCTGTTCCTGGTGCGCCAGGAGCTGCGCAACAGCGCCAAGATGCTGCTGGGCGATGCGCTGATCCAGGTACTGATCGGCCACCTCAACGCGACCATCGCCGGCACCATCGACGACTTCGTGGCCAAGGCGCAGCCGAAGATCGCCGGCATCCTGGCCGACGCCGGCGCGTTGGGCATAAAGATGACCAGCGAGATCGCCACCGGGCTGGAGAAGGTCGCCCTGGGCCAGCTGGACGCCAAGGGTGACCTGTCGAAGGCGGGCAAACAGGTGTCCGCCGCCGCCGACAAGCTGCTCAACGACCCGAAGGCGGCGTTCAGCAACATCTTCGGTGCCGTGCACAACGCCTACAAGGCCGCCGGCAAGGGGCTGGCCAACAGCGCCACGAGCAAACTGCTGCCGGATCAGATCAAGACCAAGGTCCTGGCCAACACCGGGCAACTGCGCGCGCTGGGGCCGGAGATGGCGCGGCAGTTGAACAAGCTGGCGGACCCGGGCACGCAGATGAGCATCGGCTGGATGCTGAATGTGCTGAGCGGGGCGGTGAAGGGCTTTCGCAAGCGCAACAGGAATGGGCAGCCGGGGGTGAGCAAGCCGGGGACCGTGACGCAGGTGCAGCGGGAGAAGGGCAAGGGCGAGTTGGCGGTCAGCAGTGCCCAGGCCAAGGCCACTCAAACACCAAGCCCTGTAGAGCCTGGCTGCCCGATCCCCAGGCCGACGCCGAAGTCCACCACCGGGCGCAGTATCAGTTTCGCCCTGGGTTCCGAATTCATCATCCACACGGATTTCAGCCTGCCCGGCGCATTCCCGATCGATTGGCAGCGCATCTATCACTCCCGCCTGGCCGAGTATGACCAAGGTTGCCTGGGGGCTCGTTGGGTCACCGAATTCACCACCCGCATCGACGTGGTGGGCAACGGCCTGCTGTTCCATGACTTCGATGGCCGCAGCCATGAATTCGAGTTGCCCAAGGTCGGCAAGTCGCAGTTCAACGCCATCGAGGACCTGCTGCTGGTACGCAGCAGCGACGATGAGCTGGTGATCTGCCGTGGTTTCGTGCGCAAGGAGTATTACCTGCGCGTGGGCGACCGCTATTACCTGCGCAAGGTCCTGCTGCAGAACGATGCCGGTTGCATGCTGCACTACGAGCATCATCACGAGGGGCGTCCGGTGCTGTCGGACATCATCACCTTCCAGGGCGATGTGAAGGACGTGCTGCGCCACCTCGGCACCTTGATCGATGACCACGGCCAGATCACCGGCCTGTGGGAGATGCGCGACGGCCAGCCGCTGCGTCAGCTGTGCGCCTACCACTACGACAGTCAGGGCGACCTCGTTGCGGCCCAGGATGAGCACGGCGCTGCCTGGCACTACCAGTACCAGAATCACCTGGTTACCCGTTACACCGACCGCACCGGTCGCGGCATGAACCTGCAGTGGGATGGTAGCGCCTCCGACGCCAAGGCCATTCGCGAATGGGCCGATGACGGTAGTTACGACACCCGCCTGGAATGGGACGAGAACATTCGCCTGACCTACGTCACCGACGCCCACGGCCAGGAGACCTGGTACTACTACGACATCCTCGGCCACCTGTACCGCGTGCGCTATCCGGATGAGCGCTCGGAGTGGATCTTCCGTGACGAGCGCAAGAATGTGGTGCGCCATGTGCACGCCGACGGCAGCGAAGACCGTTACGACTACGACGAGCAAGGCAGCGTCATCCGTCATATCCGGGCTGACCACAGTCAGATCCACATCGCCTATGACGACCGCCGCCATCCGATCAAGATCCGCGATGCCGAAGGTGGCCTGTGGCTGCGTGATTACGACAAGAAAGGCAACCTGGTCGAGACCACCGACCCGCTGGGCAACAAGACCGAGTTCGCCTACACGCCTTCCGGGCTGGTCAAGGCGATCAAGGATGCCAACGGCAACGAGAAGAAGCTGGCCTACAACGCCGCGGATCAACTGGTCGCATACACCGACTGTTCGGGCAAGACCAGTCAATGGGAATACGACGACTTCGGCCAGCTGGTGCAGTTCACCGATGCGGCGGGCAACAAGACGGTCTACCAATACAAGGCCGGCCAGCTGGCAAAAGTCATTCATCCGGACGCCACCGAAGAGCGCTTCGAGCGCGATGCCGAAGGCCGGTTATTGGCCCACGTTGACGCACTGGACCGCTGCACCACCTGGGCCTACAACGCTGTGGGCCTGCTCGCCGAGCGGGTGGATGCCAATGAACACACGCTGCGTTATCGCTGGGACAAACTCGGCCGCCTGATCGGCCTGGAGAACGAGAACGAGAGCAAGGCTGACTTCCTCTACGACCCGGTCGGGCGTTTGCTGCAGGAGCAAGGCTTCGACGGGTTGGTGACGCGTTACCAGTACGATGCTGATACGGGCCGGCTGGCAAGTACCCAGGTCGGCCAGCGCCGCATCGACATCACCTTCGACCCGGTGGGGCGCCTGGTTTCACGGGTTGCCAGCCAAGGAGATCAAAGTCAGGAAGAGACCTTTGCCTACGATGGCAACGGCAACCTGATCCAGGCGATCAACGCCGCCAGCAAGCTGCAATGGTTCCATGACCAGGCGGGCAACCTGACCCGCGAGCACCAGTATTACCTCGGCACCGAGGTGCCGATGGTCGCGGTGTGGCAGCACGAGTACGACGCCCTCAACAACCGTATCGCGACCGTTCGCCCCGATGGCCACAAGGTCAGCGTGCTCACCTACGGCAGCGGCCACGTGCTGGGCATGACCCTCGACCAGCATGAACTGCTGGCCTACGAGCGCGATGACCTGCACCGCGAAGTGGTCCGGCATCAGGGCAACCAGCTGATGCAGGCCCAGAGCTGGGACCCGGCTGGCCGCCTGCAAGAGCAGTTGCTGGGTAGCCACGATGGCAAGTCCACGTTGCTCAAGCGCCAGTACCAGTACGATGCCGTGGGCCAGCTGACCGATATCCACGATACCCGTCGTGGTCACCTGGCCTATCGGTATGACCCGGTCGGGCGCCTGCTGCAAGCCACCAGCCGCCTCGGTGTCGAGACCTTCGCCTTCGACCCGGCCGGCAACGTGCTGGACGACAAGACCCAGGAGCTCAACCGTCCGCTGGAAAGCGACCCGCGCCGCAACAAGCTGATGGACAACCTGCTGCGTGAATATGCCGGGACCCACTACCAGTACGACGAACGCGGCAACCTGATCCATCGCCTGCACAACGGCGAAAAAGCACGCCTCAGCTGGGACCTGTTCGACCGTTTGGTGCGCTTCGACGATGACAAGCTCAGCGTGGTGTACAGCTACGACGCTCTGGGCCGCCGTCTGCACAAGCACTCCACCGCGCACCACCAGGATGATCCGCGGGCGGGCAGTGGCTGGAACCAGATGCAGCGGGCCAAGCGCCAGCGCGAACTGGGCTGTGGTTACACCTTGTATGGCTGGGATGGGGACAATCTTGCCTGGGAAAGCTCACCGCCGCAGGGTGAGGGCGAGACCGGGCGCACCGTGCATTACCTGTATGAGCCGGGCAGCTTCGTGCCGGTCGTCCAGGCACAACGAAACAGCCCGATCCGCCTGCTGCGCCAGCCGGACTGGAGCGACCGGGAATACGATTTTGATCAGGACCCGCTGTGGCACACCGAGGTCAAGCCGCAGGCATTCGATGCGATTCTCTGGTATCAGTGTGACCATCTGGGTACGCCGATGGAGCTGACCGACCATAACGGTGAGATGGCATGGACGGCACAGTACAAGGCATGGGGTGAGGTCAAGGAAACCCGCTCGGAGTGGGCCAAGCAAGTCGGCCTGAGCAACCCGATGCGGTTCCAGGGGCAGTACCATGATCATGAGACCGGGCTGCATTACAACCGGTATCGGTACTATGATCCCAGGGTTGGACGGTTCGTAAACCAGGACCCGATTAGCTACGCTGGTGGATTAAATCTTTTCGCTTACGCGCCTAGCCCGGTCAATTGGACCGACCCTTTGGGTTTGACCTCTGATTGGGCGTTAGAGGTGAATATGCCATATGAACGATACCCGGAAGCATCCCAGCATATACTGGACGCTCAGGCTCAAGGGCATCCGAGTATCTTGACATGGGACCCTAAGGATGCACCTAAGCGAAGAAGAGAATCCCAGGGCAATAAGCCGAAAGTCCCAGAAATGGATCTAGATGAATATCCTCCGGCATCAACGCGCGAAGGGGGGAAAGGGGCAAGTATTAGAGCGATTTCGTCTTCCGACAACCGAGGGGCAGGGGCGTTCCTAGGTAATAAGTGTAGGAATCTGAAGCCTGGAGAAAAATTTAAAGTTAACGTGATTAAGGAATGAGATAAAAATTATGAATATTTTGGTTTCGTACAATCAAATCTGTGTGTTTGACTCAAATTTAGATGAGCCGTTCAATGACTGGTCAGATAACCATGTCAAACAGGGTTTTAGTTGGAGAGAGGGGAGCGTTTCTTTCGGAGCGGTTGAAAATGACGATACTGACTTGGAGGTGGTGGTAAGTAGCTTAAATCCAGCGATCGATTCTGCCTCGTTTCGTGCGCTCGCAGTCCCGTTTGTAGTTCCTGAAAGCGGGATGATCACTGTTGGGAGTATTGGCGATGAACATGATGTGGAAATTCCAGCGGGTGTTTACAAGTTAATCTATGAGCTCGGGCGAAAAAAAGGGCAACCATGGTGTCGCCTAACGTTCTGCGTGGCTTCTGATCCAGTCCCAGAAATAATTCTTGCTGATGAGGAAATATCTGACTGTATTGAGTTCGATATGAAAGCACATCCCGCTTGATCCTTCGGGCTGTTCGCGGTGGCGGTCGTAGATGTACGATTCAAGGATGCGAAAGCAAACTTAGGATGGTGTATCAGAGGTGGTTGGGAGGAATTAGCATATCTTGCCGGCTGGCAACAGACACATAGAGACGGGCGTCACGTTGGAGGCCTGGAACTCGCCGCTTTGTGGCGTTCCGGATACGGTTTGAATGGCGATGACATCGTGTTCTTTGCCGAAGATCTGTTCGGTATCCAATTCTGCCTACACGGGAACGAGGTGCTAAGTTTCGACCCCGAGACGGTAAAATTCTCATTCCTTTCTGCCAGACTGGAGGAGTGGGCAGCTAAGATCCTGGCGGATTATGACTATGTGACAGGGTATTCACTGGCCATGCATGGCAAACAGAAAATGGCGCATTGGAGCAAGGCGACAGATTGGCTGACGGTTGTGAATGGAATTGGTCATGCAGAAAAAAGTCTGATTAATGCCGGGGTAACACATGTTGACGCTAGTCGAGGGGGTTGCTTAGCTTGCGAAGCCATGATACGTGAGAGCTCTGTTTCAACAGATACGCAATTCACAGGCAAAAGAAGTAAGAGTAGAAAATGATGAAGATCGATTATGCGCAGTTAAAAATTTGCCGCGGAATGCCATTTCATTATTTTGCTGCTAGGTGCGGAGCGAATCGCTTCTGCATACACTTCATTTGCACAAAAATACGGATTGTTGGATGTTAATGCTGCTGTTATTTCGAAACTTTATGATCTGATGAAATAGCTGATCAGGCTCAGTGTTCTGCCATCTCCACATCGTACTATGTTGCAGTGAAGTATGAGGAAACAGTTATGAGGGCGAGCCGAAGCGGGATAGAGGTTTAGCATATGTAATGCAGCGGCGAAAGATCGCTTCTGCTGTCGTCACTCTAGACTGCAAGGTGCAGACCTTCACAAAAACTCAGCACAAGATAGGAGGGTATTGAGAATGCACGATAAAAAAGTTTTAAATGTATCCTCTCTAAGCCCAGAGGAGAGGTTTGAATTTTTTATCAGAAAAGTTGCGGATTTTGAGGTTGTTTGGGGGTTGTATGATGAGGGCTGGGCCACTGCTGCCCTAGAAGGAAGCGTTGTGGTGCCGTTTTGGCCTGAGGAGGAATTTGCTAAGCGCTGTGCGACGGATGTATGGAGTGATTTCTCGCCGCGAAAAATTTCTATTGATGACTTTTTATATAAGTGGCTTCCAGGTATGCATTCCGACTCTCGATTGTGTCAAGTATTTCCTGTGCCAGGAGATGCGGGAGTGGTAATTTCTCCATCTGCTCTTGAAGTTGCTTTGCGAGAAGAGCTTGAAACATACGAGTAAATATTCTCTTTGGGACACGAGTACCTTCGCCAGGACTAACATGACTGCTATGTGTTCGGCTCGTATTCCGGAGGCCAATGGTTATGAAACAAGTCTGCACTACAATCGATACCGTTGCGATCCGGCCGTTGGCCGTTCTTGCTGATGAGGAGATATCTGGCTGTATTAAGTTCGATATGGAAGCACATCCAGCCTGATTCTTCGGGCTGTTCGCGGTGGCGGTCGTAGATGTGCGATTCAAGGTTGCGAAGGCAAATTTGGCAAAGCAAATAAATGGTTGGAAAAGAAATTTAATGGTTGAGGCTTTATAGGTCGCTCCACTAGTCCTTGTGATAGGTGTATCAGAGGTGGTTAGGAGGGATTAAATGAGCGATTATCTGGTATGGGATATAGATGGCGTGCTTGAAGCATATGCTAATATTCCAGAATGGCATGCTAGCATTGGTAGAGCCCTTGAGAATTTATTCCTCTTTATGGAGAGTAATGGGCTACTGAATTGCCGGGTAAGTGATGAAAACGGCAAGGTGGTAAAACGCATCATTATGAGTAGTGAGATTGCTGCAGAGGGCGACTTGCTATCAAATGGTCGTAACAATGCGGTTGATAAATGGCTACGTTCAAAAGCGAGACTAAAAGATCCAGATGATTTGAAGTCTCTTGAAAAGGCTTTGGCAGATATTCGCGCTAAGAGGTCCTAGTTGCACTACTTCTTGAACTGGCTAACCAATCGGTGTCAGAGCTCATTGGGCCATACATGGCAAACAGAAAATGGCGCATTGGAGCAAGGCAACAGATTACTGCCAAAAGTCCCGTTTGAACTCAAAGATCAGAAATTTCCAAGAACGATCGTGCCCTGAGCTTTGCTGCTGGACGCCTTTTTCAGTTTTCGACACTGATTGCACTGAAGTGGTCAGTCATTGGACACAACTCTAGAGAGTTTGGCTATTGAGCCAAAAGGCCTTACAGAAGCTCAACCGCCGATCTCCCGTACGAATCAACGGCTGATAGTCGTGGCAAGCATAGCCTTGGCCAAGGCGTCCTGTTGCTCTTCGGTTCAATGAGCTCCAAGCTGACCTGACGCTTTGCTGAGAGCATCTGCTACAGCTGCTGGTCAATGCTGTTTTCTACCAGCGGGATTTTCACGATCAACGTCCTGAGCTGGCCGTTCCTGTACGCACGGTCTTCGGCTTGATCTTGCTGCCCAGGTGTCCAGGGAAGGCCCAGGAAGAACACGTAGTTGGCGGCCGTGAGGTTATTTCCAGTCCCAGGACCCGATCAGTTACACCGGTGGTTTGAACCTGTCTGCGTATGCGCCGAACCCTATCGAGTGGGTCGACCCGTTAGGGTTGTGGAAAGGGCAGCCGCGGCAGGCGGGTGGTAGGTTTGGGGCGGGGAAAGATCCATCCAAGCCATGTCCGTGTGAATCGGATGGTACCCATGGGAATAGCCACAATTCGACCAAACCTGCGATTGGCTACACACTGAGACATCGAAAGTCGGGTGAGGTTATGAAGTATGGCGAAACTACAATGGGTAAAAAGCGGTACACGCAAAAATACCTGGACGATAATGGTGTGGAAATGCAAGAGGAAGTATCTGGGAGCAAGAAGGAAATGCACTCTTGGCAGCATAAAAAATCCTTGAGTATAAGGCCGCAAATGGTGGCAAGAGGCCGCCATTAAATAAAAGTGATTACTAGGAGTCACTGATGGATTTTTGGATGTCGAGCGAAAAGCACATTCTAGTAGGTGATTCAGAGAGAGTTGCGCGTAATACAGTCGAGCCTGTTGTCTCTGAGTTGCTCGAAGGTATCGAGCTCTCATGTGGTGCAAAAAAATGGAGTGTCATAACTATAGTTATGCCCGACGAGCGGATTGGTGATTATCCGGAAGTTAAGCGTTACCACAAGGCAAGGCAAGTTGTTGAGCTTCGTGTGCAACTGCCTTTCTATAAGTTTAAAGAGGCAGATAGCTCCCAGCAGATTGGCTTGGTGCTTGATGCATTAATGCGCTCGGTCGACCTGATGAAGGAGATAAAAAGTTTGAAGCTGACCGGTGAAGAATATTCCATGCTTAAAACAATCGTTGAGAAGGCCCGGTTGGAGCTAAAAGTATAGGGCAGAATTATATTGGTCTCCTAGGGGCGTGATTGCTTGCTCCCAGAGGCGGCACTTATTAGCAGACAAGCTGAGCAAGTTGGCCCGAGCAATTCAATCCGCTTTCAGGGGCAGTATCACGACCCTGAGGCTAAGCTGCACTACAACCATAATCGAGACTTTGATCCGAAGGGTGGGCGATTCATCAATTAGAAGTCGATCAATTTCAACGGTGGCTTGAGCCTATTTGCCTGACCTACTTGAGCTGGGAGAGACATGCGGGCGAAATCGAGTCGGTCGTTTGATGCAGGCAGAGGGGTTGCGTTCGCAAACAGGCTATCGCCGTCGACCTGGGTTTTATGGCGGAAAACCAACCGTGGCCTCGCCCAACCACCTTGCTCGGCAGTTCAAGGTCAGCGAGCCGAACAAGGTCTGGGTGACAGATATCACTTACATTCGCACCTATGAAGGATGGCTTTATCTGGCGGTAGTGCTGGATCTCTTCTCACGCCAGGTAATTGGTTGGTCAATGAAGCCAAGGATGTGCAGCGACCTTGCTATCGACGCAATGCTGATGGCCGTGTGGCGACGCAAGCCACAGCAACAAGTGATGATTCATTCAGACCAAGGCAGTCAATTCAGTAGCTCAGATTGGCAAAGCTTCTTGAAGGCCAACAACGTCATTAGCAGTATGAGTCGGCGAGGAAACTGCCACGACAATGCCGTAGCCGAGAGCTTTTTCCAGCTTTTGAAGCGGGAGCGAATACGACGAAAGATCTACGCAACGTGTGACGAAGCCCGAAGTGATATTTTCGATTACATCGAGATGTTCTATAACCCAAAACGTCGACACAGCAGCGCTATGCAGCTGTCTCCCGTAGAATATGAGAAACGCTATTTTCTGAGCTTGGAGAGTGTCTAGGAAACCAGGGGCGATTCATACGTCTCATAGCGACAAACAAGGCGAGTGGAAGGTTGGTATAGGAAAATCTGAGCCAGAACGAAAGAGAAAAATAACAGTAGGGATGAGTGATGCAAAAGTTATCAAAATTGAAAAATAGCTTTTCGTTAAGCGATATCAACTTCGGCGGATTAAGTGCTTCGGTTAATTGGGTAGGGTATTTTGGAAAAAAACATGGTTTCTCGCTTTCGCTGGTAGATGAGGCTGTTTCACTGTTTGAGGGCTTTTTTGGGTCAAGCAATGAAAGAGTTGTGATTCTTACGGCGCTTTCGTTCGACGACGAAAGAGAGAAAGATAAGGAAGTAATCAGAAGGTATCGGCATATTTATGAGAAAATGAAATCTAGGCGATTGCTTTTGCCTATGACTAACGAGTATGAAAGTTTTAGGTTTGGGGAAGCCCCCTTGGCCGCAAGTTCTCTGAGCTTAAGTCTTGATTATGCTGACTTCATTGATCTTTCAAGATTGATGATGTGTTATTCGGGTGTAATTGGATATCAGTGTTTCTATATTGATCCATCTTTAAGTGTTGCAATTTATCCTCATGACGATGTGGGTTATGGTTGTATTGCCTTGAATGGAAACGAGACAGTGTGTCGTGAATTTCTGATACATTGCTCAGAGAGTGATAGCTTTAAAGTTGTCCTGGATTAGTTTCTGTGCGAAAAGAGATGTCGCAAACACCGCATGAAACAATGCCGGCGAGATTTTGGTCGTATAGCTTTTCGCGCGTTTGTCGAAGCGTGTCCCGATACGGTGACTTCCTTTCAGGCCGCCAAACATGGCTCGATGATGTTGCGTTGCCGGTACTTGGATTTATAAATCAGCTTGGGTAAGCCAGGCTTGGGTTTGCGCTTGCTACCACTGGGGCAAGCAATTCCTCTGCTGGAGGGGACTGGGTGAAGCTTTCTGTAGAACTCATCCTCAATGGCAGAAACGAATTAAGCCTGTAGGAGCAGCGCATATTGTGGTGGCGTGGAGGAAAGGAAATACTCTAGCGCCAACTCTTTAATGTGCCTGTTAGGCATGGCTGTATAACCTGAACTTTGACGGTTGTGGTTGGTCTGCCGAGTGAATCGATACGTTTCTGAAACTTTTAGGTTGGGACGGGTTAAGTGAAGAAGACATTCCTTGGTCTGCTGAAGGCCGCTTAACTGCACACATCTGCTACCCCACCCGGTAGCCCGAGCAGGGTGGATTAGGGGGAGTGGCATAGTCTAACCATTTGCCAAGCATGGACGACTGATGGGCAGTCCGCAAACGCCTCAACCCCCCAACCTACTTCAGCGGAACGTAAACATCCGTCTCCCACTGCTCCACCGGTGTATCCGGGTACGCGCTCAAGTAATGAAAGAACAGCGGATGGTCACGCAGCTCTTCATTACTCGACGGCAACCAGTCCCGATACAGCGGATAGATCGTCTCACCGATGTAGTCCGGCGAGCCACGATGGCGAACCACCGCACAGCGCCCCGCCGGTAGGGTCAGCTCTTGCACACCAAAATCATTGGGCAACACGGCCCCGTCTATCTCCCCGCAAATCGCGAAGCGAAAATCCTGCGCCGGGGTGGTGTCCGGGTTGTCGTACGGAATGCCGAAGGTACGGCTGCTGGCCACCGGTGACTGGCCACTCTGCAGACGCCACTGCTGAAAACGCGCGACGCTGTCGCCGAGGCTGGCCGGCGCGCCGCGGTGTTCGAGCGCGGCTACACGGGTTTCGGCAAAGTCCACGATACGTATCTGCACGGTAATACTCCTGGATAACTGGGGAACAACGAATACCGCACTCCAGGTGTGCCAGTTAGGGGCCTTGGCGAATGCGCTCGGCGTCATGCCGAAGGCTCGCCGGAACGCCCTGGCAAAGGCCTCGGGACTTTCGAACCCGGCCGCCGACGCGGCTTCCAGTACCGACGTGGCAGGCGAGGCGGCCAACTGATGGGCCGCGCGCCGCAGCCGCATCAGTTGCACATACCGGGAAACCGGTACGCCCATGTACGCCGAAAACTGACGATGAAAGTGAAACGCCGAGAAATGGGCGATCCGGCTCAAGGCCGCTACCGACAAGTCACTTTCAAGATGGCTGTCGATATAGGCAAGCACGGCCTCGAACCGTTTTGCGTAAACAGGGCCGTGCTGTTGGTCAGTCAACGAAAGATGTCTCCGGAGGTGCGGTGGGCGCTAGCATCCGCCGTTTCTCCAGCATTGTGCCTAGCCGTGGTTGCTCTTTTCCAACACCTCGGGCATTCACAGCGCGCCGATGCGATCCAGCGCCTTCTGCAACCCGTCGCGATCCAGCGAGGCAAACGGTAAGCTGAAGAACGCTTCGCAGCGCTCTTGGATATGCGCCAGGGTAGCGCGGAAGGCGGCGTCGACCAGCGTTTCGTCACCCTGGACCTCGGACGGGTCTTCCAGCCCCCAATGGGCTTTCAGCGCAGCGCCGAAGTATACCGGGCAGGCTTCGCCGGCGGCCTTGTCGCAGACGGTGATGACGATGTCCGGCGGGTTGCCTGCGAAGGCATCGTTGCCCTTGCTGCTGAGGCCCTCGGTGGCTATGCCGGCGCGCTGCAGGGTGGTGAGGCTGCGTGGCAATACCTGCCCCCTGGGGAAACTGCCGGCACTGATCGCCTCGAACCCTGCAGGCGCCATATGGTTGAACAGGGCTTCGGAAAGGATGCTGCGGCAACTATTGGCGGTGCACATGAACAGAACTCGCATGGAAACTCCTCGCGTGGGGCGAAATATCAGAGGCTCAGGCGCAATGCCAGCGCCGACAGGGTGATCAGCAGCACCGGCAGGGTCAGCAAAATGCCGACCTTGAAGTAATACCCCCAGGTGATACGCACTCCCTTGCGTTCCAGCACATGCAACCACAGCAGCGTGGCGAGGCTGCCGATCGGGGTGATTTTCGGCCCGAGGTCACAGCCGATGACGTTGGCGTAGACCATCGCCTCACGCACCAGCCCCTCGGCGCCACTGCCCTGGATCGACAGGGCGCCGACCAGCACGCTGGGCATGTTGTTCATCACCGATGACAGCAGTGCCGACAGCAGGCCGGTGCCGATGGCCGCGCCCCATACGCCCTGCTCGGCAAAGCGCTCGAGCAAATGGCTGAGGAAGTCGGTCAGGCCAGCATTCTTCAGGCCGTAGACCACCAGGTACATGCCAAGGGAAAAGATCACCACCTGCCACGGCGCTTCGCGCAGCACGCGGCGGGTGGAGATCCGGTGGCCGCGGGCGGCGACCGCGAACAGCAACGCCGCGCACACGGCCGCGACCGCGCTGATCGGGATACCGAGCGGCTCCAGAGCGAACAGGCCGACCAGCAAGACCAGCAGCGTCCACCAGCCCACCACGAACGTCGCCTGGTCGCGAATCGCCGCGCGCGGCACCTGCAAGGCCTCGACGGCGTACTGCTTCGGCAGGTCGCGACGGAAGTACAGGAACAGCACCAGCAAGGTGGCGGCCACGCTTGCCAGGTTCACTGGCACCATCACCGAGGCGTACTCGGCGAACCCCAGCCCGAAATAATCGGCGGACACGATGTTCACCAGGTTGGACACCACCAGCGGCAGGCTGGCGGTGTCGGCGATGAACCCTGCCGCCATGACGAATGCCAGCGTGGCTGCCGGCGAGAAGCGCAAGGCCATCAGCATCGACATGACGATGGGGGTGAGGATCAGTGCCGCGCCATCGTTGGCGAACAGCGCCGATACCGCCGCGCCCAGCAATACGCAGAAGGCGAACAAGCGGTAGCCGCTGCCCCTGGCCCAGCGCGCCACATGCAGCGCCGCCCACTCGAAGAAACCGGCCTCGTCCAGCAGCAGGCTGATGATGATCACGGCGATGAAGGTGGCGGTGGCATTCCAGACGATGGCCCACACGGTCGGGATGTCGCCCAGCGACACCGCGCCGGCCGCCAGCGCGATCAGCGCGCCGAGCGCGGCGCTCCAGCCGACGCCAAGGCCCTTGGGTTGCCAGATGACCAGGATGAGGGTGAACAGAAAAACGCTGAGTGCGACTAGCATGGCAGGCTCGAAAAAAGTGGTTCAGCAGCAGGCGCTGGTGCGGACAGGGCGACCGTCCATGTTCTGCAGGCGCTCGGTGTTGGCTTGCAGCCATTGGGCATTGGCTTTCAGGGTCAGCTGCAGCAGCTCGATGGCCCAGTCGGGCAGGGCCGGGTTGAGGCGGTAATACACCCATTGGCCTTGGCGGCGGTCCAGCAGCAAGCCACTGCTGCGCAACTGCGCCAGGTGCCGGCTGATCTTCGGCTGGCTGTCGCCCAGGGCGCACATCAGCTCGCACACGCAGAGCTCGCCGAGGCTGGCGATCAGCAGGGAGGCACGTGCGCGGGTTTCGTCGGCCAGGCTTTTGAAGAGTTCTGGGGGACTGATCATGCTGGGGCTCGTTACATATGGATAGGCGAATATACGGATTTCCATATGTTATGAGCAAGTACCGCATAGCCAGCGAGCCAGACGGCTTGCCAGCACGACACCAGCGTCATGAAAGCGAGTGGGCTTGACTCGTGAAAATTTTACTGTATTTTTTCATGAAAAATAACACTAAAAATTTCACGGCAGTCCGAATCGATGAAGATGCACGAAGAGGTTGAAGCCCTCGCGATCCTTATTCACGACCTGCGCAAATTCAAGAACCTGACCCTGGGCGAACTGGCCGCGCGCATCAACCGCTCGGTGGGCTTCCTGTCCCAGGTCGAGCGTGGGGTTTCGCGCCCGAGCGTGGCCGACCTCACCGCCATCAGCGAAGCGCTCGGCGTCTCCACCGCGTACTTCTACAACCTGAGCAAGCCCCGTGGCATCAGCTGGGTCACGCGCCCTCACGAACGGCGCACGTTGTACCTGGAATCGGGCATCACCGATGTATTGGCTTCGCCGAGCATCACCGGTGCCTTTGCCATGCTCGACAGCCATCTCGAGCCAGGTGCCTGCAGTGGCGAGCCGTACCTGACCGACCGTTCCGAGCAGGGCTGTTTCGTGCTCGAAGGCGAACTCACGGTGTGGCTGGACGACGGCGACGCCGTGACCCTGCAGGCCAACGACTGCTTCCAGCTGCAACCCCACGCGCAATTCCGTTACGCCAACCTGACGGAAACCACCACCCGTGTGCTCTGGGTCTTCAACTGAATTCGTTCACCTCACAAGGACAAGAAGATGAGTGTCATCTTTCCGGATCTGCTGACAGAAGTGCGCGCGTTCCGCGCCAAGTACCCAGAAATACGTTATGTCGACCTGATTGCGCTGGATATCCCCGGGCACTTCTACGGCAAGCGCTACCCCATGGACATGCTGGAGAAGGTGGCCGCCGGCACGCCGTTGAAACTGCCGCAGAACTGCGTGTTGCTGGGCACCCAGGGTGGCCTGTACCCGATCGGTGACTACTGCTTCGCCGATGGCGACCCGGATGCCGTCCGGCGCCTGGTGCCGGGTACCCTGAAGCCGGTGCGTTGGGAGCAGCAAGTGATCGGCCAGATGCTGATCACCTCCGATGGCACCGCCCAGCCGATCGAATTCGAGCCCCGTGAGGTGCTGGCCCGCGTGCTGCAGCGCCTGGCCAGGCGTGGCATCCATCCGGTGGTCGCCTTCGAGCTGGAGTTCTACCTGTTCGACCGCCAGCTGGCCAACGGCCTGCCGCAGTACCCGCGCGACACGGCAAGCGGCGACCCGGACGACCAGCCGAACATGCACATCGAGCGGCTGTCGCGCTTTGCCTCGGTGCTGCACGAGATGGTCGACGTTGCCAACGAGCAAGGCGTGCCGGCGAACGTGATCACTGCCGAGCTGGGCCCGGGCCAGTTCGAGATCAACTTCTCCCACAGCGACGATGCCCTGAGCGCAGCCGACTGGTCGGCACTGTTCTGCCGCAGCACGCGTGGTGTGGCGATGAAACATGGCTATCGGGCCAGCTTCATGAGCAAGCCGTACCTGGACGCGCCGGGTAGCGGCATGCATGTGCACGTCAGCCTGTACGACGGCGCCGGCAACAACATCCTGGCGGGCGCCGAGCAGCGCAAGCTGCGCCACGCCGTGGCAGGCTGCCTGGAGCTGCTGCCGCACTGCATGCCGATCTTCGCCCCCAACCACAATGCCTACCGCCGCTACGGCGCGATGGTCAATGCGGCGAGCAAGGCCAGCTGGGGCTTCGAAGATCGCGATGCGTGCATTCGCATCCCCGAGTCCGACCCGCGCAACCTGCGCATCGAACACCGCCTTGCCGGTGCCGACGCCAACCCGTACCTGGTGCTGGCGGCCATTCTGACTGGCATGGAGCATGGCCTGGAGCGGGGCCTTGAGCCCATCGCCCCGCTGAACGACAACCGCCAGAGCGGCATCGATTTCCCCAAGGAGGCGTTCAGTGCCCTGGCCGCCATGCGCCACCACCCGGTGGTCAACCAAGGCCTGGGCAGTGAGTTCGTGATGGTCTATTGCGAAAACAAGTACCAGGAGCAACAGGACTTCATGCGCCACATCGATGCCCGCGAATACCGCTGGTTCCTGTAGCGACCTGGGCTCCCCCCGAGCCTTCTCTTTCTAGCGTTGCAATACAACGCGCAACATGGATTTGCCGGAGGAAGATATGCCACGTGTGCCCGTGATCGGCATTACTGCATGCACCCGCGTGATCGAGCAGCATGCCACCCAGACCATCAGCGAGAAGTACGCACGCGCGGCGGCCCAGGCGGCATGCGGGTTGCCGATCGTGATTCCCAGCCTCGCCGAGCTGATGGACAGCGCCGATATCCTCGACGTGGTGGATGGGCTGATTTTCACTGGTTCGCCGTCCAACATCGAACCGTTCCACTATCACGGCCCGGCCAGTGCTGCCGGCACTCACCATGATCCGCTGCGGGATGCCACCACCTTGCCGCTGATGCGTGCGGCCATTGCTGCTGGTGTGCCGGTGCTCGGCATCTGCCGCGGCTTCCAGGAAATGAACGTGGCGCTGGGCGGCAGCCTGCACCAGAACGTTCACGAGACCGGGCTGTTCATGGACCACCGCGAAGGCAAGGACGAGCCCATCGAGCAGCAGTATGGCCCGCGCCACGCGCTGCATATCGAACCCGGCGGCATGCTCGAGCGCATGGGGTTGCCGGCGCTTATCGAGGTCAACTCCATCCATGGCCAAGGCATCGATGTGCTGGCTCCCGGGCTGCGGGTGGAAGCGCTGGCACCCGATGGCCTGGTAGAGGCGGTTTCGGTGGGCAACAGCAAGGGGTTTGCCCTGGCCGTGCAATGGCACCCGGAGTTCCAGGTCATGGATAACCCGCACTACCTGACCATCTTCCAGACCTTCGGCAAGGCCTGCCGGCAACGTTCGGTACTGCGCCAGAAGCTGATGCTGTCCGCCTGAACACCACCGTTCGCAACTTACAAAAATACGGCGCGGCCCGGCTGCGCAAGCAGATGGAGTGAAAGCAATGACTGAACAGAATCCCCAAACCCTGGCCTGGCAGGCGATGAGCCGTGACCATCACCTGGCGCCGTTCAGCGATGTGAAGCAACTGGCCGAGAAGGGCCCGCGCATCATCACCTCGGCCAAGGGTGTGTACCTGTGGGACAGCGAAGGCAACCAGATACTCGATGCCATGGCCGGCCTGTGGTGCGTGGCGGTCGGCTATGGCCGTGATGAGCTGGCCGAAGTCGCCAGCCGGCAGATGAAGCAGTTGCCGTATTACAACCTGTTCTTCCAGACCGCGCACCCGCCAGCGCTGGAACTGGCCAAGGCGATCGCCGATGTCGCCCCAGCCGGTATGAACCACGTGTTCTTCACCGGCTCCGGCTCTGAAGGCAACGACACCGTGCTGCGCATGGTCCGCCATTACTGGGCGATCAGGGGCCAGAAGCAGAAGAAGGTAATCATCGGCCGCATCAATGGTTACCACGGCTCTACCGTGGCCGGCGCGGGCCTGGGTGGCATGAGCGGCATGCACCAGCAGGGTGGGCTGATCCCGGATATCGTGCATATCCCGCAGCCGTACTGGTATGGCGAAGGCGGCGACATGACCGAGGCCGAGTTTGGCGTGTGGGCGGCCGAGCAGCTGGAGAAGAAGATTCTCGAGGTTGGCGTCGACAACGTCGCTGCCTTCATCGCCGAACCGATCCAGGGCGCCGGTGGCGTGATCATTCCGCCGCAGACCTACTGGCCGAAGGTCAAGGAGATCCTGGCCCGGTACGACATCCTGTTCGTCGCCGACGAGGTGATCTGCGGTTTCGGCCGAACCGGTGAGTGGTTCGGCAGCGACTATTACGGCCTCAAGCCCGACCTGATGACCATCGCCAAGGGCCTCACCTCCGGCTACATCCCCATGGGCGGTGTGATCGTGCGTGATGAAGTGGCCAAGGTGATCAGCGAAGGCGGCGACTTCAACCACGGCTTCACCTATTCCGGCCACCCGGTGGCGGCCGCGGTAGCCCTGGAGAACCTGCGCATCCTGCGCGATGAGCAGATCATCGAGCAGGTGCGCAAGCAGACTGCGCCTTACCTGCAGCAGCGCTTGCGCGAGCTGGCCGACCACCCGCTGGTGGGCGAGGTGCGCGGCCTGGGCATGCTCGGTGCGATCGAGCTGGTGCAGGACAAGGCCACCCGCGCCCGTTATCAGGGCAAAGGGGTCGGCATGATCTGTCGCCAGCACTGTTTCGACAATGGCCTGATCATGCGCGCCGTCGGCGATACCATGATCATCGCGCCACCGCTGGTGATCAGCATCGCGGAAATCGACGAACTGGTGGAAAAGGCCCGCAAGTGCCTGGACCTGACGTACGAGGCTGTTCGTTAAGCGCCAGCCAGTGTCATCCGGGGCCGCAAGGCGGCCCCGATCTGCCCACGTGACACCTTGCTTTGTGCAATGAATCCTGTACTTTTCAGGGCATCAATTTCCCTGTTCGATAGTCGCGATTCAACATGAAAGTGCACGAAGAGATCGAAGGCCTGGCCGTACTGATTCGCGACCTGCGCAAGTTCAAGGGCCTGACCCTGGGCGAACTGGCCCAGCGCATCGGCCGTTCGGTGGGTTTTCTTTCCCAGGTCGAGCGCGGCGTCTCGCGGCCAACCGTGGCCGACCTCACGGCCATCAGCGAAGAACTTGGTGTCTCCACCGCCTATTTCTACAAGCTGGACAAGCCTCGCGAGCTCGACTGGGTCACCCGGCCACACGAGCGCCGTACGCTTCATCTGGCAGGCGGCATCACCGATGTGCTGGCATCGCCCACCATATCGGGGGCGTTCTCCATGCTCGACAGCCACCTGGAACCGGGCGCCAGCAGTGGCGAGGAGTACCTGGACGACAGCTCGGAACAGGGCTGCTTCGTGCTCGAAGGCGAACTGACCGTCTGGCTGGATGGCGGTGAGCCGGTAACGCTGCGCGCCAGTGACAGCTTTCAGCTGCAACCCCATGCCAGTTTTCGTTACGCCAACCTGACCGACAAGCCCACCCGGGTGCTCTGGGTGTTCAGCTGAGTCGATAGCACTCAAGGCCGGTAACAGTTATTAACGCGCCTGGTCATCAGGCGCAGGATCATGCGGCTGTCAGGAAGGCTGCCAGCACGCCAGGAAGGAACCCTCACATGCCATACCGACTTGTCATTTTCGATTTTGACGGCACGCTCGCTGATTCATTTCCATTCTTCGTTGCGGTGTTCGACCAGCTTGCCGACAAGCATGCCTTCAATCGCATTCACCCGGAAGAACTGGACGGGTTACGCAAGCTGGGGGCCCGGGAAATCATGTCGCATATCGGCATGCCGCGCTGGAAATTGCCGTTGGTAGCGCGAACCTTCATGGGCCTGATGAAGAAACATCGTGGCTCGATCGCGCTGTTCCAGGACATCGCCGATACGTTGCGCCATCTTGATGAGCAGGGGTTGATCCTGGCGGTGGTATCTTCCAATTCCAGGGACAATGTCACGCAAGTGCTGGGCCCCAGCTGTCGCCATATCCGCGCCTTCGAGTGCGGGGTTTCCATTTTCGGCAAGGCGTCGCGCTTGCGTCGGGTCATGCGCAAGTTCGGCGTGGCACCAGAGCAGGTCATCTATATCGGTGACCAACCTACCGATGGTGAAGCCGCCGCAACGGCCGGTATCGCCTTCGGCGCGGTTGCCTGGGGCTATGGAACCCATGAAGCATTCGGCACGCTTCACGACCATGAGTGGTTTGCCGAGGTAGGCGAATTACGCCGCCTGGCAGCAAGCCCTGTCTCTTCAGCAACTGGCTGTTTCACGCCACCTCAGGCACATGAAAAGGAAGTCTGAAAATGCAAACGGATGTACGTTGTACTTCGCTGGACGAAGTCCGTCAGCGTATCGATGAGATCGATCGCAGTCTCGTTACGCTTCTCGCCAAACGCGGGCAGCTTGTGACCCAAGCGGCCCGCTTCAAGAAAACCACCGACGATGTGCGCGCACCTGCGCGGGTCGAACAGGTCATCCGCAAGGTGCGTGACCTGGCTGACGAAACCGGTGCCTCGGCTGAAGTCGTGGAGCAGGTCTACCGGGCGATGATCTCGGCTTTCGTCGCTGAAGAGCTGGCCACCCATGCGCAGCTGGCCAAGCAGCCTTCAGCGTCATGAAGACAATGCGGGGCTCATCCGGAGCCTCGCGGTTTATCGCTGGCTCAAGGCCGCAATCGAAGCGCCGGAGGCGACGAAGGTGAGCCCTGCGCCCACGTTCAGACCATTCACCAGCCGCGGCCGTTGGTACAGATAGCGGGAAAGCACCGTGGCGAAAACGCCCATCAAGGCAAACCCCAAGGCTGTGAGTACTGCAAACCACACGCCGTAAACCACCATCTGCACGCTGACCGAGCCGCGTGCCGGGTCGACGAACTGCGGAATGAACGCCAACACGAACAAGCCTGGCTTCGGGTTCAGTGCTGCCGAAAGCAGGCCAGTCAGGAAGATGTTCGGCAGTGACTGTCGGGATGCCGGCTGGAAGCTGATCAGGCTGCGAGTACGCAAGACCTTGATGCCGAGCCAGAGCAGATAGCCGGCACCGATGAGTTTGATGACCCAGAATGCGACCACTGAGGTTTGCATCAGCACGGTCAACCCTAACGCAGCGGCTGCGACGTGGAACAGAATGCCTGCGCCTGACGCCAGGCCGGACACGGCCGCGGCGGTCTTGCCCTGGCTCAGGCCACGGCCGATGGCCAGCAGGTTGTCGGGGCCAGGCGCCAGAACCAGCAGCACACAGGCGGCGGTATAGGCAAACCAGACACTCATGGGAAACATGGCTCTCTCCTTAAGCCTCATGGAGTTGCCATCCTGACGGTGACCGATGCCGATGGCAAGGGCGCAACGAGCAACAGCATGACCGAGCCTTGGGGGGCACTGGCAGGCCAGGCGCCGAGCCGCAGCCAGGCCTGGGCATCCATGCAAAAAGTGGTAACGCAATGGCCGACGTGTCCCCTAATATGAAGCGCTTTCGCACGAAGCGAAATCGATCACTGGCAAAGGAATGCAGCACCA
This sequence comes from Pseudomonas anuradhapurensis, assembly GCF_014269225.2. NCBI lineage: Bacteria > Pseudomonadati > Pseudomonadota > Gammaproteobacteria > Pseudomonadales > Pseudomonadaceae > Pseudomonas > Pseudomonas anuradhapurensis. The sequence continues at coordinate 1,931,264 of NZ_CP077097.1, forward strand.
TGAACAACACCAACCGCGCCCTGCTGGGCTCAGGGCTATTGATTCCAATCTGGCTCCTGCTTGGCGTATCACTGACCTCGCTTGGCTATCCGGGCTACAGCCACCTCGATCAGGCGATGAGCCAGTTAGGGGCGACAGGCGCCCCGACTCATGCGTATTCCGCGTGGGTGAACAATTTCCCTCTGGGGCTGCTGTTCGCGCTTTTCGCGTTGGGTGTGGCGCGCCGTTTCGCCGGTTCGCGCTTGGCCCTGTTCAGCGCTGCGTTGATATTGCTTCACGGCCTGGCCAGTTTCGCCACGGGCCTGTTCGCCTGTGACGAGGGCTGCGTACCGGCACAGCCTTCCATTTCCCAGCACATCCACAATGCGGCAGGCCTGGTCATGTTCCTGTCGTTGACGCTGGCGAGCGCGCTGTGGTGTTGGCTGGGCAAGCGATTGCTCTGCTCGTCGGTGTTCGCAGGCTTCTCTGCGCTTTGTCTGGTCCTGGCAATCGCCACTGTGGCGATGATGGGCAAAGCCATGGCAGACGGGCACGGGTTTGGCTTGTATCAGCGACTCAATTACGGCGTGTCCGTGGTCTGGGTCGCTGCGCTGGCATGGGCTGCGCTGCGTGGCAACCAGACACAGTCCGCAGCGCTGCTCCAGCGGTAGCTGTGAGCGCCTGCCGGCCCTGCATGGACAAGGCAGTGGGCTGACGCCGGGGCCGGGCGGTTTGGCACCCTGCCAGTATTGTCTGATCAGCGCACAGGGTTTAGCTTGCAGGGCTTATTTCAAGGAAGATTTGCCAATGAAACGGACCCTGCCGCTGTTATTCGCCTGCGCTCTTTTCCCCCTGCAAGCCTGGTCGGCACTGGAAGTCGGCCAGTTCACCCTGGGCATGCCCAAGCCCCAGACCATGGCCATCCTGCAACAGCAGTTCAGCGAGGTCGAGCAGGTGACGGGCTATCACTATCAGGTACCCACCGAGTTCGTTCAGGGGCGTAACCCGAAGGGTGATTTCAACCTTGGCGGTATTCCCATCACGCAGGTAAAGGCAACCTTCAACGAGACCGACCAGCTTCGTCAGGTGGAGCTGCGCCTGGCCAGCACCGACGAGGCGCAGGTGCAGCAACTGTTGCCGATGGCCCGGCAGGCCAAGCCGGTGCCCAACAGCGGCGGCCGGCTCGAGGCGTTTTCTGCCGACGGTGAACTGGTGTACTGGGTGTCCAAGGATCGGGGCTGGACGGTGGTGACCATCGCCGACCAGGCCAGCTCGGAACAGAACATCAAGGCGCGGGCCAAGAGCGATGAACGCTTCGCCCAGCCGAACCGCAAGTTCGACAAGCTGATCGAGACGGCCGAGGCGGCACAAGGGAAGCACTGATCACCAGGCAGGTCGTGTAGGAGCGGCCTTGTGTCGCGAACGGGGCGCGAAGCGGCCCCAGCACTATTTGTCCTGATGCAATTGTCCCGGGGCAGCGCCGCAGCCCGATCGCGACACCAGGCCGCGCCGACAAGACCGCCAGTGCAGCCCTGACAGCAGTGCGAACCCCGCGTCGGTTTCAGGATGCGCCTGGTCGTTCGCACGCAACCCTCCGGCGCCACAAGTGCCATGCTTGCAGGATGCCTCGGACCAGTACGCGCAGACGTGCGGCCGCAGGCAAGGAGGCCGCTGGTACCACGCAACCGTGACGTGGCCAGCGTGCCGCAGCAGAACACGCCGGATACCTGCCCATACAAACCTTCAGGCGGGTCCGTGATGCCGAGGTCCGCTGTATGCCTGAAGATTTGCTCCACCTGCCCGCGATCCACGACATCCTGGCCCGCGACAAGGATACCCCCGGCGCCCTGTTGCCGATCCTGCACGCCATCCAGCACGCCATCGGCTACGTCCCCGATGCCGCTGTCCCCGAAATTGCTCATGCCCTGAACCTCAGCCTGGCCGAGGTCCGCGGGGTGATCAGCTTCTACCACGATTTCCGTACCACGCCGCCGGCACGCCATACCCTGCGCCTGTGTCGCGCCGAGTCGTGCCAGAGCCGTGGCGCCGAGGCGCTGGCCGCGCAGCTGCGCGAGCAGCTGGCGCTGGACGACCATGGCACCAGCGCCGACGGCGCCATCAGCCTGCGCCCGGTCTATTGCCTGGGCGCCTGCGCCTGCTCGCCGGCGCTGGAGCTGGATGGCCAGGTACATGCGCGCCTCACCCCTGAACGCCTGCGGGCGTTGGTCGACGCCTGCCGGGAGGACGCCGCATGCTGAAGCTCTATATCCCCTGCGATTCGGTAGCCCGTGCGGTGGGTGCCGACCAGGTCGTCGATGCCTTGCAGCGCGAGGCCGAACGCCGCCAATTGGCCTTGGATATCCAGCGCACCAGCTCACGCGGGCTCTACTGGCTGGAGCCGCTGCTGGAGTGCGACAGCGCGCAAGGGCGCCTGGGTTTCGGCCCGCTCACCCCTGAAGACGTGCCGGCCTTGCTCGATGCCCTGGCTGCCGAACCCGCAGGCCACGCGCTGGCGCTGGGGCCGGTCGAACAAATCCCTTATCTCCAGACCCAGCAGCGCCTGCTGTTCGCCCGTGCCGGCATCACCCGGCCCTTGTCGCTGGACGATTACCGTGCCCATGGCGGTTTCGCCGGCCTTGAAGCGGCTGTGGCGCTGGGCGGTGCCGATGTGGTCGCCGCCGTGCTCGATTCCGGCTTGCGTGGCCGCGGTGGCGCGGCCTTCCCGGCGGGCATCAAGTGGCGCACCGTGCGTGACGCCGGGGCAGGGCAGAAGTACGTGGTGTGCAATGCCGACGAAGGCGACTCGGGGACCTTCGCCGACCGCATGCTGATGGAAGGCGACCCGTTCCTGCTGATCGAAGGGATGATCATCGCCGGCCTCGCCGTGGGCGCCGACAAGGGCTACATCTACGTGCGCTCGGAATACCCCGACGCGATCCGCGTGCTCGACCAGGCCTTCGCCATCGCCCGGGATGCCGGCTACCTCGGCAGCGACGTGGCCGGCAGCGGCCAGGCTTTCGACCTGGAAGTGCGGGTCGGCGCCGGTGCCTATATCTGCGGTGAAGAAACCGCACTGCTCGAGTCTATCGAAGGCAAGCGCGGCATCGTCCGGGCCAAGCCACCGCTGCCCGCGCTGCAAGGCCTGTTCGGCCTGCCGACGCTGGTGCACAACGTACTGACCCTGGCCTCGGTGCCGGTCATCCTGGCCAAGGGCGCGGGGTTCTACCGTGATTTCGGCATGGGCCGCTCCTTGGGCACCATGCCGTTCCAGCTGGCCGGCAACATCCGCCACGGCGGCCTGGTCGAGCGCGCCTTCGGCCTGACCCTGCGCGAGCTGGTGGAAGGCTACGGCGGCGGCACGGCCAGTGGGCGGCCGCTGAAGGCGGCCCAAGTGGGTGGGCCGCTCGGCGCCTGGGTGCCGCCCAGCCATTTCGATACGCCGCTGGACTATGAAGCCTTCGCGGCCATGGGCGCGATGCTCGGCCATGGTGGTGTGGTCGTGGCCGACGACACCCTGAACATGGCCAGCATGGCGCGCTTTGCCCTGCAATTCTGCGCCGAGGAATCCTGCGGCAAATGCACCCCGTGCCGCATCGGCTCGACCCGCGGCATGGAAGTGGTCGACCGGCTGATCGCCACCAGCGACCTGACCGAGCGCCATGACCAGGCCCTGTTGCTGCGCGACCTGTGCGACACCATGCAGTACGGCTCGCTGTGCGCCATGGGCGGCATGACCGCCTACCCGGTGGCCAGCGCCCTGAAGTACTTCCCCGCCGATTTCGGGCTGACCCACACGGAGGCCGCGCAGTGATCAATTTCTTCGACCCCGCTTCTGATAAAAGCAGCGACCTCGGCACCCCAGCGCGTGACAGCGAGGTGCAGGTCAGCCTGAGTATCGATGGCCGCTCCGTCACCGTGCCCGCCGGCACCTCGGTGATGCGTGCCGCCGCCATGCTTGGCACCAGCATCCCCAGACTGTGCGCCACCGACAGCCTCGAAGCCTTTGGTTCGTGCCGCATGTGCATGGTGGAAATCGAAGGCATGCGCGGCTACCCGGCGTCCTGCACCACGCCGGTCAGCGAAGGCATGGTGGTGCGCACCGAAACCCCGCGCCTGGCCGGTTTGCGCCGCAACGTCATGGAACTGTACATCTCCGACCACCCGCTGGACTGCCTGACCTGTTCCGCCAACGGCAACTGCGAGCTGCAGACCGTGGCCGGCCAGGTCGGCCTGCGCGAGGTGCGCTATGGCTACGACGGGGCCAACCACTTGGCCGAGAAGAAAGACGTATCCAACCCGTATTTCGACTACGAGCCGAGCAAGTGCATCGTCTGCAGCCGCTGCGTGCGCGCCTGCGAGGACATCCAGGGTACCTTCGCCCTGACCATCACCGGCCGCGGCTTCGAATCGCGGGTAGCGGCGGCGGGAGGGGACAACTTCCTCGCCTCCGAATGCGTCTCGTGCGGTGCCTGTGTGCAGGCCTGCCCGACCGCGACCCTGACCGAAAAGAGCCTGGTGCAGCTGGGCCAGCCCGAGCGCGCAGTCATCACCACCTGCGCCTACTGTGGCGTTGGCTGCTCGTTCCGCGCCGAAATGAAAGGTGACCAGCTGGTGCGCATGGTCCCGGACAAGAACGGCGGCGCCAACCACGGCCATGCCTGCGTCAAGGGCCGTTTCGCCTGGGGCTACGCCACCCACCCGGACCGCATCACCAAGCCGATGATCCGCAAGCGCCTGGAAGACCCTTGGCAGGAAGTCAGCTGGGACGAGGCGGTCAACTATGCAGCCAGCGAGTTCCGCCGCATCCAGCTCAAGTACGGGCGCGACTCGATTGGCGGCATCACCTCCAGCCGTTGCACCAACGAAGAAGCCTACCTGGTACAGAAACTGGTGCGCACCGCGTTCGGCAACAACAACGTCGACACCTGCGCGCGGGTGTGCCATTCGCCCACCGGCTATGGCCTCAAGCAAACCCTGGGTGAGTCTGCCGGTACGCAAAGCTTCGATTCGGTGATGCAGGCCGACGTGGTGCTGGTGATCGGTGCCAACCCCACCGACGCGCACCCGGTGTTCGGTTCGCAGCTCAAGCGGCGCCTGCGCCAGGGCGCACGGCTGATCGTCATCGACCCACGCCGCATCGACCTGGTCGATTCGCCGCATGCCCGCGCCGAGCTGCACCTGCAACTGCGCCCGGGCACCAACGTGGCCATGCTCAATGCCCTGGCCCACGTGATCGTCACTGAAGGCCTGCTGGCTCAGGACTTCATCGACGCGCGCTGCGAGACTGCGGAATTCAACCGCTGGCGCGACTTTGTCAGCCTGGCGGACAACGCCCCCGAAGTGCTCGGCCCGGTCTGTGGCGTGCCGGCCGACCAGATCCGCGCTGCCGCCCGGCTCTACGCCACCGGCGGCAACGCAGCCATCTACTACGGCCTGGGCGTGACCGAGCACAGCCAGGGCAGTACCGCAGTGATGGGCATCGCCAACCTGGCCATGGCCACCGGCAACATCGGCCGTGAAGGGGTAGGGGTGAACCCGCTGCGCGGGCAGAACAACGTGCAGGGGTCCTGCGACATGGGCTCGTTCCCCCACGAACTGCCCGGTTACCGGCACATTTCCAACGAGGGCGTACGCGCCGAGTTCGAGCGTGCCTGGGGTGTGACCCTGCAGCCTGACCCGGGCCTGCGTATTCCCAACATGTTCGAGGCGGCGCTGGACGGCAGTTTCAAGGCGCTGTACTGCCAGGGCGAGGACATTGCCCAGAGCGACCCCAACACCCAGCACGTCACTGCGGCCTTGCTGGCCATGGAGTGCGTGGTGGTGCAGGACATCTTCCTCAACGAAACCGCCAAGTTTGCCCATGTGTTCCTGCCGGGCAGCTCGTTCCTGGAAAAGGACGGCACCTTTACCAACGCCGAGCGGCGCATTTCACGGGTGCGCAAGGTCATGGAGCCGCTGGCCGGCAAGGCCGACTGGGAGGCGACCATTGCCCTGGCCAACGCCCTGGGCTACCCGATGAACTACCGTCACCCGTCCGAGATCATGGACGAGATCGCCCGCCTGACGCCGACCTTCCACCGCGTCAGCTATGCCGAGATCGACCGCCACGGCAGCCTGCAGTGGCCGTGCAACGACGCCGCGCCTGACGGCACGCCGACCATGCACATCGACCAGTTCGTGCGCGGCAAGGGCCGCTTCATGCTCACCGGCTACGTCGCCACCGACGAGAAGGTCAACAACCGCTATCCGTTGTTGCTGACCACCGGGCGTATCCTCAGCCAGTACAACGTCGGCGCCCAGACCCGACGCACCGCCAACGTCGCCTGGCATGACGCCGACCGCCTGGAAATCCACCCGACCGACGCCGAAAGCCGGGGTATCCACGACGGTGACTGGGTCGGTATCGGCAGCCGTGCCGGGCAGACCGTGCTGCGTGCCAAAGTCAGCACGCGAGTGGCGCCGGGCGTGGTGTACACCACGTTCCACTTCCCCGAGTCTGGGGCCAACGTGATCACCACCGACAACTCCGACTGGGCCACCAACTGCCCCGAGTACAAGGTGACGGCAGTGGAGGTGGTGAAAGTGTTCCAGCCTTCGCAGTGGCAGAAGCGTTACCAGGACTTCAGTGAGGAACAGCAGCGGTTGCTGCAGGAGCGCCGTAGCGCAGAGAAGGCCGAGGTGCGCCGATGAGTGCCGACAACCTGGTCAAGATGGCTAACCAGATTGCCCACTACTTCGACAGCGAGCCGGACCACACGCTGGCGGTGCAAGGGATCCGCAACCACCTGCAAAGCTTCTGGACGCCGGCGATGCGCCGGCAATTGACGGAATGGAGTGAGGCCCACCCGGGGGAGGGGCTTGACCCGAAGGTGCGGGAGGCGTTGAGCTAGCCACCGGGGCTGCTCTGCAGCCCGTCGCCGGCAAGCCAGCTCCCACAGGTGCTGCGAATGACGCGAGGTCAGCGCAGTCGCTGTGGGAGCTGGCTTGCCGGCGATAGGGCCCCGACAGGCCGGATTCAACCGCGGGCCAGTTCCGCCAGGTGGGCAATGGCCTCTTCGCTCTTGAGCACCAGTACATCCCCCACCAGCGCATCCAGCACCACCTCCGAGGTATTGCCGATCAGCGCCCCGGAAATCCCCGTGCGGCACACCGTACCGATCACCGTCACCACCGCATCGAGCTTCTGCTCGGTGTGCGGGATCAGCACATCGGCCGGCCCTTCGGCCACGTGCAGGCGCTCCTCGCTGATGTCGTACTCGGCCTGGAACGCCTTGCACGCCTCGCGATAACGCTTTTCGATGGTCTCGCTCAACTGGTACACCGGGTCCGATGCCGACAGCATCGGCGATGGATGGGCGCTGATCACATGCAGCTCGCCCTTGGCCAGCTCGGCAATCCCGAAGCCATGGTCGATGATGCTTGCATGCAGGCGCCGGTGGTCTTCATCCTGGTTGCCCACGTCGACGGCGGCGAGGATCTTGCCGCCGGTCCACGGCCGTTCGCTCTTGACCATCAGCACGGCGCTCGGGCACTGGCGCAGCAGCTTCCAGTCGCTGGGGGTGAGCAGGGCCTTTTTCAGCGGGTTGTCCGGGCGGTGTTCCTTGATCACCAGCTCACAGCCTTCGGCCTGCTGCACATCGATGATCGACTCGTGCAAGGTGTCATGCCAAGCCTGCTCATGGGTGACCTTGTCGTAGCCGTCATCGTGCAGCTGGCTGCTCAGCAGGCTCAGCAGTGCGCTGTGGTCATGCTTCTTGTCGCACATCAGCAGGTGCAGGCGCGCGCCAGTGAGGCTGGCAATCAGCTTGGCCCGGGTCAGGGCCCGGCTGTGGGCATGCGCGGGGTCGAGGACGACGAGGATGCTGCGGACGGCTTGCATGGGCGTTAGCTCCGTTCAAAGGTGGCGACCAATGCCTGACTATAGTCGGCGCTTCCCCCACAGGCGCTTGATACACATCAAGCATAGTCACTGGCGTCGCCCGTCGCCGCCGGTATAATCGCCAACCCTGCCTGGCCTTGTGGTTGCACGCTCATGTCCCTGATCCCCGAAATCGACGCCTTTCTTGGTTGCCCGACGCCAGATGCCTGGATCGCAGCGGCGCTGGCCGACCAGGAAACCCTGCTGATCGACCACAAGAATTGCGAATTCAAGGCCGCCAGCACCGCGTTGAGCCTGATCGCCAAGTACAACACGCACCTCGACCTGATCAACATGATGTCGCGCCTAGCCCGCGAGGAGCTGGTGCACCACGAGCAGGTGCTGCGCCTGATGAAACGTCGTGGCGTGCCACTGCGCCCGGTGTCGGCGGGGCGCTATGCGTCGGGGCTGCGGCGGCTGGTGCGTGCCCACGAGCCGGTCAAGCTGGTGGATACGCTGGTGGTGGGGGCGTTCATCGAGGCGCGCAGCTGCGAGCGTTTTGCCGCGCTGGTGCCGCACCTGGACGAGGAACTGGGCCGTTTCTACCACGGCCTGCTGAAAAGCGAAGCGCGCCACTACCAGGGTTACCTGAAACTGGCGCATCACTACGGCGATGCGGCGGACATCGCCCGCCGGGTAGAACTGGTCCGTGCAGCGGAAGTCGAGCTGATCCAGTCACCGGATCAGGAACTGCGCTTCCACAGTGGTATCCCGCTGGCGCAGGCCGCCTGATCGAACCAGGCGGCCACGGCGTCAGTGACGCCGGCCCAGCAGCAGGCCGACCAGCAGGCCCAGGCCTGCGGAAACCGCCACGGTCTGCCACGGGTGGCCACCGATGTAGTCCTCGGTGGCCTCTACCACCGGTTGCGCCCTGTCGCGCATCCTGTTGGCAGCCTGGCGCGCCTGACGCAGTTTCAACTGCACCTGCGCACGCAAGGTTTCCGCCTCGTCACCTACCAGGGCAGCGCTGTCGTTCAGCAGCCGTTCCGATTCCTCGATCAGCGCCTGCAGTTCGCTGAATACCTGGTCCTTGATCTGATCGCTGTCGGCCGGTGCGGCAGGTTTGCGGGCCATGAACTCGTCCTCGTCGATGGTTGTTGGAGCAATGGATACCGCTGCGCCAGAAAAGTTGCTTCGGCGTGCGGTCTGGGTGTTGGTGTAAGATAGCCGCCATTTACCAGCAAGCGGGTGATTCATGAGTTTCAATCTGGCCAACATGAGCTTCGAGGAACGGGCACAGATCGAGGCAGAGAAGGCACGGTTGTTCGAGCTGTGGCAGAACAACCTGGGCAAGGCCAAGGGCGAAGCGGCGCGGCTGATCGCCGAAAAGCCGCGGCGCAAGGGTAAGTGGGCCGAGTGGGTGCGTGCCGAGCTGGATGGCATGTCGCCGCCGGAATACGCCAACATGGTGCGCAGCGAAGTCAACAAACTGATGGCCGCCGCCAGCGCCAACCGTTGAGCCCCTTGCCTGGCGGCTACCAGTAGCCGCCGCTGGGCAGGTCCAGCTTGCCCTCGTCGGTAAAGCGCACGGTCCCCAGCGGCCCACCGGCCAGCTTGCCGCGTAATCTGTAAGGCAGGCCCTGCAGCGCGTTCACCTGGCCCAACCCATAGGCCTGGCGCAGGAACGCGAATGCCGTGATGCTCACCGGCACCACGATCACCGCTTCGGCATAGCGGCCAATGTGCCCTTGCTGGTCACTGACGCCAGCGGCCAGCGGTTGGCCGTTCACCTCAAGGTTCAGGGCAATGCCGTTGTAATCGATCGGCGTTTCATTAGGGTTTTGCACGCGCATTTTCACGGCCATGCGCAGCTCCAGTTCCTGCCCGGGCAGCGGCTCGATGCCGATCACGCTGATATTGACCGGGTCGCGTGGCTGGAACAGGGCACAAGCCCCTGGGCCGCAGGCCAGCAGCAGGATCAGCAACAGGCGGGTGTAGCGATAAAGACGGGCAGTCATGGGCGGACGACCTTGCCGGAGTGAGCGGTGGGTCAGTGTGGCAAATGCGCGACGGCGTTGAAAGTGGCGGTGCAGATGAAAGATACTGTTTCTCATTAACGTCCGCTAATTCCTCCTACTGGCCGTAACTGATCCCATGCTGACCTCACCCGTGTCGGGCCTGTTGACGAGTTTCCAGGAACACTACGACGACCTGCTGCAGTTCTTGACCCGGCGCATGAGCGACCGCCAACGCGCGGCCGACGTGGCGCAGGAAACCTACCTCAAGCTGGTGAATATCGATCAGCAGGCTGTACCGGTGCTGCACGCGCGGCGTTTCATCTTCCGTGTGGCCGGCAACCTGGCAATCGATGCCTTGCGGCGCGAACAGCGCATTGCCGCCAGCCACGAGCACAGCGAGGGCGCCGACGAGGTGGCCTGCCCGGGGCCAGCGCCGGAGGCGGCATTGCTGGCCCGGGAGCGTTTGCAGATCCTCGACCAGGCGCTGCTGCAGCTGTCCGACAACGCTCGTCAGGCGCTGTTGCTCAACCGCATCGAGGGCCTGACCCAGGCGCAGGTGGCACAACGGCTGGGCGTTTCCGAAAGCATGGTGGCCAAGTATATCGGCCAGGCCCTGCGCCATTGCCGCGACCGCCTCAAGCAGGCGGGGCTGGCTGCGGCGCTGGTGCTGGCCGTTGCCGTGGCGGGTTGGCAGCAGGCACCGGTGCTGCTGGCGGATTACCACACCGGGGTAGGGCAGCGGCAGGTCATCAGCCTGGCCGACGGCTCGCGGGTGACGCTGAACAGCGCCAGTGCCCTGCGCGTGGTGTTCAATGAGCATGAGCGGCGCGTGGTGCTGGAGGCCGGGGAGGCCTTGTTCGAGACCACGGACGATGCACGGCCGTTTGTGGTCGATAGCGCAGGCGAGCGCGTGCAGGGCAGCGCGGCCACCTTCAGCGTGCGCCGTGATGGCCATGTGGTGCTGGCGCGAGGCGCAGCCAAGGTCGGCGAGCATGCACTGCCCGTCGCAGCCGATGCCGGCGCGCAGATGGCCTGGCAGCGCGGCAAGCTGATCTTCAACGGCAGGCCGCTGGGGCAGGTGCTGGCGGAGCTGGAGCGCTACCGGCATGGGCGGATCGTGTTGTCGGACAGCAAGCTGGCGGCGCTGGAGGTCAGTGGGGTGTTCGACCTGGATGAGCCGCAAGCGCTGTTGCAGACCCTAGAGCAGCGCTATGGCTTGCGGGTCACCTACTTGCCCTGGCTGGCCGTGGTTTATTGATCCGTCGATACCGGCCTTTTCGCGGCTGCAGCCGCTCCTGCAGGGGCTGCATGGCCTTGCGGACCTGTGCGGTACTGGTGGGAGCGGGTTCAGCCGCGAAGCGCTCGGCACGGGCAGAATGAAAATTTTTTTCATTTGCCACTGCAAGTTCCGGGAGGCCAGATCGTCGTAGGGGGACTGATCAGCAACTCATTCTCATTTACGACTTGTCTGGAAGCTCACCCGTGCCTCTGATGTTCAAGCCCATGTTCCGCCGCCGCGTCCCTCTTCACCATGCCCTGGTCTCCTGCAGTGCCCTGGCCATGCTGCTCGGCCCACTGCAGGCTGGCGCCGCGAGCGCTGCCGAACAGGCCCAGGTCCAGGCGCGCCAGGTCCAGCTGGACTTGCCAGCGCAACCTTTGGATCAGGCCCTGACCACCTTCGCCGACCAGGCCGATCTGCACCTGTTGTACACCACCAGCGACGTCGCCGGGCGAGCCAGCCCAGCCTTGCAGGGGCGTTACAGCGTCGAGCAGGCCCTGCAGCAACTGCTGGCCGCCAGCGGCATGCGCTGGCACTTCAGCGACGCCCGCACGGTCACCCTGCACAAGGCCGAAAGTGCACCGCAGGCCGTCAACCTCAAGCCGATCGAAGTCAGCGTGGCCTCGCGCACCAGCACCGCGATCAGCGAAATCCCCGGCACCGTCTGGGTCGTCGACCAGCAGCAACTGCGCGAGCAGATCGACAGCGGCGTCAGCTTGAAGGAAGCCATCGGCAAACTGGTGCCAGGCCTCGACCTGGCGCCAGAAGGGCGCACCAACTATGGCCAGAACATGCGCGGGCGCAACGTACTGGTAATGATCGACGGGGTCAGCCAGAACAGCTCGCGCGGCCTGTCGCGCCAGTTCGACAGCATTTCGCCGTTCAACGTCGAGCGGGTCGAGGTGTTGTCCGGAGCCAGCGCCATCTACGGCGGCGGCGCCACTGGCGGCATCATCAACATCGTGACCAAGAAGGGTGAACCGGGCCCGGCACGCTTCGAGACCCAGCTTGGCGCCAGCAGCGGCTTCAACAACAGCGACGACCTGTCCACCCGTATCGCCCAGTCGATCAGTGGCGGCAACGAGCGGGTCAACGCCCGCCTGGGGATCTCCGGCGAGCAGAACGAAGCCTTCTACGACGGCGCGGGCGAGCAGATCTTCATCGACAACACCCAGACCGACCTGCAGTACAACCGCACTGTCGACGTGCTCGGTACCCTCGGGCTGCAACTGAGTGACCAGCAGAGCCTCGACCTGCTGGCCCAGTACTATGACTCGGGTAGCCATGGCAGTACCGGTATCTACTTCCCCAACCTCAACTACAACGCCCCGTCCGACCTCGAAGACGCCGAGTTGCGCAGTGGCTACTCGTCGGGCCTGGAGCCGCGTACCCGGCGCCTGCTGCTCAACGCCAACTACCACCACACTGATGTGCTGGGCCAGGATTTCTACCTGCAGGCCTCGTACCGCAAGGAAAACGACAACTTCTACCCGTTCCCGTACTACAACCGCGCCACCCCCACGGGCTCGCGCGGGGTGTACTTTGCCGCCTCGCAGCAGAACTTCGAGGTCACCAGCCTCAAGGGCCTGTTCGCCAAGCAGTGGGACACGCTGAAGCTGACGTATGGTGTCGATCTGGACCATGAGCGTTTCAATGCCCAGCAGACCACTTTCAACGCCCAGACTTCTTCCGAGTCGGGCGGCCTGGAGCTGGACAAGGACAGTAAGGCCGCGCGCTACCCCAGCTATCAGGTCGACGGTGTATCGATCTACGCCCAGCTGGACTGGCATGCCAGCGACAACCTGACCCTGTCCAGCGGCGCCCGGCGCCAGCAGATGGACGTGGACGTCAGCGACTTCAAGGGTGTGCCGGGCGGCAGCAACGACTACCAGGTCAACCTGTTCAACGTTGGAGCCATCTACGACTTCAAGAACGGTCACCAGGTGTGGACCAACTACGGCGAAGGCTTCGACCTGCCCGACCCGGCCAAGTACTACGGCAAGCCCGGCCTGAGTGTCGCCGACAACCCGCTGGCCGGTATCAAGAGCCGCCAGGTGGAGCTGGGCTGGCGTTATGCCGACCTGGACTGGGATGCCCAGGCGGCGCTGTACTACATCTGGTCGGACAAGATCATCAACGTCGATTCGCAGACCCTGACCATCGATGTGGAAGAGCAGAAGAGCCGTGACTTCGGTTTCGAAGGTGCGCTGACCCGTCACTTCCAGAGTGGCTGGGAAACCGGCGGCACGTTGCACCTGACCCGTTCCGAACAAGAGGATGCCGATGGCGACTGGATCAAGCGGGATGCCCGCTATGCCTCGCTGTCCAAGGCCACCGCGTTCGTCGGCTGGAAGGGTGACGGCCGGACGGCGCGCTTGCAGGCCAACCACGCGTTCAGCTTGAAGGACGATGCCGACCACGAGATCGACGGCTACACCACCTTCGACCTGCTGGGTAGCCAGGACACCGGCTTCGGCACCTTCAGCGCCGGCATCCAGAACCTGCTGGACAAGCAGTACAGCACGGTCTGGGGGCAGCGCGCGACGCTGTTCTATTCGCCGACCTACGGGCCAGCCTACCTGTATGACTACCAGGGGCGTGGGCGCACCTACACCCTGACCTGGAGCATGGCTTACTAACTCTGTCCCAGGGTGGAATTGCCCCTGGCAGGAGCGGCCTTGTGTCGCGATGGGCCACAAAGCGGCCCCGGCCACAGCTGTGGCGTCCGAAATCGTGGGGGTGCTTCGCACCCCTTTCGCGACACAAGGCCGCTCCTACCGGTACAGCGTCAACCCGAAGCCGGCGCGGTTCACACCTGTAGGAGCGGATTTATCCGCGATGCAGGCGCTGCGGTGGATGGCACCGGCTGCGCCGGTGATCGCGGCCGAAGCCACTCCAACAGATTCCGCGCCAGGGCCGTACCTGGGGGCAAGCTCGCGATGCGGCCGGTTCAGGCAAACGCCGCCAGCAAATCCTGCGCAAATGCCTGCTGTGCCTCGCCAACCCCCTGCGCCCGATGCCGGGCCAGGGTAAACGGCACGACGAAATCCAGCCGCGAATCCAACGCCCATAACAGCCCCTCGGCCTCCCAGGTCTGCGCGTAATGACGGGGCAGGTAACCGATGTGCCGCCCCGACAGGACAAACGTCAGCACGCTCTCGATCTGTTCCGCGACCGCCATGCTGCGCCGGCTCTGGAACGGTTCGCCGCCCTTGAGAAACCGGTACGGATGGCGCACCTGGTCCATTTCCAGCAAGCGCTCGTGCGTCACCCCCGTTACGCCGAACAGCACATGCCCGGCGCCGCAATACAGCCGCTGCCGCTCCTCGAACAGCGGCTGGTAATCGAACGCCGCCTGGTTACCGGAGAAATAGCTGATGGCGTAGTCCAGCCGCTGCTCCAGCAACAGCCGCTCCAGCTCCGCCGGCGGCGCACTGATCAGCTCCAGCTGCACCGCCTCGGCACGCCGGCGAAACGCCGCGATGGCCGCTGCCAGGCGCAGGTTCACCGCCTTGTCCTGATTCTCTGCCATGCCGACCCGAACCGTCCCCAACAGCCGCCCGGCAACGCCATTGGCCTGCTGGCGGAAGCGCTCGACGTCCAGCAGCAGGTCACGCGTGGCGTCCAGCAGTAACGCACCTTTTTCGGTCAGGGCAAAACCGCCCTTGCCCCGGCTGCACAGGCGGTAGCCCAAGCGCGTTTCCAGCTGCGCCATGCGCTGGCTGATGGTGGGTTGGCTCAGGCCCAGCACGCCCTGGGCAGCGCTGAAGCCACCGGCCTCGACTACAGTGACGAACAGCCGCAGCAGGTGCAGGTCGAGGTCGTGCAGTTGTCCGAGCATTACATTGCTCCTGATGAATGTCAGCTTTGCAAACTTGCCATTCCTGCAATGTAACCCGGCTGGCATGCTCGCGGCATCCACCCACTTGCCGAGGTGTCCGCCATGCATCGCTCGTTGTGCCTGCTGTCTCTGCTCCTGGCCTTGCCACTGCAGGCCGAGGAAAAGGTTGTCAATCTGTACAGCTGGGCCGACTACGTCGCCCCGCAAACCCTGCAGCGCTTCGAGCAGGAAACCGGCTACAAGGTGCGCTACGACACCTTCGACACCACCGAGGTGCTGGAAACCAAGCTGCTGACCGGTGGCAGTGGCTACGACGTGGTGGTGCCGTCTTCCAGCGTACTGGCCCGGGCGCTGAAGGCCAATGCCTTGCAGCCGCTCGACGCCCAGGCCATGCCCGGCTATGCCAACCTCGACCCGGACCTGCTGGCCAAGCTCGCCGAAGCCGACCCCGGCAACCGCCATGCCGTGCCCTACACCTGGGGCACCCTGGGCCTGGGGGTGAATGTCGAAGCGGTACGCCAGCGCCTGGGCGATGTGCCGCTGGACAGCCTTGACCTGTTGTTCAAGCCCGAGTACGCCAGCCGCCTCAAGGACTGTGGCATCGCCATGCCCGACTCGCCGCAGGAAGTGATCGGCGTCGCCCTGAACTACCTGGGCAAGGACCCCTACAGCCAAAGCAAGGGCGACTTGGCGGCGGCGCAACAGCTGTTGAGCCAGTTGCAGCCTTCGATCAGCTACGTTGCCAATGGCCGGCAGATCAGCGACCTGGCGAACGGCAGCGTGTGCCTGGCATTGACCTACAACGGCGATGCAGCGATGGCCGCCGACCAGGCGCGCCGCGCCGGCAAGCCGTTCGAGCTGGTCTACCGCATCCCCCGCGAGGGGACGCTGGTCTGGCAGGACAACCTGGTCATCCCCAGGGACGCCCCGCACCCCGAAGCGGCGCGGGCGTTCATTGCCTTCATGCTCAAGCCCGAGTCGGTCGCCGCGCTGACCAATACGCTGTTCTTCGCCAACGCCAACCAGGCAGCCACGCCGCTGGTGGACGAAGCGGTGCGCAATGACCCGGACATCTACCCGCCGCAGGCGCTACGCCAGCGGCTGTATGCCGACCGCAGCATGGCCCTGGCCGACCTGCGCCAGCGCAACCGCCTGTGGACCGCCTTCCGCAGCCGCCAGTAACCGATGATGAACAGGAGCCCGACCGTGGAGCACGCTGCAAACAATGACCAAGCCATGACCCGCGACAGCCTGTACGGCACCGCCGCGGAAAGTACCTACGCCGGTATCACCAGTTTTTCCCGCCGCCGTTACAGCCGTGACCTGCGTGGCGTCGATGTGGTCGTCAGCGGGGTGCCGTTCGATACGGCTACCAGCAACCGCCCCGGCGCGCGCTTTGGCCCGCGGGCGATCCGCGCCGCCTCGGTGCAGCAGGCCTGGGCCCGGCATTGGCCGTGGGCGTTCGATCCGTTCGATCACCTGGCGGTGATCGATTACGGCGATTGCGCCTTCGACAGTGGCACGCCGCAATCGGTACCGGACAGCATCGAGGCGCATGCGGCGCATATCCTGGAGGCGGGCTGCGCCATGCTCACCCTGGGCGGCGACCATTTCATCAGCTACCCGTTGCTCAAGGCCCACGCGCGGCGCCACGGCCCGCTGGCGCTGATCCACTTCGATGCACACAGCGACACCTGGCCGGACGAGGAGGGCCAGCGCATCGACCATGGCACCATGTTCTGGCATGCCGCTCGCGAAGGCCTGGTAGACCCGGCCTGTTCGGTACAGATTGGCCTGCGCACCACCAATGACGACAGCCAGGACTTTGCCATCCTTGATGCCCGCCAGGTGCACCGCCAGGGCAGCGAGGCGGTGATTGGGGCGATTCGCCAGCGGGTGGGCGAACGACCGGTGTACCTGACCTTCGATATCGACTGCCTCGACCCGGCCTACGCGCCCGGTACCGGCACGCCGGTGTGCGGCGGGCTGAGCACGCTGCAGGCGCTGGAGATCCTCGGTGGCTTGCGCGGTATCAACCTGGTCGGCATGGACCTGGTGGAGGTGGCACCGGCCTATGACCACGCCGACATCACCGCGCTGGCGGGGGCCACCCTGGCGATGGAGATGCTGTGCCTGTATGCCGCACGGCACAAGGTGCAGGCCCCGTAATCAGCGCCGAGGCGAACGGTTCCCCTGTAGGAGCGGCCTTGTGTCGCGAAGGGCTGCGCAGCAGCCCCCGAAGCCCATACTGAAACATCAGGAATCATCTCCACCCGCATTCACACTTTTGCCGCGAACCCTTCGCGCCGTAGGCTATCAAAGCCACCAGGCGCGGCTTTTTCGTACAGGAGGTGAAGCATGACCCCAACCTTGCCCATCCTGGCACTCGGCCTGGCGCTGTCTCTGCCTGCGCAGGCCGCAGCCGAGCCACCGGTGCAAATCGCCGCCAGCAACAACACCCCCTACAACAGCCCGGTCCAGCGCGCCAACCCCAACAGCCGCCAGGGCAGCATGCCGGCCACGCCGCCGCTGCGTGGCCCGTCCACCGAGCCTTCCCCGCGCCCACCCACGCTGGATAATCGTGGCATTGGCAACGGCGACAATCTGCGTCGCCAGCAACAGACCCCGAACCTGGAACCCACCCGGCCGCCCCGCGACAACCCGCGCGCGCCGTGAGCCAAGTACGCAAAGGAATCCTGCATGCGCCAAGCAACCTGGCTTGTCACCGTCACTGCCGCCGCACTGCTGCCGCTGTTGGCGCAGGCGGCGGACGAACAGCAGTTGCGCAGTGAAGAAGGCAGCTTGACCGTCAATACCGTAGCCGATGGCCTGCGCCACCCGTGGGCCCTGGCGTTTCTGCCGGGCGGCAAGGACATGCTGGTCACCGAGCGTGCCGGTAACCTGCGGCTGGTCAACGCCGAAGGCAAGGTCGGCGCACCGATCAGCGGCGTGCCCAAGGTCTGGGCCGAGGGCCAGGGCGGCCTGCTGGATGTGGTGCTGTCCCCGGACTTCGCCAAGGACCGCACCGTCTACCTGTCCTATGCCGAGGAAGGCAGTGATGGCAAGGCTGGTACTGCAGTGGGCCGTGGCCAGTTGTCCAGCGACCGTGCCCGGCTGGAAAATTTCACCGTGATCTTCCGCCAGCAGCCCAAGCTGTCGGTCGGCAACCACTTCGGCTCGCGCCTGGTGTTCGACCGCGACGGCTACCTGTTCATCACCCTCGGCGAGAACAACCAGCGCCCGACCGCCCAGGACCTGGACAAGCTGCAAGGCAAGATCGTGCGCATCCTGCCAGACGGTGAGGTGCCCAGGGACAACCCCTTCGTTGGCCGGGACAATGTGCGGCCGGAGATCTGGTCGTATGGCCACCGCAATCCGCAAGGCGCCGCGCTCAACCCCTGGACCGGCAAGCTCTGGACCCACGAGCACGGCCCGCGTGGCGGCGACGAGATCAACATCCCCAAGCCTGGCAAGAACTACGGTTGGCCGCTGGCGACCCATGGCATCAACTACTCGCTGCTGCCTATTCCCGAGGCCGAGGGCAAGCACGTGGACGGAATGGTCGACCCACAGCATGTCTGGGAGCAGTCGCCGGGGGTCAGCGGCATGGCGTTCTACGACAGCCCGACGTTCAAGGCGTGGGACCACAACCTGTTCATTGGCGCGCTGGCCACCCAGGAGCTGATCCGTCTGCAGCTGGATGGCGACAAGGTAGTGCATGAAGAGCGGCTGCTGGGGGAGCTGAAGGCGCGTATCCGCGATGTACGGGTGGGGCCGGACGGCTACCTGTATGTACTGACCGATGACAAGGATGGCGCGCTGCTCAAGGTAGGCCTGGGCGACGCTTGATCACCACTGCTGCACGCGGCCCCTGTGGGAGCGGGCGTGCCCGCGAAGCAGGCGCCGCGGTGGATGGCACGGGCTTCGCCCGTGTTCGCGGGCACGCCCGCTCCCACAGGGATCGCGGCAGCCTTTTGAATTCATATAAGACCGTTGTTTCCACAAGGTCCGCGGTATGGCAGCCGTGTAGAATGCCGCATGGCTATCGATCCCCACTCCCTCTACCAGCAGGCCCTGACCACCCAGGGCTATGTCGCCGACCCGGCCCAGGCCCGTGCCGTCGAGGCTTTGCAGGCCTGCTTCCAGGCTGTCGAACAAGGCCGCGCCAGCCTCGGCATCTACCTCTGGGGCCCGGTCGGCCGTGGCAAGACCTGGCTGATGGACCAGTTTCACCGGTGCCTGCAGGTTCCCAGTCGGCGCCAGCACTTCCACCATTTCATGGCCTGGGTCCACCAGCGCCTGTTCCAGCTTAACGGCACCGCAGACCCGCTGCTGGCGCTGGCCCGGGAGCTGGCCGGGCAGATCCGCGTGCTGTGCTTCGACGAGCTGTTCGTCAACGACATCGGTGACGCGATCATCCTCGGTCGCCTGTTCCAGGTGCTGTTCGAACAGGGCGTGGTCATCGTCGCCACCTCCAACCAGCCACCCGAACAGCTGTATCGCGACGGCTTCAACCGAGAGCGTTTCCTGCCCGCCATCGCCGCCATCCAGCGGCACATGCAGGTACTGCCGGTAGCCGGCGAGCAGGACCATCGCCTGCACCCCGGCGCCGCCCGCCAGCGTTACTGGGTGGCGCAGGCGGGGCAGGCCAGCCAGCTGGATGAAGTGTTCCGCCAGCTCAGCCCGAGCGACGCGGGCGATGACCAGCCCTTGGCTCTGGGGGCCAGGCAGGTGCAGGTGGTGCGGCGCAGCCAGCAGGCTATCTGGTGCCGCTTCAGCGACTTGTGTGAACAACCGCTGGCGGCCATGGAGTTCATGGCCCTGTGCGACCGTTTCCCGGCCATCCTGGTATCGGGCGTTCCGGCGCTCGGCGGTGAGCAGCGGGCCGGGCGCATCGCCCGTGGCACCGAGGACGGCGCGCAGCGGGTGGCGGCGGGCGAGCGCGAACTGCCAGCGCTCTCACCCAAGGATGATGCGGTGCGCCGCTTCATTGCCCTGGTCGACGAATGCTACGACCGCCGGGTGGCGTTGTACCTGGAAGCGCAGGTGCCTCTCGATGCCCTCTACACTCAAGGGTATCTGGCGTTCCCGTACCAACGGACCCTGAGCCGGCTACGGGAGATGCAACTGCAACGCTTCGCCTGAAAAGGAGGGTAGCCATGGAGCCGTTGTCGCATTACCTGCTGACCCAGGCCTACAACAATGGCTGGGCCAACCACCGCCTGTACAAGGCCTGCCTGCAACTGACCCAGGATGAATTCGTCGCCCCGCGCTGCAGCTTTTTCCCGTCCATCAAGGCCACCCTCAACCACCTGCTGACGGTGGACTGGTTCTACCTGCACATGCTCGAATGCGAGCAACGTGGGGAGTTGCCCGACGCCGATGGCGAGCGCTTCTTCGCGCCGGAACAGCCGTTCGCCACCTGTACCGACCTGCAGGCCGAGCAGGCCCAGGCCGATCACCGGCTGATCACCTATTGTCGTGGCTTGCGAGATGACGAACTGGGGCGCTATGTGAACATCGTGCGGCCCGACCGGGTGCAGCGCGAGCAACGCTTGCGCCTGCTGGCACACCTGTTCGAGCACCAGGTGCATCACCGCGGGCAGGTGCACGCGATGCTCAGCGACACGGCCATCCGGCCGCCGCAGCTGGACGAGTTTTTCTGCGAGGAAGAGGCTGGCTTGCGGGCAAGTGATTTTGCCGAACTGGGCTGGACCGAGGCGCAAATCTGGAAAGGTTAGGGGGCCGCTTTGCGGCCCTTCGCGGGCTGGCAGAGCAGCCCCTCGACTACCGGCTCATTTGTCCAGCCACTCGACCAGCGTCCGGTTGAACCGCACCGGCTCTTCGATCTGCGGCGCATGGCCCATGCCTTCGAAGGTGATCAGCTCGCCCTTGGGCATCAGCTTGGCCACCTGCGGCCCCAGCACGGCGTACTTGCCCAGCCTGGCCTTCACTTCCGGCGGCGCGATATCACTGCCGATGGCCGTGCTGTCCTGGTCGCCGATCAGCAGCAGGGTCGGCATCTGCAGGTCCTTGAACTCGTAATACACCGGCTGGGTGAAGATCATGTCGTAGATCAGTGCCGAGTTCCACGCCACCGCTTCATGTCCCGGCCCCTTGTTGAGGCCGACCAGCATCTGTACCCAGCGCTCGTACTCCGGCTTCCAGCGCCCGGCGTAGTAGGTCTTGCGCTCATATTCGCGCACGCCGTCGGCATCCAGCTTGAGCTCACGGGCATACCACTGGTCAACCGTGCGGTAGGGCACGCCCAGCGCTTTCCAGTCTTCCAGGCCGATAGGGTTGACCAGCGCCAGGCGTTGCACCTGTTGCGGGTACATCAGCGCGTAGCGGGTGGCGAGCATGCCGCCGGTGGAATGGCCAAGCACCACGGCCTGCTTCACGCCCAACTGTTCGAGCAGGGCATGGGTGTTGCTCGCCAGTTGCTGGAAGCTGTACTGGTAATGCGCCGGCTTGCTGGCGCTGCAGAAGCCGACCTGGTCGGGGGCGATAACCCGGTAGCCGGCCTTGCTCAGGGCGTCGATGGTGGTTTCCCATGTGGCGGCGCAGAAGTTCTTGCCGTGCATCAGCACCACGCTGCGGCCGTTGGCCTGGCCTTGGGCAGGCACGTCCATGTATCCCATCTGCAGGGCCTGGCCCTGGGACTGGAAATCGAAATGCCTGAGTGGGTACGGGTAGCTGAAGCCTTCGAGCTGGGGGCCGTAGGTGGGCGACTCGGCGGCGATGGCCGGGCTGCCGGCAAGGCAGGCCAGGGCCAGGGCGGTTGCGCGCAGCATGGGGGCACTCCGTGTAGGGCCAGGTAGGAAGAGGCGACTGTAACAGTCGATGGACCACACGGAGCGCGAAAGGTGTTACCAGGCATGAAACCTGTCAGGCTGGTTTTTCGCCAGTTGTATCAGTGCCGGCGCGGGTAGCCGGCATCAGTAGTTGGCGACCACGGTGTCCTTGCCATCCTGGGTCACGCCGATGACCTGGTAGGCATCCTTGTGGTCACCCATTTCCATGCCCGGCGAGCCCATCGGCATGCCCGGCACGGCCAGGCCCTTGAGGTCGTTGCGCTTGGCCAGCAGGCGTACCTGCTCGGCCGGCACGTGGCCTTCGACGAACTTGCCGTCGATCACCCCGGTGTGGCAGGACGCCAGGCGCGGCGCCACGCCCAGGCGTTGCTTGACCGCGCTCATGTTGGGCTCGACGTGGTCGTTGACGGTGAAGCCGTTGTCACGCAGGTGGCTGATCCAGGCTTTGCAACAGCCGCAATTGGGGTCGCGGTACACGTCGATGGTCTCGGCGGCCTGTGCCAGGCCGGTCACGGCCAGCAGGCCCAGGGTCAGCAGGTGTTTGCGCAGCATGGGAAGCACTCCTTCCAGCGGTAGGTCAGCCGCTTAGTGTAAGCGGCCTGCACGATGTTCGCCCCTGGCAGCTGTCAGGCAGCTGAGACGCACATTACAGGATTGTCAGCTGGCCACCTCGTCA
The DNA here is from genome assembly GCF_014269225.2 of Pseudomonas anuradhapurensis. Classification (NCBI taxonomy): domain Bacteria; kingdom Pseudomonadati; phylum Pseudomonadota; class Gammaproteobacteria; order Pseudomonadales; family Pseudomonadaceae; genus Pseudomonas; species Pseudomonas anuradhapurensis. Next base: position 1,953,730 of record NZ_CP077097.1, read on the forward strand.
CTGCCGAGGTCGCGCATCAGCAGGGCGTAGCCGAGGGCCACCTGCTCGGGAATCGGCAGGTACACCACATGGCCGTCACCTGGCGCCACCTCGATCGGCTGCTGCTGTCGGTCGCACAAGCGGTGCAGGTCGAAGTGGTAGTTGCCGCGCGGCGTCATCAGCTCCAGGTGGTCGCCCACCGCGAAGCGGTTTTTCACCCGGACTTCGGCCAGGCCGTCGACACGCGCCCCGGTCAGCTCGCCCACGAACTGCTGGCGCTCGGATACCGAGTTGCCGCGCTGGTAGTTCTGGTATTCGTCGTGCACATGGCGGCGCAGGAAGCCCTCGGTGTAGCCACGTTGTGCCAACGACTCGAGGTTGTCCATCAGTGCGCGGTCGAACGGCCGCCCGGCCACCGCGTCGTTGATAGCCTGGCGGTATGCCTGTACGGCGCGCGCGCAGTAGAAGTGCGACTTGGTACGACCCTCGATCTTCAGCGAGTGCACCCCTATGCCGGTCAGGCGAGCAACATGCTGGATGGCGCGCAGGTCCTTGGCATTCATGATGTAGGTGCCGTGTTCGTCCTCGAACGCAGGCATTTCGCTGCCGGGGCGGTTGCTCTCCCGGAGCAGGAACAGCTGGTCGGTCGGTGCACCCAGGCCCAGGGTCGGTTGTACTTCGCGCACGATGTCGCCGGTCGCATTCTCGGTGGCGGGCGTGGCGTCGTACTTCCAGCGGCAGGCGTTGGTGCAGGTGCCCTGGTTGGCATCGCGCTTGTTGAGGTAGCCCGACAGCAGGCAACGCCCGGAATAAGCCATGCACAGGGCGCCATGGACGAACACCTCCAGCTCCATGTCCGGCACTTGCTGGCGGATTTCCTCGATTTCTTCGAGCGACAGCTCGCGCGACAGGATTACCCGGCTCAGGCCCAGCTGCTGCCAGAACTGCACGCTGGCCCAGTTGACCGTATTGGCCTGCACCGACAGGTGCACCGGCATTTGCGGGAAATGCTGGCGCACCAGCATGATCAGGCCCGGGTCGGACATGATCAGCGCGTCCGGCGCCATCTCGATCACCGGCGCCAGGTCCTTGAGGAAAGTCTTCAGCTTGGCATTGTGTGGGGCGATGTTGACCACCACGTAGAAGCGCTTGCCCAGGGCGTGCGCTTCCTGGATGCCCAGTGCCAGGTTGGCATGGTCGAACTCGTTGTTGCGCACCCGCAAGCTGTAGCGCGGCTGGCCGGCGTAGACCGCGTCGGCGCCATAGGCAAAGGCATAGCGCATGGTCTTGAGGGTGCCGGCGGGGGCCAGCAGTTCGGGCTTGGCGGTAGGGTTCATGTGCGCACCGGGGCAAAAGGCGCGGATGCTAGTGCTCACGGACATTGCGGGTATTGATTTGCATCAAGGAAAGCGTGGCACTTTTACCCACGCGGTATGCACTAATATCCCAGAAGCCACGCGAGGACAGGCGATGAACGAAACCGCTTTACAGAACCGAGCCCTGGCAGTGCTCCTGGCGCTGGTGACCATTGCCTTCGTGTGGATCCTGCTGCCTTACTATGGCGCGGTGTTCTGGGCGGTAATACTCGGCATCCTGTTCGCCCCGTTGCAGCGCCACCTGTTGATGCGCTTCGGGCGTCGACGCAACCTGGCTGCGGCCACGACCCTGCTGGTTTGCCTGCTGGTGGCGGTGCTGCCGGTCATCATCACCAGTGCCCTGCTGGTACAGGAGGGCGCCGTGCTGTACCAGCGCATCGAGAGCGGGCAACTGGATATCGCCGGCTATGTCGAGCGCGGCAAGGACATGCTGCCGACCTTCGCCCAGCGCGGCCTGGACAGCATGGGCATGGGTAACCTGGACGGGCTGCGCGACAAGATCAGCAAGTGGGCGACCCAGGGTAGCCAGGTGCTGGCCAGCCGGGCGTTCAGCTTTGGCCAGGGCACGTTCGAGTTCGTGGTCAGCTTTGGCGTCATGATGTACCTGTTGTTCTTCTTCCTGCGCGAAGGCGCGGAGGTCGCTCGCCGGGTACGGCTGGCGGTACCACTGCCCGAGCAGCAGAAGCGCCGCCTGCAGTTGAAGTTCAACCGCGTGGTGCGGGCGACGGTGAAAGGCAATGTGCTGGTGGCCATTACCCAGGGGGCGCTGGGTGGTTTCATTTTCTGGGTGCTGGATATTCCCAGTGCGCTGGTGTGGGCGGTGCTGATGGCGTTTCTGTCACTGCTGCCGGCAGTGGGCGCGGGCATCGTGTGGGCGCCGGTGGCGGCGTATTTCCTGCTGACCGGGGCGATACTGCCGGGGGTGATCCTGACTGCGTTCGGGGTATTGGTGATCGGCCTGGTGGACAACCTGCTGCGACCGATCCTGGTGGGCAAGGATACGCGCATGCCGGATTACCTGATCCTGGTGTCGACCCTGGGCGGGCTGGCCGTGTTCGGCCTCAACGGTTTTGTCATCGGGCCGTTGATCGCGGCGCTGTTCGTGTCGAGCTGGGCGATCTTCGCCGCGACCAAGCCACAGGTGCAATTGCCGGAGTAGGGGGAGGGGCCGCAGCGCGGCCCCGATGAAGGTTCAGGATGCCTGCGGCATCTCGCCCTTGGCCAGGCGCCGGTTGATATCGGCGATCACTTCGGGCAATTCGTTGATCGTGTCGATCAGGTAATGCGGACGGGAGCCGGCGAACAGCGTGTGGATGCGCTGGCGTTCGCTTTCCAGCTTCTCGGCGCTCAGCGCGCGGTAGCCTTCCCAGGTCAGCCCCAGGGCATTGCCCGAGCACACCAGGGCCACGGTCCACATGCCGGCCCGGCGGCCCTCGAGAATGCCCGGCACGGTGTCGTCGACCTTCACGCAGGCCGCCACATCGTCGATACCCAGCGCGATCACGTTGGCCAGGGCCTGGGCCGGCCAGGGGCGGCCGTTCGGGGTTTCGTCGGTGGCCACCACATGGTCGGCCACGTAGCCGTTCTGCGCGGCCAACTCCACCACCTTGTCCATCACCACCTTCGGGTAGCCCGAGCACGAGCCGATCTTCAGGCCAACCTTGCGCAGACCGGTGAGGGTCTCCAGGGCGCCGGGGATCAGCGCCGAGTGCACGGCGATCTTCTCGATCTGCAGCGGCATGAAGCGGTTGTAGATGGCGGTGACATCATCGTCGGTCGGGGTGCGACCGAACACCTTGCGGTAGCGCTCGGCGATTTCCGGCACATCGCACAGGGTGCGGATGTGGTCCCACTTGCCCATGCCCATCGGGCCGCGGGCTTCTTCGATGGAAACCTGCACATCGAATTCGGCGAAGGCTTCGACAAAGATCTGGGTCGGGGCGAAGGAGCCGAAATCGACCACGGTACCGGCCCAGTCGAGAATGGCGGCCTGCAGCCGGGTAGGGTTGCTGTAGTTCATGTGCGCTGATTCCTGGATTGGGGTGGGCAAAGGGTCAGACGTGCAGTACTTCCATTTCCCGCAGCACTTCGGCCACGGCATTCACGGCGGCTTGCATACCGTCCGCGCCGACCACGCCAATGCAGCCGACGCGGAAGGTTTCCACCTGGGTCAGCTTGCCCGGGTAAAGGATGAAGCCCTTGGCCTTGACCCGCTCGTAGAAGTCCTTGAACTGATAGCGAGCATCGTTCGGCGCATGGAAGGTGACTATGATCGGCGCCTGGATCTCGGCTGGCAGGAAGCTGCGCAGGCCGATCGCGGCCATGCCGTCGAGCAGGGTCTTGCAGTTGTCGGCGTAGCGTCGATGACGCGCTGGCAGGCCACCTTCCTCGTGGTACTGCTGCAGCGCTTCATGCAACGCGGCCACCACATGGGTTGGCGGGGTGAAGCGCCACTGGCCGGTCCTGGCCATGTAGGCATGCTGGTCGTGCAGGTCCATGGCCAGCGAGTGGGCATTGCCTTCGGCGGCGGCCAGGGCGGCTTTTTCGGCAAATACGAAGCCCATGCCGGGTACGCCTTCCAGGCATTTGCCGGAGGCGGCGATCAGCGCCTCGAAGGGGATTTCGCGGGCATCGATCGGCAGTGCGCCGAACGAGCTCATGGCATCGATGATCAGGCGTTTGCCGTGGCCTTTGACCACCTCGGCGATCTCGCGCAGCGGGTTGAGGATACCGGTGCTGGTTTCGCAGTGAATCAGCGCGACATGGCTGATGGCCGGGTCGGCGGCCAGCAGGCGCTCGACATCGGCAGCGGTGGTCGGTTGGTCTTCTGCGGTTTCGAAGGTGCTGAAGGCGCGGCCGAGCACTTGGCAGATCTTCGCCAGGCGCTGGCCATAGGCGCCGTTGATCAGTACCAGGACTTTGCCGTCACGTGGCACCAGGGTACCGATGGCGGCTTCCACGGCGAAGGTGCCGCTGCCCTGCAGGGGGACACAGTGATGGCTGGCGCTGCCATCGATGATCGCCAGCAGCTGCTCGCACACGCTGGCGGTCAGCTGGTTGAAGTCGCGGTCCCATGAACCCCAGTCCACCAGCATGGCTTGGCGGGTGCGCATCGATGTGGTCAGGGGGCCGGGAGTCAGCAGAATCGGGGTGATGCTCATGCCGTTATTCCTCGCAAGCGGTGGGCTGAAACTGGTGGGCCTAGGTTGCAATTCGGGCTTCTATCAATCAAATTGTTTGTTGTTATCCGAGCTATAAGTCAGGCCGATACGTATGAACCTGTTCCAGTTGCGCGCGTTCGATGCGGTCGCCCGTGAGGGCAGTTTTACCCGTGCTGCGGCGCGCCTGTTCATCAGCCAGCCGGCGGTGACCGGGCACGTGAAAGCACTGGAGGAGCACTACCAGGTCACCTTGCTGCGGCGTACTGCGCGGCGGGTGGAGTTGACCGAAGAGGGCACCCGCCTGGCGGCTATCACCCGCGCCATGTTCAGCCTGGCCGAAGAGGCGCAGGTCATGCTCGAGGCCAACCGCCAGCTGCTGACCGGGCGCCTGGAAGTGGCGGCCGACGGCCCGCACCGGGTCATGCCGATGTTGGCACTGTTGCGCGAGCGCTACCCGGGTATTACGGTCAACCTGCGTCTGGGCAACGCCCAGGAAACCCTCGCAGCACTGCTTGGCGAGCACGCCGATGTGGCGGTGCTGACCGAGATCGGGCCGCGCAAGGGCCTGTACCTGCAGAACCTGTGCGAGTCGCGGCTGTGTGCCTTGCTGCCGGCCGGGCATGCCTGGGCCTGCGGCGAGGGTGACCTGCCGCTGGCGGCGCTGCATCAGCAGATCATGGTGCTGCGCGAGCCGAATTCCACCACTCGGCGTACCTTCGACAAGGCGTGCAGCCAGGCGGCTGTGCAGCCTCGGGTATTGCTGGAGCTGGACAGCCGCGAAGCGGTGACCGAGGCCGTGGCCTGCGAACTGGGTATCGGCGTGGTGTCGTCGACCGAGGTGGCCAATGACCCACGGGTAGTGGCACGGCCCCTGGCCGGTCGCGGGCTGGTCAACCAGCACTTGGTCGGTTGCCTGGAGCGCCGCCGTGAGTTGCGCCTGATCCAGGCCTTCCTCGGCCTGGTTGCGGGGCTGTGATGGCTGTTTTGAATGGGGCGGCCTAAGATGGCTGGAACTGAGCGGACACGACGGTCGATGAGCGAAAAAGACACCATTTCCATGCAACTGGTGCGTGAAGCACTGCTGCAGACCTGCCCCGCTGGCGAGCCCGACAGCGGCCTGCTGGCCAGGGCCGGCATCGCCGTGGAGCAATTGCACCTGCCAGAAGCCCGCGTCAGCGCCGAAGCCTATGCCCGGCTCTGGCGCTTGCTGACGCGGCGCTGCAACGACGAATTCTTCGCCATGGACCCACGTGGCCTGCGTAGCGGCAGCCTGGCCTTCATGTGCCGGGCCAGCATGGCCCAGCCGACACTGGGTGCTGGCCTGGAAACGGCGCTGGCGTTCCTCTCGCTGATGCTCGAAGACCTGCAGCCCAGCCTGGTGCGCCAGCAGAGCCTGGCCGAGATCGTCATCAACGAACCGCGTGACGCGCCGCGCCGGGCCTTCACCTATTTCACCTTCTGGATGATCGTGCATGGCCTGGCCTGCTGGCTGGCCGGGCGGCGCATTCCGATCCTAGCCATCGACCTGCGCTGCAGCGAGCCGCCCTTTTGTGATGATTACCGGGTGATGTTCTCGGAAAACCTGCAGTTCCAGCGCCCGCGCACGCGCATGATCATTGCCGCTGACAGTCTTGACCTGCCGATCAGGCGCACGCCCGAGGAGCTGCAACGCTTTCTCGCCGAGGCCCCGGGCAACATTCTGGTCAAGTACCGCGACCCGGCCAGCTTCGCTCGGCGTCTGCGTCATGACTTGCTGCACCAGGCGCCCGGGCAGTGGCCCGATGGCGACAGCCTGGCCCGGCAACTGTGCCTGTCGCCGTCGACGCTGCGCCGGCGCCTTGCCGAAGAGGGGCAGACCTACCAGGGGCTCAAGGACAGTGTGCGGCGGGAGCTGGCAATTGCCTGGCTGAGCGGAGAGGAGGCTGGGCTGGGCGAGATTGCCGAGCGTCTGGGTTTTGCAGACAACAGTTCGTTCTACAAGGCATTTCGCAAGTGGTTCGGCTGCAACCCCGGGCATTACCGCGCACTGATCCAGGCCCGCGCCCCGGGGCGCTGAGGGGCGAGTATCGCTGTCCGACGGTAGCGCCCGGAGGCTTTGGAACACTTCCCTCTGCGTTGTGTCGCGGCGCTTGTACAACATGAAAGGCTCTGCTCAATCCCCTGGAGCCACTCATGCCCGCTGTTACCAATAGCCACGATCAATTCATCGGAGCCAGGTTACCGGCCTGGCTCAAGCGCGCCTCACGAGGTCAGATCAATACCCTGCGTAGCAGCCTGAACGCGCATCATGCGAGCCAGGCCCGCCTGCATGGACTGATGCTTGATCTGCTGTCGCCGTCGCAGTTTGCCGAAAAGCACCTGACGGCGCTGCTGGATGCGCCTTTGCCGGACGGGGTGGCCTTCGCCCAGCTCGAATGGCTGCAGGTTGCCCCGCGGTTTGGCACGCTTACTGGCACATTGCAACAGACTTACGAATACAGCGAAAGCCGTGAAAATGGCTTGCAGCGGCTGATGCGCAACTTTGCTGCAGGTAACAGTTATTTCAACGGCACAGGCCTGGTGCTGCCAGGTCGGGATCAGCCATTGACCCCATCGCTGGATGCATTCATCGCCGCGTGCCGCAGACTGGATGTCGGCCAGCGCTATCAGGATGAGTTGCGAAGGGTCTTCAGCCCGGCCACCCGGGCGATCCTGGCCGAGGACAAGCGCTCGGGGTTCAAGCTTGCGATCGAAGTGGCTGCGTTACAGGGCAACATAAGCGCCGATGTACAGATTGCCCTGCGTGAGGTGGTCGATAGCCAGTTGCACCGCCCGCAGGGGCTCAGGGCGACGCCCAGGCTGCTGATGATCCTGGGGCAACCGGTGGCTGACGGCTTGCTCATCCAGTTACATGACAACACCGGCCTGGAACGAGGCACCGTGCTTTACCTGCCCAGCGATCCACACCAGGCCTTGCGTTACTTCGACGATGCGGCGGGCATGAACGACGGCATGGCGCAGCAGCTGCAGAAGGCGGCCTACCGACAGTACTTCACCCAGCTGATAAGCCTTCAACAGCGCGCAGGTTTCGTTACTTTGCTTGGCCAACGCCTCAGTGACGAGCAGCCAGACTTGCAGCTTGAAAGCATGCCGCAGGAAGGCGGCATCTTCACCCAACTGGCTGAGCTGCAAGCCCAACGGGTCAAGGATGATGCACGTCTTTTACTGGTAACGAGCGCCGATGCCGATAGCCGCGCCGCAGAGGCCAGGCACGCGGAGTGGAAAGCCGTGGGGCTAGACATGATGAACCTGGCCGGGTTTTTCATTCCTGTCGTGGGCGCCCTGTTCATGGGGCAACTGGTGGTTCAGGTGTGTTCCGAAGTGTTCGAAGGGGTGACGGATTGGTACAGGGGGCACCAGCACGAAGCGCTGGACCATTTACTTGGCGTCGCCGAGACCCTGGCAGCCACGGCGGCTACCGTAGCAGGGGTCAGCTTCGTGCGCAGCGCATTCGTCGACGGCCTCGAACCGGTAAGCGTCGGTAATGGAATAAGCCGCCTGTGGCGCTACGACCCCGACCAGTATCGATCCATGCCAGACACCATTCATTTGCATGAGGACGGGCGCTTCGGCGGAGGTGAACGCCGCTGGATCCGCATCGATGGATACTACCTGGAAGTGCATAAGCCGGATGCCGATGGCCCCTATCGCTTGCGCCATGCGTCGATGGACGGAGGTTATGGCCCGGTGGTGCTGCATAACGGCGAGCGCAGCTGGCGTTTGCTGCGTGAGCAACCGCTGACCTGGCAGGAGCCCGAGCGTATGCTCGATGCGCTGTGGCCACAATATCCGCACATGGAGTCCCGGCAGGCGGAGCAGGTATTGCAGGTGGCAGGTGTCGACCTGGAAGAACTTCGCGGCGTGCTGGTGGAGAACCGCCCCGCCCCGGTAAGCCTTGGGCAGACCCTGCGTGCTTTCCAGGCACAGGACCGCATCGAAACGTTCTTTTCGCGAATTCGGCTGAACACCCTGATGCCGTCCGACAGTGAGCTGCTGGCCTGGTGTGAGGGCCGGCCGCAGGTTGGCCAGGGGCTGGCACAGGTACTGGAACACGAGGTTGAATTACGACCGCAATTGTTTGCCCACCTGACACAGCAACCGTTTGCCGAGGACCCGCTGACGCAGTTGATCAGGCGTGACTTTCCAGGCTTGCCTTCGGCCTATGTGCGGGAAGTGGTTGCCCACGCCAGCGAACTCGAGCATGGCATGGCGCGGGTCGAGCAACGCTTGCCGTTGCCCTGTGCGCAGGGTGCGCGTTCGCTGTTGCGCCTGGCTCGGCTGAATCGGGCGTTAGCAGGCTTGTACCTGAGTACTGGCTACAGCAATGAAACAGGTGAACTGGCGCTCACGTTGCTCGAAAACCTCGAACTCGAAAACATCGCTATCGACCTGCGTGAGGGCACGCTGGACGGACGTTCGATCAAGCTTCTCGGTGGCGGCGGGCAAGGTCGGGCAGATCGCATACTGGTGTACAGCGATGGCGGGTTCCAGGTCTACAACGGCCTGGGTGAGCAGCAAACCGTTACGATGACTGACCCTGGTTGCATCTATCAGGCCATCTTCGCAGTGCTACCACCTGCGCAGCGGCCTGGCATTGCTTCAGCGCAGCAGTTGCGCGACCAGTTGCTGGCACAGTTGCCTGTTTCACATTGGGGTGTCACCCGCATGCTTGGCTGGCCTGAGCAGCGCAGATGGTTCAGCCCGGGCCGCCGGCTGCAAGATGGACGTTTGGGTTACCCCCTCAGCGACCATCCTTCCATCCCTCCCAGAGATGAGCAGGCAATCATTCGCGACCAGCTGCGTGCGCTGTATCCAGGCCTGGACGAACAGGCGCTCGATACGGAACTGGCGCGCTTGCAGCAGGGCGAGCGCCCGGTATTCGAACGATTGGTGGAATTGCAGGACGGCCATGACCAGCTGGTCCAGCACCTTGACCGCTGGGTTGCAAGCGAGCTGCAGGAAAGCCGCCAAGCTGAGCGCAGGCTGACCGCAGACAGCATCCTTCGGGCCTGGCGATTACAGGGTGAGGTCGTCCCTGCCGCGCAAGGCCGAGCGCAGGGGCAGCGCTTGTCACTGACCGGCGCGCATTTGCGCACACTTCCAGTATTACCGCCGCAGATCGATTTTCATCGTATTACGATGCTGAACATCAACGATACGCCGATAAGTGACATTCCAGTCGATTTCCTCCGCCCGTTCACTGCCGTGACTGCCCTGAACCTCAGCAACAACCAGTTGCTGCGCCTGCCTGTGGGCATCGCGTACCTACCGGGTGTACAGGTGTTGCGCCTGGCGCACAATCAGATCCGGCTCGATGCTCAGACTGTCGCGATACTCCAGGGCCGGCCCAATCTGACCCATCTGGACCTCAGCTACAACCGGCTGGAGGCGCTGGATCTGAGGTTTCACTACCTGTCCCGGTTGACCAGCCTGAACCTGCGGCATTGTCGGCTTGGCACCTGGCCACAGTATCTGGAACTCTGTGGTTTGCTCGAGCGCGCCGACCTGCGTGACAACCAGCTGCGCACGGTGCCGGATGAAATCCTGCAAATGCCGTACGCATTCCGCCGTGTCATCCTGACAGATCGCAATCCATTGACAGGCGTGGCGTTGCAACGATTGTATGCCCTTGACGTCATCAACGAGCACGGGCACTTGCCCGAGACGTCATGGACTGTCGACCTGCGTCGGGCGCTCACGCTTCTGGTTGCCAATGCAGACGCAGCGGAGCAGCAGCGACGACAGGAGCTGTGGCGGCGAATGCTGCAGCAACCAGCGAGCAACCGGCTGCTCCGGCTGTTGGCCCGCCTCGAATTCACCGCCGATTACCGCCAGGCGGGGGCGGCACGAGCAGAGTTGGTCGAGGGCGTGTGGAACCTGCTGGGTGCGCTGGACGCTGACCCGGTGCTCTGCACACGGGTTTTCGCGCGTGCCGAGCTGCCATTGTCTTGCGCGGATGCGGTCGCCAGCCAGTTCAGTGCACTGCAGTTGGAAGTCACCCAGGCCCAGGCGGCAACCCAGGCGCTTGACCCCGAGAGCAGAAGCAGTTTGCTGGCGCTGGGCCGTCAGCTGTTCCGACTGGAGCAGTTGGAGGGGATGGCTTATCGGGATTGTCGACAGCGCCTTTCGGCTGGGGAGCATACCGATGAGCTGGCCCTGCAACTGGCCTACCGAGTGCGCCTGCGTGTTCGCCTGGCGTTGCCCTCTCAGCCCCATGCCATGAGCTACCCCGGTGCGGTGGAACTCGCAGATACCCAAGTCGAGGATGCGTTCCGGCGGGTGACCCAGGCGCAAACGCTCAGCGCCTTCACCGATAGTCTGAGCCAGCGTGAATTCTGGCGCCGTTATCTGCGCCAGCGGCATGAGCAGATGTTCGACGCCATCACAGCGGACTACAGCCAGCGCGCAATCCGGCTTCAAGCGCAGAGGCCGGCCTTGTCGCCGGCCGAATACCAAGCACAGCTGGAGCTGCTGCGAGAGCGGGAAGGCGCGGATATCGAGCGCCTGGTCAGCGGGCTGACGCAGTCCTATCTGCGTGCTACCGAGCGTGCCGAGGGCTGAGCCCGAGGCGGCCAAACCGGTCATCCAGATTGACAGCTTTGGCCATTGTCGCCGTGCCTGAGCGGCGCGAACATCGTCGGACCGATGGTTAACTCCAAAAACAACAAACCAGGAGTCCGACGATGCGTGATTACGCCGAGGCCGTTCGTGCCTTCGACCATGCCCAGGCTGCTGCGGCGGCACTGCATGGCGACCTCACGGCCCTCAACGCCTGTGTCGAATGCTGCGACCGCCATGCCGGGGCCGGCAAGCTGGCACTGACCAGCCTGGACCGCGACGGCAACATTGCGCGGTACAGTTTCGACCAGCTCAGCGACCTGGCAGCCCGTTTCGCCACAGTGCTCAAGGCCCAAGGGGTGCAAGCGGGAGATCGCGTCGCTGGCTTGATGCCACGTACCCCCGAATTGTTGATCACGATTCTTGCCACCTGGCGCCTGGGGGCTGTGTACCAGCCACTGTTCACCGCCTTCGGCCCCAAGGCCATCGAGCACCGCCTGGAACAATCCCACGCCCGCGTCGTCGTCACCGACAGCAACAACCGCGCCAAGCTGGACGATGTGCACGGCTGCCCGACCATCATCACGGTCAACGCCCGCAGCGGCGAGTTGGATTTCCAGCAGAGCCTGGCCAGCACGACGGAGCGCTGCGAACCGCTGATGCGTTCGGGCGATGACCCGTTCCTGCTGATGTTCACATCCGGTACCACCGGCCCGGCCAAGCCGCTGGAGGTGCCGCTGCGCGCGATCGTCGCGTTCCAGGGTTACATGCGCGATGCCATCGACCTGCGTCCGCAAGACAACTTCTGGAACCTGGCCGACCCGGGCTGGGCCTATGGCCTGTATTACGCCGTCACTGGCCCGCTGTCGCTGGGCCATGCCACCACCTTCTACGATGGCCCGTTCAGCGTCGACAGCTGCGCCCAGGTGATCGACACGCTGGGCATCACCAACCTGGCCGGCTCGCCCACCGCTTACCGCCTGCTGATAGCCGCCGGCGACGCATTCGCCAAGCCGGTCAAGGGCCGGCTGCGGGTGGTCAGCAGCGCCGGCGAACCGCTCAACCCGGAGGTGATCCGCTGGTTTGCCGACGAGCTGGGCGTGACCATCCATGATCACTATGGCCAGACCGAACTGGGCATGGTGCTGTGCAACCACCATGGCCTGCAGCACCCGGTGCACCTGGGCTCGGCCGGCTTTGCCATCCCCGGCCATCGCATCGTCGTGGTGGACGAGCAGGGGCAGGAACTGACAGCCGGCCAGCCGGGAATTCTCGCGGTCGACCGTGAGCAGTCGCCGCTGTGCTGGTTTGGCGGCTACCACGGCCTGCCGACCAAGGCCTTCGTCGGCAAGTATTACCTCAGCGGCGATACCGTCGAGCTGAACCCGGACGGCAGCATCAGCTTCGTCGGCCGCAGCGACGACGTGATCACTACCTCGGGCTACCGGGTTGGCCCGTTCGATGTGGAAAGCGCGCTGATCGAGCACCCGGCAGTGGTCGAGGCCGCCGTGATCGGCAAACCGGACCCCGAGCGTACCGAGCTGATCAAGGCCTTCGTGGTCCTGGCCAGCGGCCACGCAGGCAGCGCCGAGCTGGAGGAAACCCTGCGCCAGCACGTGCGCCTGCGCCTGTATGCGCATGCCTACCCCAGGGAAATCGAATTCGTCAGCGAGCTGCCCAAGACCCCGAGCGGCAAGCTGCAACGCTTCATCCTGCGTAACCAGGAAGTCGCCAAACAACAAGCGCAACAGGCCACCCCTGCCAGCGCCTGAAAGGAAACCGATCATGCAAATAGCCAACAAACACTTCATCGTCAGCGGCGCCGCCTCCGGGCTGGGGGCGGCCACCGCGCAGATGCTGGTCGAGGCCGGCGCCAAGGTCATGCTGGTCGACCTCAATGCCCAGGCTGTCGAAGCCAAGGCCCGCGAACTGGGCGGCAACGCCCGCTTCGCAGTGGCCGACATCAGCGACGAACAGGCTGCGCAGGCGGCGGTCGACGCGGCTGTCAGTGCCTTCGGCAGCCTGCACGGGCTGGTCAACTGCGCGGGTATCGTCGGCGCCGAAAAAGTGCTCGGCAAGCAGGGCCCGCACGGCCTGGCCAGCTTCGCCAAGGTGGTCAACGTCAACCTCATCGGCAGCTTCAACCTGCTGCGCCTGGCCGCGGCGGCCATGGCCGAAGGGGCTGCCGATGAGGGCGGCGAGCGCGGGGTGATCATCAACACCGCTTCCATCGCCGCCTACGACGGGCAGATCGGCCAGGCCGCCTACGCAGCCTCCAAGGGCGCCATCGCCAGCCTGACCCTGCCGGCGGCCCGCGAACTGGCGCGCTTCGGCATCCGGGTGATGACCATCGCCCCAGGCATCTTCGAAACGCCGATGATGGCCGGCATGAGCGAGGAAGTACGGGCATCGCTGGCAGCCGGCGTGCCCTTCCCGCCACGCCTGGGCCGCCCGCAGGAATATGCCGCGCTTGCCCGCCACATCATCGAGAACAGCATGCTCAACGGCGAGGTGATCCGCCTCGACGGTGCACTGCGCATGGCTGCCAAGTAAGGAGAACCAACATGACCCTCGCCAACGACCCGATCGTAATTGTTAGCGCCGTGCGCACGCCCATGGGCGGCCTGCAGGGCGACCTCAAGAGCCTGACGGCACCACAACTGGGCAGCGCGGCCATTCGTGCGGCTGTCGAGCGTGCCGGCATCGATGCCGCCAGTGTCGAGCAGGTGCTGTTCGGCTGCGTGCTGCCGGCTGGCCAGGGCCAGGCGCCGGCCCGACAGGCTGCGCTGGGGGCCGGGCTGGACAAGCACACCACCTGCACCACCCTGAACAAGATGTGTGGCTCGGGCATGCAGGCGGCTATCATGGCCCATGACCTGCTGCTGGCCGGCACCGCCGACGTGGTAGTGGCCGGGGGCATGGAAAGCATGACCAATGCCCCCTACCTACTGGACAAGGCCCGTGGTGGCTATCGCATGGGCCACGGCCGGATCATCGACCATATGTTCATGGACGGCCTGGAAGACGCCTACGACAAAGGCCGGCTGATGGGCACCTTCGCTGAAGACTGCGCCCAGGCCAATGCCTTCAGCCGAGAGGCCCAGGACCAGTTCGCCATTGCCTCGCTGACCCGTGCCCAGGCGGCGATCAGCAACGGCCGTTTCGCTGCCGAGATCGTCCCGGTGGAAGTCACCGAAGGCAAGGAAAAGCGCGTTGTCAAGGATGACGAGCAGCCGCCCAAGGCGCGCCTGGACAAGATCCCGCAGCTCAAGCCGGCGTTCCGCGAAGGTGGCACGGTGACCGCCGCCAACTCCAGTTCGATTTCCGACGGTGCCGCGGCGCTGGTGCTGATGCGCCGCTCCGAAGCCGACAAGCGCGGCCTCAAGCCGCTGGCGGTGATCCACGGCCACGCCGCCTTCGCCGACACCCCGGCGCTGTTCCCGACCGCCCCGATCGGCGCCATCGACAAGCTGATGAAGCGCACCGGCTGGAACCTGGCCGATGTCGACCTGTTCGAGATCAACGAGGCCTTCGCCGTGGTCACCCTGGCGGCCATGAAGCACCTCGACCTGCCACATGACAAGGTCAACATCCATGGCGGTGCCTGCGCCCTCGGCCATCCGATCGGCGCTTCCGGCGCACGCATCCTGGTGACCCTGCTGTCGGCCCTGCGCCAGAACAACCTGCGCCGTGGCGTGGCGGCCATCTGCATCGGCGGTGGCGAAGCCACGGCCATGGCTGTCGAATGCCTGTACTGAGGTGAACCATGCTGGTAACTGACGAGCAACAACAGATCGCCGACGCGGTGCGCGCCTTTGCCCAGGAGCGCCTGAAGCCGTTTGCCGAGCAGTGGGACAAGGAACATCGCTTCCCCAAGGAGGCCATCGAGGAGATGGCCGAGCTGGGGCTGTTCGGCATGCTGGTGCCGGAGCAGTGGGGGGGCAGCGACACCGGGTACGTGGCCTATGCCATGGCCCTTGAAGAAATCGCCGCCGGTGATGGTGCCTGCTCGACCATCATGAGCGTGCACAACTCGGTGGGCTGCGTGCCGATCCTGCGCTTTGGCAGCGAGCAGCAGAAAGTCCAGTTCCTTGCCCCGCTGGCCAGCGGCGCGATGCTTGGTGCCTTCGCCCTGACCGAACCGCAGGCTGGCTCCGATGCCAGCAGCCTGAAGACCCGTGCACGCCTGGATGGCGATCACTATGTACTCAACGGCAGCAAGCAGTTCATCACCTCTGGCCAGAACGCCGGGGTGGTGATCGTGTTCGCTGTCACCGACCCGGACGCCGGCAAGCGCGGCATCAGCGCCTTCATCGTGCCCACCGATTCGCCGGGTTACCAGGTGGCGCGGGTCGAGGACAAGCTTGGTCAGCACGCTTCCGACACCTGCCAGATCGTTTTCGACAATGTGCGCGTGCCCCTGGCCAATCGCCTGGGCGCGGAGGGTGAGGGCTACAAGATTGCCCTGGCAAACCTCGAAGGTGGCCGTATCGGCATTGCCGCACAAGCGGTGGGCATGGCCCGCGCGGCGTTCGAAGTGGCGCGCGACTATGCCAACGAGCGGCAGAGTTTCGGCAAGGCGTTGATCGAACACCAGGCGGTGGCGTTCCGCCTGGCCGACATGGCAACGAAAATTACCGTGGCCCGGCAGATGGTGCTGCACGCCGCGGCATTGCGCGATGCCGGGCGCCCGGCGCTGGTGGAAGCATCGATGGCCAAGCTGTTTGCCTCGGAAATGGCCGAAAAGGTCTGTTCGGATGCCTTGCAGACCCTGGGCGGTTATGGCTATCTGAGCGACTTCCCGCTGGAGCGTATCTACCGCGACGTTCGGGTTTGCCAGATCTACGAAGGCACCAGCGACATTCAGCGCATGGTCATTGCGCGCAATCTTTGAAGGAGCAGACTGCATGGCATTCGAAACCATCCTGTTGGATATCCACGGCAAGGTCGGCCTGATCACCCTCAACCGCCCGCAGGCGCTGAACGCGCTTAACGCGCAGATCGTTGGCGAGATCAACCAGGCCCTGGACCAGCTCGAGCGTGACCCGAACATTGGCTGCGTGGTGCTGACCGGTTCCGCCAAGGCCTTCGCCGCTGGTGCCGACATCAAGGAAATGGCCGAGCTGCAATATCCGCAAATCTACGTCGACGACCTGTTCAGCGATGCCGACCGTATTGCCAACCGGCGCAAGCCGATCATCGCCGCGGTGTCGGGCTTTGCCCTGGGGGGTGGCTGCGAGCTGGCGATGATGTGTGATTTCATTCTGGCGGCGGACAATGCCAAGTTCGGCCAGCCGGAAATCAACCTCGGCGTGTTGCCGGGCATGGGTGGCACCCAGCGCCTGACCCGCGCGGTGGGCAAGGCCAAGGCCATGGAACTGTGCCTGACGGGCCGCCTGATGGGCGCTGAAGAAGCCGAGCGCGCTGGCTTGGTGGCGCGTATCGTGCCGCAGGCGGAGCTGGTGGAAGAGGCGCTGAAGGTGGCGGCGACCATTGCCAGCAAGTCGATACCGGTGAGCATGATGGTGAAAGAGAGCGTCAATCGGGCGTTTGAAGTGACCCTCAGTGAAGGCGTGCGCTTTGAACGGCGGGTGTTCCATGCGGCATTTGCTACCGAGGACCAGAAAGAGGGCATGGCTGCGTTCATTGGCAAGCGTGAGGCGCAGTTCAAGGATCGTTGATAGCAGCATCGTTGCCGTTGCTTTTGCTTTTAAGCGCGCGATAGTTCAGGCGCCCCCGAATGCGACTTCAGGAGGCCGAGCGAAGGGCTTGCGGAGGGAGGTGACGGGCATGGATGCCCGTCAAGCGCTGAGGCCCCATGGATGGGGCCTGCAGCGCGTCCTCCCGGGAGCAAGCCCGTAGCGAGGGGACCCCGGAGCGCAGCGTAGGGGCCGGATGATGGGAGTCAGCGTTTTTTGGTTACTTTTTGCCGCGTTTGGCAAAAAGTGACTCGCCGTTGAACTGACCCCTGAATGTTGGACACCTGACCTCACCGAGGGGGTGTTCCATGACGAAATACAACCTATCGCTCAAGCAATTGCTGATCGAGGAATCTCTGTCTGCCGACAGTATTCATGAGGTGGGCGTCAAGCACGGCCTGAGCCCATCGATCCTACGCCGCTGGGTCAAGGGCCATGATGCGCACGGTGCCGCAGGTTTGGCTGCGAAATACAGCCACTACGATGCCCAGTTCAAACTGAAGGTGTTGCAGTGCATCGAGCAAGAGGGGCTGTCCGCCCAGCAAGCGTGCATACGATTTGATATCCGCGGCCCGAGCAGTATCAGGGAATGGAAAAAACGGTACGATGCAGGTGGAGTTGAAGCACTTCAACCGCATCGTCACCGAGAGCCCAGCATGCCCCGCAAACCGTCCAAAAAAACCACAGTAAGCCCTGAAGGCCTTGCGGACGTTGACCTGACACCTGAGCAAATGCTCAAAGAGCTGGCCTATCTGCGTGCCGAGAATGCCTATCTAAAAAAGCTCGATGCCTTGATCCAGGCGGACCCTCGGACTGCGCAGCCAAGAAAACGCAGGCCGTCCAAGGATTGAGGCAGGTATATCCACTTGCTTTGTTGCTCCGTGCTGCCGGGTTGGCGCGCAGCACGTTCTACTACCAAGGCAAAGCGCTGCTGACTGACAAGCATGCAGAACTGAAAGACCGCATCCGCAGCGTCTATCACCAGCATCGCGGACGCTATGGCTATCGCCGCATCACCGCGGCCCTTGGGCACACCGGTGAGTCAATCAATCACAAGAAGGTGCAGCGTTTGATGCAGTTGATGGGCCTTAAATCATTGGTCAGACCGAAGAAATACCGCTCTTATCGGGGCGATGTGGGGCTTGTCTCACCTAATCTGCTCAAGCGGGAATTCAAGACAGAAGGCCCTAATCAGAAATGGGCGACTGACGTGACGGAGTTCAAGGTAAAGGGGCAGAAGCTGTTTCTCTCGCCGGTGATGGACCTGTACAACGGGGAAATCCTGGCTTACCAGACCAACCGCCGACCTGAGTTCAGTATGGTTTCGAGCATGTTGGAGCAAGCCTTTGGGCGGCTGAATCAAGGTGACAAACCAATCTTGCACTCTGATCAAGGCTGGCAGTACCGCCAGCCGACCTACCGGCACATGTTGGCCGAGAAGAACGTTGAGCAGAGCATGTCACGTAAGGGAAATTGCCTGGATAATGCCGCCATGGAAAGCTTCTTCGGTACGCTCAAGAGCGAGTTCTTCTACCTAGAATCCGTTTGAGAGCGTGGAGCAGTTGGCATCAGGGCTGGACGACTACATCGCCTACTACAACCAGGAACGCATAAGCCTCAGATTGAATGGCTTGAGTCCGGTACAATTTCGGACCCAAGCACTGAACCGTTAACCCCTGTCCAACATTCCGGGGTCAGTTCAGGCGAGTCACTTTTTGCCAAACGCGGCAAAAAGTAACCAAAAAACGCTGCGCTCCCATCATCCGGCCCCTACGCTGCGCTTCGGGGTTCCCTCACTCCGGCCTCCTGAAGTCGCGAAGATCAAGATCAAAAGCAGAGCAAGAGCAAGAGCAAGAGCAAGAGCAAGAGCAAGAGCAAGAGCAAGAGCAAGAGCAAGAGCAAGAGCAAGAGCAAGAGCTAGCGCCAGCGCGACGCAGGGCCACGGCCAGACTCCTAGTATGAGGGCGGCGATCGCATTGAGCTGAAGGCACCGACCAGCGGAATGTAGACAATGGAAGCAAATTCCCACCCGATTGCAGTTGCTCCACGCGACGCGGCGCCTTAGACTTCCGCCCCCTGTAAAAGAGTGCCGGTTGGCGCTTGAAGAATTCCGCCACCGATGCCAAGGCGTCGGCAGCATATGAATCGCCCAAATGCACATTTTTTCATAGAGAAATCGATGACCAAGGAACAGTTGCTGGCCATGTCGGCCGATGACTACATGAACGCTGACCAGCTGGCTTTCTTCGCTGGCCTGCTGCAGGCGATGAAAGTCGAAACCCATGAACGCATCGAGCTGAGCCGTGCCACCATCGAAGGCCTGGACACCCCGTCGGACCCTGCCGACGTGGCTTCGGTCGAAGAGGAGCGTAGCTGGCTGGTAAATGCCATCGACCGCGACCAGCGCCTGCTGCCCCAGCTGGAAATGGCCCTGGACCGTATTGCCGACGAAAGCTTCGGCTGGTGCGACGACAGCGGTGAGCCGATCGGCCTGAAGCGCCTGCTGATCAGCCCGACCACCAAGTACTGCATCGAAGCCCAGGAGCGCCACGAGCAGCTCGATCGCCACCAGCGCCAGGTGTAACCCCGCGCGGTGTGCCAAGCCCCACGGAGCGATCCCTGGGGCTTTTTGCGTTTCTTTGCCGCCGGCGGTTTTGTTGCCCCGCGCGTAAAACTGCTGTACCGGGATGCGCTGTTTCCGCGCGGCGAGCGGGCGTATCATGGCTTTATCGTTAGGGTGCTAATTAAATTCCGGAGGGAATGATGAATAGCCGGGTCGATGTAGCCGTGATGATTGGCTCGGGTGTGCCGGCCACGCTGCGGGCGTTGGGTAAACGCATCTGCTGGGTGGTGCTGGTCAATGGCGAGCGGCGTGGTACCGCCTTCGCCACGCGCGAAGAGGCGCTGGAGTGCCAGGCAGCCTGGTTGCAACAGTTGAAGAAAGGCTTGGCCGCCTGAGCGCATCGATTGCGCCGGGCCTGGTAAAACGAGGGCAGGCTGTATCAACGGCAAGAAATGCGCTTTGCCTCTCGACGGATTTCGGTGTTTTCGTGCATATTCTTCCCTCAGTAATGCACTGATGGATTGCAGGGCCCGTTTTCACGTGCGCTCCGGCATTGCCTGTCGCATCTTTCTGGCGGGTTTGCTGTCAGACATTACACTTCCCGGATCGGGAATATGCCGAAAGCCTGTATTGAGGCCAGATCTGGCAAGCCAGAGTAAAGAATCCCGCACGCTGCATCGCCAGCGGGCGCAGACATTTCGCATATCGCTTCATTACTCTTTTCGCCTATCGACAAGAAATGGCCGTGCTTCACCGAGCTTGGGTGAGCGCGGGTTGTAACCGGTTGAGGATTACTTCATTGGCAGTCAGCACTCTTGATACCCATGCGTTGTTCGCCCTGGGCGACTTGCGCGGTAAATTGGCCCAGCTGTTCCAGGGTCGCTTTGTCTACGTCACCGAACAGAATCCCGAAGGCCTTTACATGGCCGAAATCGACACCGAAAGCGCATTGGTGGTCGACGACAAACAGCGCCTCGAACTTAAAGTCGGCGACCACTTCCGCGCCGCCGTGCTGCCCAGCCGGGAAGGTGGCAAGCTGGAAATGCGCTTTCGTGAAATCAAGCTGAACGTCTATGGCGTAGGCGATTACGCCTTCGTCTCGGTACCTGAAGGTGAGGGCATCGTGTTCCGCGAGGGCCACGGCGTGATGCTGGTATTCGCCGCACAGCAGCAGATTCAGGAAGGCCTGGGCAAGTTGCTCAAGGCGGTGACCGGCAAGGTCGCCAAATGGCGCAAAGGTGAACTGACCACCTTCAAGGCCAGTGAATGACCCACGGTGACGACACACCCACCACGCGTGCCGAGTTTCATCGCCAACACCAGGCGGATGCCGTGGCCGAGGCCCAGCGTTTGCTGGCCAGGCGCGCGGAACTGCAAAGTGCCTGGTTGAACTGGGTAGCAGGCGAATTGTACCGCCTTGGCCCGCCGCCCTATGTGGCCATGGTCCGCCGCGAGTTGCAGCGCCTCAGCCAGGCGTGAGGCGACTGGTCAGTTGCCGCGATCGCGCCCGCTGCTGACTTCTTCCGGCACCGGCTCGTTGGCCATGCGCTTGCGGAACAGCGCTGCCCGGGCCAGCAGTAGGGTGGTGACCGGCACGGTAACGGACAGCAGGATCGGAATCAGCCAGGCGTGCAGCACCGGCGCTTGCTTGAGCCAGGAAAAGTAGATGATCGAGGCCAGCGCCACGCACCAGGCGCCGATGGTCGAGGCCAGTGCCGGCGGGTGCATGCGCTGGAAATAGTCCTTCAGGCGTACCAGGCCCACGGCACCGACCAGCGCAAACAGGCTACCGGCCAGCAGCAGCACGGCGGTCACCAGTTCTACCCAGAACGGCAGTTGCAGGGGTTCAGTCATTCGATCACCTCACCGCGCAGCAGGAACTTGGCCAGGGCAAACGAGCCGACGAAGCCGAACAGCGCAATCAGCAGTGCACCTTCGAAGTAGGTGTCACTGGCATAACGGATGCCCAGCACCAGCATGCTCAGCATGGCCAGGATGTACAGGTAGTCCAGCGCCAGCACCCGGTCCTGGGCGGACGGGCCGCGGAACAGCCGGATCAGTGCCAGGGCCATGGCCAGGGCGAAGATGAACAGGCTGGCGAGGACAGCATTGGCAAGCAGACCTGTCATTGGAAGATCTCCATCAGCGGGCGTTCGTAGGTGTCCTTGAAGTGCTGGATGAAGGCCGCCTCATCGTCCAGGTCGAACACATGCAGCAGCAAGACGCTGCGGTCCAGCGCCAGCTCGGACCAGACCGTGCCTGGCACTACCGTGGTAATCATCGACAGCGCCGCCAGGCCATGCGCATCGCGCAGGCTCAGCGGGATGTGCACGAACGCCGAGCGTGGCGGCTGCTTGCCGGCACGCAGCACGCCACGGGCCACCAGCAGGTTGGAGATGATCACATCAATGCCGACCCGGCCGATCAGCCGGGCGATGACCAGTGGCCGCCGCACATGGGCATGCTGGGGGCGCAGCGGTGCCATCAGCAGCGGCGCCAGCACGCCGAGTGCAGCACCCAGCAGCAGGTTGCCGGGGCTGAGCGAAAGGTTCAGCAGCAGCCACAGCGCGAACAGCGACACCGATAACAGCGGGGCGGGGAACAGTCGCTTCATGGCTGCACCTGTACGTCGAGCGAGGTCGGGCCGGGGACGGGTCGCGCGGCCATGACGGCTTGTATGTAAAGCTCGGGAGCCTGCAGGCTGGCGGCGGTGTCCTGGGTATAGCGCAGCAACGGCTCGGCCCTGAGGCTGAGAACCATGCACAGGCCGAGCAGGATGACGATGGGCAGGCATTCATAGCGGCGCAGTAGCGGTGACGGACGCTCTTCGGGCTTCCAGAAACGCTGGATGCCGACGCGGCCAAAGGCAATCAGCGAGGCCATGCCTGACAGGATCAGCAAGCTCACCAGGCCCCAGCCGGACATACCCAGTGGTTGTTCAGGGGGCACGCCCAGCCCCAGCGGGTTGAACAGCGCGCTGATCAGGTTGAGCTTGCCGATAAAGCCCGACAACGGTGGCATGCCGATGATCAGCAGGGCACAGGCGATGAAGCTGAGGCCGAGAAACGCCATGGTCCAGGGGATGATCTGGCCGATCACCACCTGTTGCTCATCATCGAGGTTGATGCCCTTGGGCGGGTGCAGTGACTCCAGCGGCGGTGGCATGGCGTCTTCCTCTTCGTCCAGCGGTGCTTCATTGGCCGAGCGCGAGCGTTCGACCAGCTCGGCGAGAAGGAACAGCGCGCACAGCGCCAGGGTCGAGTTGACCAGATAGAACAACGCTGCACCGGTCAGCGCCGACTGGGCGAAGCCGATGGCGGCGAGCAGGGTACCGGCCGAGACCAAAATACTGAGGGCAGCCATCCGCTCCAGGCGTTGCGCCGCCAGGATCGACACCGCCGCCACTGCCAGGGTGACCAGGCCACCTGATACCAGCCAGTCGCCACCGAAGTGCGCCGAAGCCCCGGCCTGCCCCGAGAACAGCAGGGTCCACAGGCGCAGCACGGCATACAGACCAACCTTGGTCATGATCGCGAACAGCGCCGCCACCGGCGCGCTGGCCGAGGCATAGGCCGGCACCAGCCAGAAGTTCAATGGCCAGATGCCGGCCTTGGCCAGGAAGGCGATGGCCAGGATGGCCGCACCGGCATGCAGCAAGCCACGGTCGGCCTCCGGCACCAGCGGGATCTTCACGGCCAGGTCTGCCATGTTCAGGGTGCCAGTCACGCCATACAGCATCGCCGCGCCGACCAGAAACAGTGACGAGGCAAAGAGGTTGATGGCGATGTAGTGCAGGCCGGCACGCACCCGGGCACGCCCCGAGCCGTGCAGCAGCAGGCCATAGGAGGCTGCCAGCAGCACCTCGAAGAATACGAACAGGTTGAACAGGTCGGCGGTGAGGAAGGCGCCGTACAGGCCCATCAACTGGATCTGGAACAGCGCATGGAAACTGGCCCCGGCGCCATCCCAGCGGGCTCGGGCAAACAGCAGGGCACTGAAACCGATGGTGCCGGTGAGGGTCAGCATCAGCGCCGACAGGTGGTCGACCACCAGCACGATGCCGAACGGTGCCGGCCAGTTGCCTGGCAGATAGACGCCGATCGATTCCGCCTGGCCCTGGATGCGTACCCACAACAGCAGGCTGACCGCGATGGCCAGGCCAGTGAAGGTCGACAGCAGGTTCAACCGGGCCTTCAGCTGCCGGTGTTTCTCGCCCAGCAGCAACATTACCGCCGCCGTTACCAACGGCAGCAGGATGGGCGCGATGATCAGTTGACTCATGCCGCTCATTCGTCACGCTCCCGGCCATCGACGTGGTCGGTACCGGTCAGGCCGCGCGAGGCCAGCAACACCACCAGGAACAGGGCGGTCATGGCGAAACTGATGACGATGGCGGTGAGCACCAGCGCCTGCGGCAGCGGGTCGGTGTAATGCAGCAGGTCCTGCGGCAGGCCGTCCTTGATGATCGGTTCCTTGCCGATGAACAGGCTGCCCATGCTGAAGATGAACAGGTTGACCCCGTACGACAGCAGGCACAGCCCCATGATCACCTGGTAGGTCCGCGGGCGCAGGATCAGCCATACCCCCGAGGCGGCCAGGACGCCGATGGCGATTGCAATCACTTCTTCCATCAGGCGGCTCCCGCTTGGCTGGTTTTCGCCGGGTTGCCCGGGCGGTAGGCGCGCACCGACTGGTGCGCCAGGGCCGTGAGGATCAGCAGGGTCGAGCCGACCACCACGGTGAACACGCCGACATCGAAGAACAGCGCACTGGCCACGTGCACATCGCCAAGCACCGGCAGGTGCAGGTGGGCGGTATGGGTGGTGAGGAACGGGTAGCCCAACAGCATGGCGCCTGCCCCGGTCAGGGTTGCGCACAGCAGCCCGGTGCCCATCCAGCGCAGCGGGCGCAGGCTCATCTGTGCTTCGACCCACTGGGTGCCGGCCACCATGTATTGCAGGATGAACGCCACCGACATCACCAGGCCAGCGACGAAGCCTCCCCCTGGCTGGTTATGGCCACGCATGAACAGGTACATCGATACCAGCAGGGCGATCGGCAGCAGCAGGCGCACCAGCACGGCAGGCACCATCATGAAGCCCAGGGCGGTGTCGGTGGCATGCCGCGGGTTGATCAGGTCGGTGACCACATCGGGTGCCAGCTGGCGCTGCTGCGACGGCAGTTGCATGCTTTCCTTCGGTGGGCGGAAGCGCCGCAGCAACGCGAACACGGTCAGCGCAACGGCCACCAGCACGGTGATTTCACCAAGGGTGTCGAAGCCACGGAAGTCGACCAGCATGACATTGACCACGTTGGTGCCACCACCCTGGGGCAGCGCGCGGCTCAGGTAGAACGAGGAAATGTCGTTGGGTGTCGGGCGGGTCAGCATGGCGTAGGACAGCACCGCCATGCCGCCACCTACCAGCACTGCCAGCAACAGGTCGCGCAAGCGGCGCATGCGTGCACGGTCCAGGCTGCCCGGCAGTGGCGACACACCTTCGATCCGCCGTGGCAGCCAGCGCAGGCCGAGCAGGATCAGCACGGTGGTGACCACTTCCACCACCAGCTGGGTCAGGGCCAGGTCGGGCGCCGAGAACCAGACGAAGGTGATGCAGGTCATCAGGCCGCAGACGCTGACCATGATCAAGGCCGCCAGGCGGTGGTACTTGGCCTGGTAGGCGGCGCCGATAGCGCAGGCAATCGCAATCAGCCACAGCGCGACGAACACGCCCGAGCCGGGAATCTTCGGCCGGTCGCCCCAGCTCAGGCCGCTGTACAGCATGGGGATGAGGCCGGCGAAGAAGGCGGCGAGTACCAGCATGAACAGCTGCGATTGCAGGCGGCGGCTGGTAAGCAGGCGCTCGATGCGCCGCGCCAGCAGCATCAGTTGCACCTGGCCGTGCTCGAACAGGCGCTTGCCGTTGAAGCGCTCGATCAGCGGCGGGTAGGGGAAGCGGCCCAGGCGCAGCTGTTTGCGCAGCACCAGGTACAGCACGATGCCGCCGCTCATGGCTATCAGGCTCATGATCAGCGGCGCGTTCCAGCCGTGCCAGATGGCCAGGCTGTACTCCGGCAGGGTACCGCCCACGACCGGCAGGGCGGCAGCTGCCAGCAGCGGGCCGACTGACTGGGCGGGGAAGATGCCCACTACCAGGCAGGTCAACACCAGCAACTCGACTGGCGCACGCATCCAGCGTGGCGGTTCATGTGGGTTGTGCGGCAGGTCTTCGGCGCTGGGGCCGAAAAAGACGTCGACGGTGAAGCGCAGGGCATAGGCCACGCTGAAGGTGCCAGCCAGGGTGGCGATCACCGGCAACGTGGCCTCGACCCAGGCGGTGGCACTGATGAACACCGTTTCGGCAAAGAACATTTCCTTGGACAGGAAGCCGTTCATCAACGGCACGCCGGCCATCGAGGCGCTGGCCACCATGGCCAGAGTGGCGGTGTACGGCACCAGCCGCACCAGGCCGCTCAGGCGGCGAATGTCACGGGTGCCGCTTTCATGGTCGATGATGCCGGCGGCCATGAACAGCGAGGCCTTGAAGGTGGCATGGTTGAGGATGTGGAACACGGCGGCAACGGCGGCCAATGGGCTGTTGAGCCCCAGCAGCAGGGTGATCAGGCCCAGGTGGCTGATGGTCGAATAGGCCAGCAGGCCCTTGAGGTCGTTCTGGAACATGGCGGCAAAGGCGCCAAGCAGCAGGGTGAGGGCGCCTGCACCGCCGACGATCCAGAACCACTCTTCGCTGCCCGACAGCACCGGCCACAGGCGGGCCAGCAGGAACACCCCGGCCTTGACCATGGTCGCCGAATGCAGATAGGCCGACACCGGGGTCGGTGCGGCCATGGCATGGGGCAGCCAGAACTGGAAGGGAAACTGGGCGCTCTTGCTCAGGGCACCGATAAGGATTAGCGGCAGCAGCACCGGGTACAGTGCATGCTGGCGGATGACGTCGCCGGCAGCCAGGACCTTGTCCAGGTCGTAGCTGCCCACCACATGGCCGAGCAGCAGTGCCCCTGCCAGCAGGCACAGGCCGCCCGCACCCGTGACCATCAGCGCCATGTAGGCACCGCGACGGGCGTCGGCACGGTGGTGCCAGTAGCCGATCAGCAGGAAGGAGAACAGGCTGGTGAGTTCCCAGAAGAACACCAGCTGGATCAGGTTGCCGGAGATCACCAGGCCGAGCATGGCGCCCATGAAGGCGAGGAAAAAGGCGAAGAAGCGCGGTACCGGGTCTTGTGGCGACATGTAGTAGCGGGCATACAGCGACACCAGCGCACCGATGCCCAGCACCAGCAAGGCGAACAGCCAGGCGAAGCCGTCCATGCGCAGTACCAGGTTCAAGCCCAGGCTGGGCAGCCAGAGGAACTCTTCGCGGATCACGCCGCCGTGGGCAACCTGAGGGTACAGCAGCGCTACCTGGACAGTGCCGACCAGGGCGACGAGCCCGGCGAGAATGGACTCCGCGTTACGTGCGTTGTGCGGCAGCACGGCTGCCAGGCAACTGCCCACGAACGGCAGGAGCAATAGCACTATCAATGACATAGCGGCCTATTCTGGAGAAGTTTGCCAGGAATCATACGTGCCAGGGGGGGGATCACCAACACGCAAGCTGTCGCAGAATCCTACAAACAGGCTGTGACCAGCTGATTTTTTATAACAGTTTCTTACAAAGCATAGCCGCAGCTTTAGAGACGGGGCGTGCCGCTAGCGTTCACTCTGTGCTTCCAGCGCTGGCTCGGTTTCGCCCGCACGACGCACCTTGAGTTCGCTGACCACCACCGCGATCACGATCAACAGGCCACCGAGCAGTGCCACGCCTGGCAAGCGTTCGCCGGCGATACGCCCGACGATCCCGGCCCACACGGGTTCGCCGGCATAGATCAGCGTGGCGCGGGTGGGCGAGACCGATTTCTGGGCCCAGTTCATCGCCACCTGGATCACCGCGCTCATCGCGCCCAGGCCCACCGCACTGGCCAGCAGCAGCCAGGAAAAATCAGCAATGCGCTCCTGGGTCGGCACGATCATCAGGAATGCCAGCAGCGAGGCGGTCGCCAGTTGCACCACGGTGACCCGGCGCACATCGACCTGGCCGGCATAGCGGCTGATCAGGATGATTTCGCCGGCGATCGCCACTGCGCTGACCAGGGTCACCAGCTCGCCCTCGCTGAAATGCAGGCGGCCGCCTTCCGGGCCGGCCAGCAGCATCAGGCCGATGAACGCCAGGCCGATACCGATGCTCGGCATCAGGCCGGGCCGGCGGCCCAGCACCAGCCATTGCAGCAGCGGCACGAACGGCACATACAACGCGGTTATGAATGCCGACTGGCTGCTGCTGATGGTTTGCAGGCCCATGGTCTGCAGGCCGTAGCCAAGCATGATCGACACGCCGATCAGCACGCCGGCCTTGAGTTCGGTGAACGTCAGCCCAGGCAGTGCCCGCGCCGATACCACGCCCACGAACAGCGCGGCTGCTGCGAAGCGCAGGCCGACGAAGAACATCGGCCCGCTGACGGCCATCACGTTATGCACCAGCAAAAAGGTGCCGCCCCACAACATGGTGATGAAGACCAGCACCAGTTCGGCCTTGCTCAGGCGAAAGGTAACGGCGGCGGTCGGCTTGCTGCTGGGCTGGTTCATGGTCTTGCGTACTCGGAAGGGGCGGCGCACAATCGCCGCAAAGTGGGCAGTATACTGCGCAATCCCGACCAGTGAGCACTATAGTGCACAAAGAATCTTCGCACCGGGCGTCGGTGCTACAACATGTCAGCCTCAATGTACGCAGCCTGCGCAACGCCGCAGGCATGAGCCAGACGGCGCTCGCCGAGCGTTCCGGGGTCAGCCGGCGCATGCTGGTGGCGATCGAGGCGGGCGAAAAGAATGTCAGCCTGACGACCCTCGACCTGATTGCCGAAGCCCTCGGCGTGGCCTTCAGCACCCTGATCCAGGCTCCGGACCAGCGTGACCCGGGCCGTATCGAAGAGCTGGCCTGGGCGGGTGAGCATCCACAGAGCAGGGCGGTGCTGCTGGGCAGCAGCCCGGCAAGGCGCGAGGTGGAGCTGTGGGAGTGGACCCTGGCGCCCGGCGAGTGCTATCGCAGCGAAGCCGATGCCGAAGGCTGGAGCGAGCAGATCTATGTCGCCGAAGGGCAACTGACACTGATCATCGAAGGCCTCGAGCACTGCCTGCAGCAGGGCCAGTTCCATGTGTTCGCCAGCAATTGTCGCTATGCCTACCGCAATGACGGGGCCGTGGCGGTGCGCTTTGTGCGCAATGTGGTGATCTGATCGAGAAGTCTTGCGGGTTTGCGGGCCTCATCGCCGGCAGGCCAGCGCCCACTGGTCCACCTTCACGCTCGGAGCCAGTGGAGAACCTGTGATAGCCGGCTTGCCGGCGATGAGGCCCGTAGGCACATTCCGAGGCTCGCGGTCAGTTTCCTATCAGTTCATCGGTCTTGACTACCTTGGCATAGGCAAACGCCAGCGCCGCCATTGCCGCCCCATGCACGTCCGCCGCCGGCACCTGCTTGCCATCGAACTCCAGGGGCAAGGTTGCACAGGCATCGTGCGCCACGGTCACGGCGTAGCCCAGGTCGGCCGCGGCGCGGGTGGCAGCGTCGATGCACATGTGGCTCATGCTGCCGACGATGGTCAAGGCTTCGACACCGTGCTGGTCCAGCGTATGCTCCAGGTCGGTGCCGAGGAAGGCATTGACCTTGTGCTTGAGCACCACCGGCTCGCCCGCTGCGGGCCGGACCTTGGCGTGGATGGCCGCCCCTTGCGAGCCTGGCGCGAAGAACGGCGCATCGGCACTCTCGAACTCATGCCGCACATGCACCACCAGGTCGCCCCGTTGGCGTGCCGCCGCCAGCAGGCGTGCGGCATTGTCGGCTGCCTGCTCAGCGCCATCGAGGGTCCATCTGCCGCCGGGGAAGTAGTCGTTCTGGATGTCGATGATGATCAGCGCCTGCTTGCTCATGCTGCCTCCTGTGGCAGTAGTCGTTGGATGACGTTAGTTATAGGCTGTGGCCACTGACCTGAGGATTGGCGCAAACGACACTATGCGGGCAAAAACTGACAATGCCACCAGCCTGGATATCGGCCTGCTGCTGTACCAGGGCGCGCAGCGTGCTGCTGTGCATGGCCTGGCCGACCTGTTTCTGGTGGCCAACCGGGTAGCCGCCGAGCTGGGGGCCGTCGAGTTGCCGCGGCTACGTGTCAGCTTCTGGCAAGTCGACGACCTGGGGCAACTGCAGCCTGCGCCCGAGAGCCCAGGCGCCGCCTTGCCTGATCTGCGCGTGCTGATCATACCGCCGAGCCTGGAGTCGGCACCGCAAGCCGAGTTGCTGGAGCGCCACCGTGCGCCGCTGCGCGAGCTGCACGGGCGCGGCACGGTGCTGGCCTCGGTGTGCATCGGTGTGTTCTTCATCGCTGCCAGCGGCCTGCTCGACGGGCGCCCGGCCTGTACCCACTGGAACTACGTGCAAGCGCTGGCCCAGCGGTTTCCCAGGATACGGGTCGGGGCCCAGCAGCCCTTGCTCGATGATGGCGACCTGATCACCTCGGCCGGCTTGATGGCCTGGACCGACCTGGGCCTGCGTTTGCTGGAGCGCTTCATGGGCGCGACCCTGGCAGGCGAAACCGCCCGCTACCTGGCAGTGCAACCGGTGTCGGCGCCGCTGCCTGGTGCCGTGTTCCGCCCGCGTCTGGAGCATGGCGACGAGGCGGTGCTGAAAGTCCAGCACTGGTTGCAGGGCAATGGCGGGCAGGATGTCGACCTGGCCGGCATGGCTGCATGCGCGGGGCTGGAAGCCCGCACTTTCCTGCGCCGTTTTCGTGCTGCAACGGGGCTGCGGCCGACCGAATACTGCCAGCAAGTGAGGGTAGGGCGGGCGTGCCGCTTGCTGGAGTTCACCCGGCGCACCGTCGATCAGATCGCCTGGGGTGTCGGCTACCAGGACCCGGGCGCGTTTCGCAAGGTGTTTCAGCGCATAACCGGCCTGACCCCGAGCGATTATCGCCGGCGCTTTGCCGTCTCCGGCCAGGGCGAGTGCGGCGTATCCGCAGCGGAAAAACGCTTGACCTTGACTTAACTTGAGGTTTTACCCTGCCCGGCATCGCGCTGCATGCGTCCGTAGCAAGGAGACTGCTCATGATGGCAACACCCCATGCCCTGTGGTTTACCCAGATGATCGAATATGAAGTACCCGGCGTCCGCCAGCAGGCATTGGCCCAGGCGCTGGTGGCGCGCAGTGAAGAGCTGGCCACACGCTGTGAGGGGTTGCAGGGGGTCAGCATCCAGGCCAGTGACGATGGCAGCCGAGTGTTGCAGTACCTGCAATGGCAGTCCCGCCAGGCGTGGGCGGCGGCCGCTGCCTATTTTGTCGAGGAGCCGTTTCTCGAACTGCTCGCCGAGCATCAGGCGCGTGGCGTCAGGTTTGCCGCCTACCAGACCCTGCGCAGCCTGGTCCGTGGCGCCGATGGCGGCCTGCACTGCCAGCTGAGTGAAGCTCAGGCATACCAGGGCGCATAGTGCGGGTAACGGTCCAGCCGGGCGCCGATGACCATTTCGCTGATCCACGACGCCAGGATCGAGCTGTAGGCCTTCTGACAAGCTTCACTGGACAACGCATGGTCGGCACCGTCGACGATGCGGTGCGTGAGCGAATGAGCGCTGACAAATGCCGAGCGGTAGCTCATCAGCGTACTGTGCGGCACATAGTCGTCCTGTTCGGACTCCACCAGCAGCACATCGCCGGCGAACTCGGCGCAGGCTGCCAGGGCGCGGTTGTCCGCCGGCCCGAGCGGGCGCTGGCGGTAAGCGTTGAGGCGCTGCCGGTCCAGGGTCTGCTTGGGAATGTCCCATTCCTCGTCCCAATACATGGCAGGGACGCGCAGGGCCAGCCATTTGACTGGCCGCTCGCGGGTCAACAGGGTGGCCAGGTAGCCGCCATAGCTGCTGCCGATGATGGCGATGGCACTGCTGTCGACAGCGGGGTGGCTGACCAGGCGGTCGTAGGCCACTACCAGGTCCATCAGGTTCTGTTCGCGGGTAACGGTCAGCCGTTGGCTTTCGGTCTTTTCGTGGCCGCGCAGGTCGAAGGTCATGCAGACACAGCCCAGCCCGGTGATATGCCGGGCACGTGCCAGGTCGCGCTGCTGGCTGCCGCCCCAGCCATGCACGAAGAGAATGCCCGGCATCTTGCTGCCAGGGCTGACCAGGGTGCCGACGATGCTGTCATCCTCGACCTGCAGTTCAACGGTTTCACTCTGAATGGTCATAGTCGCGAATCCGCGCAAATTTGCTGAGTTGTCCGAGTTCACTGTCGTTTCCTTGATAGAAGAGGGTGGCGTCAGTGGGCAGTTCGGGGATGCCGAATACTTCATGGGTGGAAGCCCGCACCCGTTGCAATGCCGGGTCGCCGGCAAAGGCTTGCAAGGCCAGCAGTTCGGCACTGCTGGCGCCGCCCAGCCGCCAGGATTGTTCGAGTACGCCGCTGCGCAAGTGGCCCTCGGCAGTGAAGCCGCGGGCGATGTCATAGTTGCGCCGCGAGGCGATGAAGCCCGGCAGGTGGCGCTCGGCTGCCTGCTCGTAGACGATTGCCTGGTTGATGGCCAGGCGCAGGTGATCTTCCAGTGGTAGCTGCAGCAGCGCGTCGTAGCCGCCGCGCACCACCACCAGATCGGAGCCGCCATAGACTTCGACGCCCTGGTGATCGCGGGTCAGGTACTGGATGCCGTGATAGCTGCAGGTGTGGCCGGCGACGCGCACCTGGCCGACGCTGAAGGTCTGCACCTCGCTCAGGTCTTCTTCCAGCACCAGCCCCCACAGGGCCAGTTCCTGGTCATCCATGCCGGCCAGCAGTGGCTCCAGCGCATCCAGCGTGGTGATGACCTGCTGCCCGCGGCCTGCACAAGCCAGCACGGGCTTGATCCGCAATGGGCCGTCCAGCAGCAGCAGGTGCGCGGCGTTGCGTGCGTCGGCCTTGCTGAACACCGTGTAGCCGCGCAACAGGGCGTCGCTGGCTTGCCGGGCGAAGGCATCGGTCCAGCCTGGAGGGAAACTGGCCCCCGCCGGTAACGGGTGGGAGATTGCCTTGGTCGCCATGTATGGATAGGCGACCAGGCCACCGAACAGGTCGTGCTCGCTGCAGATGCCCAGGCTGGCCTGGCGCTTGGGGTCGACCAAGGTTTCGGTGGGCAGGTAGTAGTAGCCATCGGCGGCGCTCGGCGGTTGGCTGGGCTGCACGTATGGGCAACCCAGCAAGCGCGCCAGGCCTTCGGCGAGCTTGAGATGCACGGCATGCTCGTGGTCAGGGGTGCGTGCCCGGGTGTCGAGCAGCACCACGCCGCTTTTAGGGGCGCTGGCATTGGGCATGGTCGTTTGCCTGTATGCAGTGAATGTATCTGTGTGAAGCCGTTACTTTGGCGAAGTTCAGCAAAACTTGATCGGTGGTCCCGGCCGCGCTGTAGGAAATGTCCTGTATGTGCAGGGCGTGGCGGGCAATGCATACCGTGTGTCGGTCGCCACGATTGCAGGGCTTCGACGGCTGTTCCATTATCGGCACACTGGATCAATCGTGATGTAGCCGCAGGAGAGCGCATGAACGTTCAGACCACCCTTGGGCAAAGCGTGCCGCAGCGCCTTGCACACGTGCGCCAAGTCATGGCCGCAGAGGGCATCGATGCCTTGCTGGTACCCTCGGCCGACCCCCATCTTTCCGAATACCTGCCGGCATACTGGCAGGGGCGCCGGTGGCTGTCTGGCTTCCATGGCTCGGTTGGCACGCTGGTGGTCACGGCCGACTTTGCCGGGTTATGGGTCGATAGCCGCTATTGGGAACAGGCGGAGCACGAGCTGGCAGGCACTGGCATCGAGTTGATGAAGCTGTTGCCAGGCAAACCCGGCGCGTTGGAATGGCTGGGCGACCACGTCGAGCGCAACGGCAGCGTGGCGGTGGATGGTGCGGTCATGGCCCTGGCTTCGGCACGCCAGCTGGGCGACCGGTTGAAGCTGCGCGGGGCGCGGCTGGTGACCGGCCGGGACCTGCTCGAACAGGTCTGGGATGGGCGCCCGGCGCTGCCGGGCAACCCGGTCTACCAGCACCTGCCGCCGCACGCCACGGTGAGCCGGGCAGCAAAACTCAAGCAGTTGCGCCAGAGCCTGCAGGCCAAGGGCGCCGACTGGCACTTCATCGCCACCCTGGACGACATCGCCTGGCTCTTCAACCTGCGCGGCAGCGACGTGTCCTACAACCCGGTGTTCATGGCGTTCGCCCTGATCAGCCAGGAGCAAGCCATCCTGTTCGTCGGCCAGGACAAGCTCGATGACCATCTGCGCCAGGTGCTGGCAGTGGATGGCATCGAGGTGCGTGACTACACCGAAGCCGGTAGCGCCCTCGGCGCCCTGCCAGCCGGCAGCCGATTGCAGATCGATCCCGCCCGGGTCACCTGTGGCCTGCTGGATAACCTGCCCGGCGGGGTTGAGCTGGTCGAGGGAATCAACCCCACCACCCTGAGCAAGGCGTGCAAAGGCGAAGACGACCTGATGCACATTCGCCAGGCGATGGAGCAGGACGGCGCGGCCCTGTGCGAATTCTTCGCCTGGTTCGAGGCCAACCTCGGTCAGGAAACCATCACCGAACTCACCATCGACGAGCGCCTGAGCGCTGCGCGAGCCCGGCGCCCGGGCTTCGTTTCGTTGAGTTTCGCGACCATTGCCGCCTTCAATGGCAACGGCGCCATGCCGCATTACCGCGCCACCGAACAGTCGCACGCGGTCATCGAGGGCGATGGTCTGCTGCTGATCGATTCGGGTGGGCAGTACCTGGGCGGTACCACCGACATCACCCGCATGGTACCGGTGGGCAGCCCCAGCCTGCAGCAGAAGCAGGACTGCACGCGCGTGCTCAAGGGCATGATTGCCTTGTCGCGCGCCAGCTTCCCGCGTGGCGTGCTGTCGCCGTTGCTCGACGCCATTGCGCGGGCACCGATCTGGGCTGACCAGGTGGATTACGGCCATGGCACCGGGCATGGGGTGGGTTATTTCATGAACGTGCACGAAGGGCCGCAGGTGATTGCCTATCAGGCCGCGCCGACACCGCAGACCGCGATGCAGCCGGGCATGATCAGCTCGATCGAGCCGGGCACCTACCGCCCGGGGCAGTGGGGCGTGCGCATCGAGAACCTGGTCGTCACCCGCGAGGCCGGCACGAGCGCCTTTGGCGAGTTCCTCAATTTCGAAACCCTGACGCTGTGCCCGATCGACACCCGTTGCCTGTTGCCCGAGCTGCTGGCCAGGGACGAACGGGATTGGTTGAACCGCTATCACGCCCAGGTGCGCGAGCGCCTGGCACCCTTGCTCAAGGGCGAAGCGCTGGCCTGGCTTGAGGCGCGCACCGTGCCATTATAAGGCTTCAAGTAAAAAGGGCAGCTTGCGAGCTGCCCTTTTTTATTTGCAGATGACGATCATGCTGCGGCTGGTGTAACCCGCCGGGTTGATGCCGAACAAGTAGTCACCCGGTTCTTCATCGCTATCGCCCGAGCGTGCGATGACGCGATAGCCTCGCGTGCTGCAGGCGCTCGCAGCCTTGCTGTAACAGTTGTCCCACGAGGAGGAAAGGCCGGAGCAATTGATATGCAGGCCCTTCTTGCCCCTTTTGACCTCGGTCTTGGCGGTGGCGGCACATCCAGCAATGGCCAAGATGGCCAGGATGAGAAAAATACGTTTCATTCCTGTCCTTAAATGCAGGGCGGATCAGCCGTCTGGCCCCGTCGTTATTGCTTTGATTCTTCCTGAAATTTCCCCAGCGTCCGTGTTCTGTCCAGTAGATAGCGTAGAGATGATGATTTTGTGACAGCTTAATCAGCGCGGCGGACCGCCACAATCACTATTCCTGTCTCAAATGAAAATATTTCTCATGTCAGTCTGCGGCGACCGCCGGGCTGGGCTCCTTGCGCATGGACAAGGTGGTGCCGACCGAGGCAATGATGATCGCCAGAATCGCCAGCCATTGGGTGAGCGTCAGCACTTCGCCGAGAAACAGCAGGCCGGACAGTGCGCCGAATGCCGGTTCGATGCTCATCAGGGTGCCGAAGGTGCGCGCCGGGATACGTGTGAGCGCGACCATTTCCAGGCTGTAGGGCAGGGCGGTGGACAGAATCGCAACGCCCAGGGCCAGGGGGATCACGGCGGGTGTGAGCAATGTGCTGCCAGCGTGGGCGATACCGATGGGCGCGACAAACAGGGCAGCCACCACAACCCCCAGCGCGGCACTCTGAATGCCATGCTCGGCCCCGGCACGTTGCCCGAACAGGATGTACAGCGCCCAGCACACTCCGGCGCCGAGGGCATAGGCGGCACCGACCGGGTCCAGGGCCTGCCCGCCATCACCAGCCGGTAGCAACAGCAGCAGGCCGACGATGGCCAGGGCAATCCACAGGAAATCGATTGGCCGACGCGAGGACAACATCGCCACCGCCAGTGGTCCGGTGAATTCCAGGGCCACGGCAATGCCGATCGGTACCGTGCGCAGCGCCATATAGAAGAGGAAGTTCATGCCGCCCAGGGCCATGCCATAGATGATCACGTTACGCAGGGTGTGGGCAGTCATGCGCACGCGCCAGGGGCGCAATATCAGCAGCATGATGATGCTGGCGAAGATCAGGCGCAGGGTGGTGGTGCCTTGTGCGCCGACGATGGGAAACATGCTTTTCGCCAGGGAAGCGCCGGACTGTATCGATGCCATGGCAATGAGCAGCAGGCCGATCGGAAAGAGGTTGGCGGCCAGGCTGCGAGGCTGGGTGTTCATTTCTGTACGGCGATCCTTGGCAGGTTGAGATTGCGCACTATAGTGCGCAATTGGCCTGAAAGGGAACAGCCAAGGTAGACAGCGG